>CAMCTC010000098.1 GCA_945878355.1 Bordetella parapertussis | reverse complement strand
GTGCCGTCGATGACCTGGCGATGGCCGGCAAGCTTCGCTTGATCGGCGTTTCGCTGGACTTGTCACACCGCTTGACGCCCACGTCGTCGATCAACCTGGTGCTCAGTGGCAGCCAGGGCCGGGGAACAAGCGCGAGTCAGTTCAACCGGCAACGCCAAGCCAGCCTGCAGTACAGCCTGCAACCAACCGCCGCGAGCAGCTTGGTGCTGGGTTTTCGTCGCGGTCTCTACGAAAGCGCCGGAGCGCCGTTTGATGAAAACGCTGTCTTCGCCAGCGTCAACGTCCGGTTCTGAGCCATGTACGAATCGTTCTTCGGGCTCAACAACAAGCCCTTCCAACTCAATCCGGATCCGAGCTTCTACTTCGGCAGCAAGCAGCACCGGCGCGCCAAGGCCTACCTCGACTATGGGGTTTCGCGCAACGAGGGATTCATCGTGATCACCGGTGAGATTGGCGCCGGCAAGACAACGCTGTTGAGGGCCTTGATCGACGGCCTGCACGGCAGCAACGTCGTGATAGGCCATCTGGTGACCACACAGCTTGGCGCCGAGGACACCTTGCGAATGGTCGGGGCCTCATTTGGCTTCAAGGTCAAGGATGTGCCGAAGTCCGAGTTGCTGGTCACGTTGGAGGCGTTTCTGGTCAGCCAGACGACCAAGGGCAAGCGCTGCCTGCTGATCGTCGATGAAGCGCAAAACCTGACGCTTCGCGCAGTTGAAGAACTTCGCATGCTGTCGAACTTCCAGTACGGCAACCAGGCGTTGATGCAGAGTTTCCTCGTTGGTCAACCAGAATTCCGCGAGATCTTGCAGCGACCAGAGATGGAGCAGTTCCGCCAGCGCGTGGCCGCTACCTGCCATATCGGCCCACTGGATCGAGATGAGACTCAGCAATACATCGAGCACAGGCTCAAGTGTGTCGGCTCGACCGGACAACCCAGCTTCGATCCCGAGGCCTTAGACCTGATCTTCAAAGCCAGCGGCGGTATTCCGCGACGCGTCAACTCGGTCTGCGATCGATTGCTGTTGGCGGGCTACCTGGCGGGCAAGACACATCTGCAATGCAGTGATGTCCAGGAGGTGGTGAATGAGTTCGCGCAAGAGTCCAACGTATCCGCGCGTCGGCCGGCTGGCGCAGAGGGCCTGTCGGGCAGCAGGTCAGCCGTTGATCCCGTCAACACCAGCACGGCGCTTGATGTCGATTTGAACAAGCTGCAGATCGATCCGGCCGCCGCTGACAAGCTATCGGGCCAGGTCGGTCGGCTGGCCTTCGAGCAACGTGGTGAGCAGGTCCAGCGACTCGAGCGTGGAATGCTGAGACTGGAGCGGTCCAATCTGCAATTGCTGGCCATGGTCCAACAACTGGTGAACGCGGTGAAAAAACCCATTGACGAGGGATTGAAGTGAGCAGCGATGATCGCAACGGGGGAGAGAGATTGTTGACACTGGATCAGGACCCACAACGTCAGGCGCCAGTGATGTGCGTGGTCGGCGCCAGGCCCAACTTCATGAAGATGGCGCCCATACTCAGGGCACTGGCAGCACATCAGCCGCCGCTGCCTGCGATGCTGGTGCACACAGGGCAGCACTACGACCAAGGCATGAGTCAACAGCTGTTCCAGGACCTGGGACTTCCTCTGCCCGACTTGAACCTGGAGGTCGGGTCGGGCAGTCATGCGGTGCAGACCGCTGAGGTGATGCGTCGCTTCGAGCCCGCGCTCGATGAGCACAAGCCAGCCTGCGTGCTGGTGGTCGGTGACGTCAACTCCACGCTGGCCTGCACGCTGGTGGCGGTGAAGAAGAATGTGCCGGTGGTCCATGTCGAGGCTGGGCTGCGAAGCCATGACCGAAAGATGCCCGAGGAGATCAACCGCGTCCTGACCGACCAGGTGGCCGACAGGCTCTACACCACTGAGCGCAGCGCCTTGGAGAATCTGTTGCGCGAAGGCGTGGCTGCCGAGCGGGTCTGCTTTGCCGGCAACGTGATGATCGACTCGCTGCAGGCCAACCGCTCTCAGGCCAAGCCTATCGATCAGACCCTGCGCGCGCACGGCATCGATCCGAGACTGATCGTGCATGAAAAGGGTTACGGACTGATCACCATGCACCGACCGTCCAATGTCGACGATGCGGATACGCTGCGGCGCCTGCTCGGGATTCTGAGCGAGGTCGCGCACAGCTTGCCTTTGGTGTTTGCGCTGCACCCGCGTACGCGCCACAACATCGAGCGCTTCGGTTTGATGGGCCGCATCGATGCGCGCAGGATTTTGTTGCTGCCGCCGCAGGGCTACCTGGAGATGCTCGGGCTGATGCGAGACGCGACGCTGGTGCTGACCGACTCTGGAGGGCTTCAAGAAGAGACCACTGCGCTGGGTGTGCCGTGCCTGACGCTGCGCGAGAATACCGAACGCCCAATCACCGCTGACCAGGGCAGCAACACCTTAGTCGGTCGCGATGGCCAGGCGATTCGGACTGCGGTTGCCGACATCCTGCGCGGTGCCGGCAAGCGTGGCCGCATGCCTGAGTTGTGGGACGGCCAGGCCGCGCACCGTATCGCCGCCGACCTGTGGCGGTGGTTGGCCGCCGGCGCGCGCTCAGGCCGCAGATGACCGGGACCGAAGCGTCAATGCCGGCCATCACCAACGCGTTGACCATCGACGTCGAGGACTATTTCCAGGTCTCGGCGATGGCGCCGTATATCCGCCGCGGCGATTGGGATCGAATCGAATGCCGGGTTGAAGCCAATGTTGATCGCCTGCTGGGCATGCTGGACCGACACGCCACTCGGGCGACGTTCTTCACGCTGGGTTGGGTCGCGCAACGCTATCCGCAAATCGTGCGTCGCATCGTTGCGCAAGGCCATGAGCTGGCCAGCCACGGCTACGGCCACCAGCGTGCCAGTGAACTCAGCCGCAGAGCCTTCACTGAGGACATCAAGCGCGCCAGAGGGCTGCTTGAAGACATCGGTGGCCAAGCGGTGCTCGGGTACCGTGCGCCCAGTTTTTCGATCGCAATCGGCAATCTGTGGGCTTTCGATTGCCTATGGGCCACTGGACACCGCTACAGCTCAAGCATCTACCCGATCGCCCATGACCACTACGGCATGCCGGACTCGCCTCGGTTTGCGCACCCGGTGGTCAACGGCCTGCTGGAGATTCCGCTGACCACCTTGCGCATGCGGGGTCGCAACTGGCCTTGTAGCGGCGGCGGCTATTTCAGGTTGCTGCCCTACGCCTTGTCGCGCTGGATGATCCGTCGTGTCAACGCTGTCGACCGTAAACCTGCGATCTTCTATTGCCACCCCTGGGAGATCGACCCTGGCCAGCCTAGGGTGGCCGGCATAGACCTCAAGACCCGGTTTCGCCACTACCTCCACATCGACCGCATGGAGTCGCGTCTGGACCGGCTGCTGCGCGATTTTCGCTGGGGACGGATGGACGAGATCTTCCTGCCCTCGGACTCATCTTCACGCAGTGGGCTGGTTGCCAATCCGGCAATGATGGCGGCCTAGCCGATGCTGGTGATCAAACAACTGACGGTGTGCGACGCTGCCACGGCGGCGCGCTGGGACGCCTTTGTGCTGGGCTGCCCGCAAGCGACCTTTTTCCACCGCGCAGGCTGGCAGAGGGTGCTGCACCAGGTCTTCGGTCATCCGACCCATTTCCTCTATGCGGAGCGCGACGGCAGCATCGAGGGCGTGCTGCCGCTGGCCCAGGTCAAGAGCTTGCTGTTTGGCCACTCGCTGGTGGGCTTGCCTTTCGCGGATTACGGCGGTGTGGCGGCCAGCAATTCGGCAGCGGCCGATGCGCTGGAGGCTCAGGCCCAGAAGATCGCCCGGAGTCTTGGTGCAGGCCACTTGGAACTGCGCAACGTCGGTCGACGGCACCAGGATTGGCCGCTGCAAGATCTCTATGTCAGCCTGCGCAAGTCCATCCTGGCCGACGACGAGGCCAACCTGCTGGCGATCCCGCGTAAGCAGCGTGCGATGGTCCGCAAAGGCATCAAGAACGGCTTGCGCAGCGAGATCGATCCAGATGTCGACCGTTTCTTTGCGCTGTTCGCTGACAACGTGCATCGACACGGCACGCCGGCGATGCCCAAGCGCTGGTTCCAGGCTTTGCGCGACGAGTTTGGCGCCGACTGCGAGGTACTCACCGTGGTGACGGCCGACGGTCGACCCCTGAGCAGCGTGCTGAGCTTTTACTTCCGCGACCAGGTGCTTCCTCACCATGCGGGCGATGACCTGGCCGCGCGCGATCTGGCAGCCAACGACTTCAAGTACTGGGAGCTGATGCGGCGCGCTGCCGCGCGCGGGATCAGGCAGTTCGATTTCGGGCGCAGCAAACAAGGCAGCGGGCCTCACGCGTTCAAGAAGAACTGGGGCTTCGAGCCCACACCGCTGCATTATGAATATTGCCTGTACAAGCGCGACACCGTGCCGCAGAACAACCCCGGCAACGCCAAGTACAGGCTGATGATCGAGGCCTGGCGCCGCCTGCCGCTGGGGTTGGCCAATTGGCTGGGACCCTTCATTGTGCGCAACCTGGGTTGAGCTGCAAACCATGGCAAACCTGCTGTACCTGGTACACCGCATGCCGTATCCGCCAAACAAGGGCGACAAGGTTCGCTCCTACCACCTGCTCAAGCATCTGGCGGTGCGGCACCGGGTATTCGTCGGCACCTTCATCGACGACCCTGACGATGTTCAGCATCTTGAAGCCTTGCGTGCGATGTGCGCCGACCTGCAGGTGATCACGCTGAACCCGCGCCGCGCCAGGCTGGCCAGCTTGGGCGCCTTGCTGGGTGGGCGTGCGCTCACGCTGGACTACTACGACGACAGGCGACTGCATCGCTGGGTGCGCGAGACAATCGCGAAACAAGGTATCGATGCTGCGTTGGTGTTCTCGTCGTCAATGGTGCAGTACCTGAAAGCTTGGCCGTCCTTGCCGGCGTTGGTGGACCTGGTCGACGTCGACTCGGCCAAGTGGACACAGTACGCTGGCGAACACCGCTGGCCGATCTCGTGGCTGTACCGCCGCGAGGGCGAGCGCCTGCTCGCCTACGAGCGCGAAGTGGTGGACCAAGCGGTGAAATCCTTTCTCGTCACAGACAAGGAGGTCGCGCTGTTCGAGCAACTTGCACCTGAGCACCGTGGCCGAGTCCAAGCCTTGAGCAACGGCGTCGACGCAGATTACTTCTCGCCCGATCCTCAGCGCGCTTCGCCTTACCGCGCTGATGAGGTACCTCTGGTGTTCACCGGGGCGATGGATTACTGGCCCAATGTCGATGGCATCACCTGGTTTGCCAGGGAAGCATTGCCCTCGCTGCGCCAGCGCTGGCCGCGCCTGAGGTTGCACATCGTTGGCCGCAATCCTTTGGCCTCAGTGCGTGCATTGGCGAGCGATGCGGTTTCGATCAGTGGCACGGTGCCCGACGTCAGACCCTATCTGCAACATGCGGCCGTGGTGGTCGCGCCGCTGCGCCTGGCCCGTGGCCTGCAAAACAAGGTGCTTGAGGCCATGGCGATGGCGCGCCCGGTGGTGGCGGCGCAAGCCTGTGTCGAGGCCTTGGACGCGCGCGTGAGCCAGGTCTTGTTGCCCGCGCGCAGCGTCGAGGATTATGTCGCGCAGGTGGGCGGCTTGCTGAGCGACCCGACACATGCGCGCGCAATGGGCCTGGCGGCCCGCCAGCGGGTGCTCGACGACTACAGCTGGCCTGCACGACTGGCCGACCTGGATCAAGCCATGAGCCTTGCGGGCCGACGAGCGACAGCGCAAGAAATTCCCGCATTGGTAACGGAGGCGGCATGCATGCCTGGGTCCTGAGGTTGCCTGAAGTTCCAGGCGTTTGGCGCTGGCCTGCAGTGGCCTATGTGCTGTCAGTGGCGTTGTTGCTGCTGGCCTACCATCCCACCGTCGTCGCGATGGTCTCGATATGGCTGCGGTCCGAGACCTTTGCGCACGCGTTCGTCGCGCCGCTTATCGCGTTGTGGCTGGTCTGGCGCAAGCGCGATGAATTGGCAGGCCTGGTGCCTGCTCCCCTGGCCTGGACGCTGTTGCCGATCTCGGCTGCGGTGCTGGCCTGGCTGCTGGGACGGCTGGCCGGATCCAATGCACTCGAGCAACTGGCCTTTACCGCGATACTCGTGTTGGCGGTGCCGCTGGTGCTGGGTTGGCAGGTGGCGCGGGCGCTGACATTTCCGCTGGCGTTCCTGTTCTTTGCCGTGCCGATAGGCGAATTCATGGTGCCGACGATGGTGCAATGGACGGCAGATTTCACCGTGATGGCGCTGCGCATGACCGGGGTACCGGTCTACCGAGAAGGCGCCCAGTTCGTGATCCCGAGCGGACACTGGTCGGTCGTAGAGGCCTGCAGCGGCATCCGCTACCTGATGGCCTCGTTCATGGTGGGCAGCTTGTTCGCCTACCTGAACTACAGCTCGAACCGGCGGCGCTGGATCTTCGTTGCGCTGTCCATTGGTGTGCCTGTCGTGGCCAACTGGTTGCGGGCCTATCTGACGGTGATGCTTGGCCACTTGTCGGGCAACAAGCTTGCCGCCGGCATCGACCACATCCTGTACGGCTGGGTCTTTTTTGGCATCGTGATGACGGCGCTGTTCATGGTGGGTTCGCGCTGGGCCGAGCCTGCTGTCGCTCCTCGTGCGCAATCTGGCCGAGCGCGGCCGACCGGGCCAGGCCGGGACGTCTCGAGGCGAACCTGGCAGTTGGCCGTGACAGCAGGCTTGATGCTGCTGTTACCGCCGGCCCTGATGTCCAACGAGGAGGCGCAGCGGACCACAGCAACGTCGCCCGCGATGCGCTTGCCGGACCAGTTGGCTGCCGGCTGGTGCGCGACAGGCAAGCCTTTGACAAACTGGAAGCCCGTGTTCACGCAGGCCAATGCCGAATGGCTGCAGACCTACGCGACAGACCGACACCAGGTGGGGCTCTACATTGCCTACTACCGTGCACAAGACCAGTCCCGCAAGCTGGTCAGCTCGGCAAACACGCTGGTCCGCAACGAGGACAAGCAATGGAATCGGCTGGGCAGCGCGGCGTTTCAGCGCAACGACAGCGGCTTCACGGTCACTGCCTCGGACATCCTCGCCATCGCGGCGCCGAACGCCACCGAGCGCGAGCGACTCAAGGTCTGGCAATGGTATTGGGTTGGCGGCGTGGTCACACGCAGCGACTTGCTGGCCAAGCTGGTCAGCGTCTGGCAACGGCTCAGTGGCCAGGGCGATGAGTCGGCCGCCGTGCTGGTGTATTCGCCGCAGGACGCTACCGCCGACGGGACCGGCGCGCTGGAAGCCTTTGTCCGTGACAACTGGCCGATGCTGAATTCACGGCTGGTCGAAACCAGCCTGCACCGTTGATGCTGGTGCTGTGACAATCATCGCATCAAGAAATCTTCAGACAAGAGAATCAATGACAACGGTTGCAGTGATCGGTTTGGGTTACGTGGGCTTGCCTCTGGTCGTGGCGTTCGGCAAGCAGTTGCGGACCATAGGATTTGACATCTCGCTGCCGAAGGTCGAGTCGTGCCGGCGCGGCGTCGATCCATCGCGAGAACTGCCCGACGGCGAGATTCAGGCGGCCAAGCATGCGGTCTACACCGCCGACGCCAGCCTGCTGTCCGAGGCCGATATCGTCATCGTCGCGGTGCCAACCCCTGTCGACCTGGCGCATATCCCGGATTTCAGGCCGCTGATCGGCGCAAGCGAAACTGTCGGCGCCAATCTCAAAAAAGGCGCGATCGTGGTCTACGAGTCCACGGTCTACCCGGGGGCGACCGAGGAGGTCTGCATCCCGGTGCTGGAGCGCGCGTCGAGGCTGCGTTGGAAGCGCGACTTCTTCGTCGGTTACTCGCCCGAGCGAATCAACCCGGGCGACAAGGAACACACGCTGACCAAGATCCTCAAGATCGTCTCAGGCGACACGCCCGAGACCTTGGCCCAGGTGGCGCAGCTCTACGAGAAGATCATCGTTCCTGGCGTGCACCGCGCCAGCAGCATCAAGGCCGCCGAGGCTGCCAAAGTGATCGAAAACACCCAGCGCGATTTGAACATCGCGCTGATGAATGAGCTCGCGATCATCTTCGACCGGATGGGTCTCGACACCAGCGAGGTGTTGGCAGCCGCCGGCACCAAGTGGAACTTTCTCAAGTTCAGGCCCGGGCTGGTCGGTGGGCACTGCATCGGCGTCGACCCTTATTACCTGACGCACAAGGCCGAGATGCTGGGCTACCACCCGCAAGTGATTCTGGCGGGCCGTCGAATCAACGACAGCATGGGCAAGTTCATTGCCGAGCAGACCATCAAGCAGATGATCGCCGCTGGCAGCCCTATCAAAGGCGCGAAGGTCAATGTGCTGGGACTGACCTTCAAAGAGAACTGCGGCGATCTGCGCAACTCCAAGGTCATCGACATCATCAACGAGCTCAAGACTTACGGCGTCGAGGTCTTTGTCACGGATCCGCAGGCCGAGGCCGAGGAGGCGATGTATGAATACGGCGTGAAGCTGCTCGACTGGGAAGAGCTGCCTCGCGCCGACGCGATTGTGGCCGCGGTGGCGCACCAGGAATACGCCGACCTTGCTGTCGATGTACTCGGCAGCAAGCTGGTCGTTGGCGGAGCGTTCATCGATGTGAAAGCGGCTTTTGACGCCGCCGCGCTGACGGCCGCTGGCCATCGCGTCTGGCGCCTGTAAGCCTGATTGACCAGGCGAACAAGCGCGCTGGCATCTCGCCGCCGTCATCTCGCCGCGACATGTTGGCCGCTGGGGAATCTCGCCCTTTGGTGCTGCACCTGGTGTACCGATTCGACACTGGTGGTCTCGAGAACGGCGTTGTCAATCTCATCAACCACCTGCCGCATGATCGATGGCGCCATGCCGTTGTTGCGCTCACCGAGGTGGTGCCGGCGTTTGCGCAACGGGTGCAACGCAGTGATGTCGATTTCTTCTCGTTACACAAGCCCGCCGGTCATGCTGTCGCGCTTTATCCGCAACTGACTCGGCTATTCCAGAATCTCCGGCCTGATGTCGTCCACACCCGAAACCTCGCGGCGATGGAGTGTCAACTGCCGGCAGCCTGGGCCCGGGTGCCGGTTCGAATCCACGGCGAGCACGGGCGCGACGTCGACGATCTTGATGGCAGCAGCCGCAGACACCAGTGGATTCGACGGATTTATCGCCCCTTCATCCATCATCATGTGGCGCTCTCCGCTGATCTGGCTCGCTACCTGACCGAGAAGACAGGTCTGTCAGAGAGCCGTGTCGAGAAAATTCACAATGGCGTTGACATCGTCAGATTTAGACCCACCGATTCTGGCCGGAAGTCGATCTCGGATTGCCCATTCAACGACAAATCACTCTTCGTACTTGGAACAGTGGGTCGAATGCAAGACGTGAAGGCGCAAACCATCTTAGCGCGAGCTTTTGTCCAAGCGATACAACGGTGGCCAGTGTTGTCTGAGACGCTTCGTTTGGTGATGGTTGGCGAAGGCCCATTACGTGCCAAATCCAAGGCCTTGCTCGACAAGGTCGGCCTCTCGCATCTGGCTTGGTTGCCTGGCGAACGTGTTGACGTGCCGGATGTCATGGCCGGACTCGATTGCTTCGTCTTGCCGTCTCTCGCTGAGGGAATATCGAATACCATTCTTGAAGCGATGGCCACAGGGATTCCCGTGATAGCAAGCGAAGTAGGTGGCAACACCGAATTGGTGTTGGATGGCGAGACCGGGATCACCGTGCCAGCAGGGGATGTCGATGCATTGGCCGCGGCGATGCTCAGTCTTTCCTGTCATCCGCAGCGATCGACAGCGATGGGACTTGCGGGCAGGAAGAGGGTTGAGGAAAAATTCAGCCTGCCAGTGATGGTGATGAAATACCAATCAATGTACGAACGCCTGCTTTCAGACAGAGCATCCCGATTGGCGAGAGGCTGACCACGATGTGCGGTATCACTGGCATTTTCGATACTCGAGCCAAGCGATCTGTCGACCGCAGTGTCTTGCAGAACATGAATGATTCACAACATCATCGTGGCCCCGACGATGGGCGTCTGTACCTTGAGCCTGGCTTGGGAATCGGCCATCGACGTCTGGCCATCATCGACATCGCGACAGGTCAGCAACCGCTTTTCAACGAGGATGGCTCTGTCGTCGTCGTGTTCAACGGCGAAATCTACAACTACCATGCGCTGATCCCCGAACTGCAAGCGCTGGGCCATGTCTTTCACACCTCTAGCGATACCGAGGTGATTGTCCATGCCTGGGAATCATGGGGCGAAGAATGCGTCAAACGTTTTCGCGGCATGTTTGCTTTTGCACTTTGGGATCGAAACAAGCAGACTTTGTTCATGGCGCGCGATCGCCTCGCAGTCAAGCCGCTGTATTACGCGGTGCTTGACGACGGAATCCTGCTGTTCGGGTCTGAGCTCAAATCGCTGTTGGCTTACCAGTGCCGCGGGGCAGGTTTGAAGCGTGACATCGACCCGCTGGCTGTCGAAGAGTATTTTGCGCTGGGCTATGTCGCGGAGCCTCGGACGATTTTTTCACAGGCCAAGAAACTGGCCCCGGCTCAAACGCTGACCTGGCGTCGTGGTCAGGAGAAGCCTTTGGTCCAGTCTTATTGGGACGTTCGCTTCAGTCTGGACTCGGCCATCGCGGCCGACGAGGCATGCGTCGAACTGCGGCGACGACTCGACGAGTCGGTTCGCTTGCGCATGGTGGCCGAGGTGCCATTGGGGGCTTTTCTTTCTGGCGGGGTTGATTCCAGCGCGGTGGTGGCGACCATGTCGCGACTCTCGGAGTCTCCTGTCACCACATGCTCGATCGGCTTTGATGATCCGGCTTTCAATGAATCTTCGTTCGCGCGGGTGGTCGCCGATCTTTACAAGACAAGCCATTTTGTCGAGACTGTCAAGAGCGATGATTTCGATTTGATCGACTCGCTGGCGAAGTTGTATGACGAGCCCTTCGCAGACAGCTCGGCAATCCCCACTTACCGCGTCTGCGAACTGGCACGCAAGCGTGTGACCGTGGCCTTGTCGGGTGACGGCGGAGACGAGATCTTCGGCGGCTACCGTCGCTATCGCATGCACCTGATGGAAGAGCGCCTGCGTACCTCGGTGCCGTCTTCGTTGCGCAAGCCCGTTTTCGGGCTGCTGGGCAAGGTCTATCCCAAGGCTGATTGGGCGCCTCGAATGTTTCGAGCCAAGACCACTTTCGAAGGCATTGCCCGCAGTTCGGTCGAAGCGTATTTTCATTCGGTGTCTATCCTGCGAGGGCCGATGCGCGACCAGTTGTTTAGCCCGAGCTTCAAGCGGGCGCTGGCAGGCTACAGCGCCCAGCAGGTGTTCGACGAGCATGCGGCGCGCGCAGGCACGGACGATCCGCTCGCGCTGATCCAGTACCTCGACCTCAAGACCTACCTGGTTGGCGATATCAACACCAAGGTCGACCGCGCCAGCATGGCCCACAGCCTGGAGGTGCGTGAGCCACTGATGGATCACGAACTGGTCGAGTGGCTCGCGACGCTGCCTTCGACCTTGAAGGTTCGCGCCCAGGAGGGGAAGTTCCTGTTGAAGAAGGCGATGGAGCCGCTGCTACCCGATGACATCCTGTACCGGACCAAGATGGGTTTCTCGGTGCCACTGGCACGCTGGTTCCGCGGGCCGTTGAGGAATCGTGTTCGGCAGGCCGTGCTGGGCCCGAGGCTGGCCGCCACCGGTTGGTTCAACCGTGACTACCTCAGTCACCTTGTCGAGGGCCACCAGTCCGGCGCCCATGACTACAGCTCGCCGCTGTGGTCGCTGCTGATGTTCGAAGCCTTTCTGCGCAATGTGGTCGATGTCAGCCGTGTGGCAATCCCGACCAAGCGGGATGAGTCCATCGCGGCCTTGGCGGCCTGATGGCGTTTCGCGTGCTTCATGTGCTTGACCATTCGATCCCGCTGCACAGCGGCTACACCTTCCGAACTAGAGCCATTCTGCGCGAGCAACGCAAAATCGGCTGGCAGACCTTTCACTTGACGGGACCGAAGCAGGGCGACTGCCATGTCGACGAAGAGCAAGTCGACGGGCTGCACTTCTACCGAACCCGGCCGGCTTTACAGCGGCTACCTGGCTGGCGAGAACTGGCCTTGATGAGTCAGATCGAGCGCCGCTTGCTTGAGGTCGCGCGATGGGTTCGCCCGCACCTGTTGCATGTACATTCGCCGGTGCTCAACGCGCTGCCAAGCTTGCGTGTAGCGCGCAGATTGGGTATACCGATGGCCTACGAGGTGCGCGCGTTTTGGGAGGACGCAGCGGTCGACCACGGCAGCACGCGAGAAGGCAGTGCGCGCTACAGACTCACCCATTGGCTGGAGACCCGGGCGCTGCGCCAAGCCCAACAAGTCTTCACGATCTGCGAAGGATTGCGCGGCGACATCGTCGGACGAGGCATCGCCTCCGACAAGGTAGCGGTCATTCCAAATGCGGTCGATCTAGAGGCATTCACTGTCGGCGGGAAGCCTGATGGGGTGTTGAAGTCCCAACTCGGCCTCGGCAGGGGCGAGGTGATCGGATTCATCGGTTCTTTTTATGCCTACGAGGGCTTGGACCTTTTGCTCGATGCAATGCCGAGGCTGCTGGCGCTGCAACCAGATGCAAGCGTTCTGTTGGTGGGAGGCGGTCCGCAAGCTGCGGCGCTCAAAGCACAGGTTCGGCGTTTGGATCTGGTCGACAAGGTGGTCTTCACCGGGCGAGTGCCGCACAACGATGTGCAGCGGTACTACGATCTGATCGATGTGCTGGCCTATCCTCGGCATTCGATGCGTCTGACCGAGCTCGTCACGCCTCTCAAGCCGCTGGAGGCCATGGCCCAGGGCAGGATGCTGGTTGCCTCCGATGTCGGTGGTCACAGAGAGCTGATTCGGCACCGAGACACCGGTTTTCTATTCCAGGCCGGCAGTGCCGACTCACTGTCGTCGACCCTGGCTGAGTTGTTGTCGCAGCGTGAGCGCTGGCCGGCGCTGCGCGCCGCGGCTCGGCGCTATGTCGAGCTGGAGCGGAACTGGGCGAGTTCCGTGGCGCATTACCGGGCGCCCTACCAGCGTCTGGTTCCTTCGGAGGTCCTGTGATTCGATTTGTCGGCCTGCGCATCGGTCTGGTCGGCCCGCTGCCGCCGTCGGCCGGTGGCATGGCCAACCAGACGCATCAACTGGCCGAGCTGCTGCGTGCGGCGCACGCCAGCGTTCGCCTGGTACAGACCAACGCGCCATATCGGCCAGCCTGGGTTGAACATATCCCGGTACTGCGGGCATTGTTCAGACTTCTGCCCTACCTGCGTGACCTCTGGCTAGCAGCCGGCGCGACAGATCTGCTCCATGTGATGGCCAATAGCGGCTGGTCTTGGCATCTTTTCGCCGCACCTGCGATCTGGGTCGCACGACTGCGTCGGGTGCCGGTCGTCGTCAATTACCGTGGCGGAGAGGCCGGGGAATTCTTGGCGCGCTCACACCGCGTTGTGCGCTGGTCCATGAAGCGAGCGGCTGTGCTGGTCGTGCCTTCCCACTTTCTGGCGAAAGTCTTTGGTTGGCACGGGATGGTTGCCCAGATCGTGCCAAACATCATCGACCTGACTCGCTTTCACCCTCGTCAAGAGGCGTGTGTCGAGGCCGGCGTCGAGCTGGGCGGGGTGACTGCCCGCCCATTGGGCGCGCATCTGCTGGTGGCACGAAACCTCGAGCCTATTTACAGCAACGAGACCGCCATCCAAGCGCTGGCTCTGGTACGCAAGGATCGCGGTGATGCGCGCTTGACAATCGCCGGCACAGGGCCGGAACTCACCGCGCTGCGCCGCCTGGCCGAGCGGCTCGATTTGGCGGGCAGTGTCGACTTCGTGGGTCGACTGGACCGCGATGCCATGGCCGCGCTTTACCGCAGCGTTGACATTGCGATCAACCCGAGCACCGTGGACAACATGCCTAACTCGGTCTTGGAGGCACTGGCGAGCGGCGTGCCGGTGGTCAGCACGGATGTCGGCGGAGTCCCCTACATCGTGGAGCATGGCCATTCAGCGTTGCTGGTCCCCCCTCGAGACGCCGAGGCCATGGCTCGCGCGGTTCTGCGGTTGCTGGGCAACGTTGAATTGGCCGAATCGCTGGCTCGAACTGGGAGAGAAGAGGTTTTGCGCTATACCTGGGAGCGGGTCGGTAGCGGATTGGCGAGCATCTACCGCCGGGTCGCAGTGTCGCGTGTTCATCCGTGACTGAATGTGCCTTTCGGCTGTGCATCGCTGCCGAGTGCTCAGCCTCGGCCAACGTCTTCGTGTTGGACATCCATCACGAAGGTTGGATCAGCGTGCTGCTGGAGGTAGTGTCTTGCGGCCGGCCTGTGGTGGCCTGCGACGTTGGCGGGAATGCTGAAGTCGTGGGCGAAGACAGCCTCGGGACCCTGGGGCCGTTCGGAGCGGATGCTGTGATTCGTCGTTGTACCGAACGCAACGCTTGGGATCTACGCGCTCAGGCGCTCGTCAAGGAGTTTCATTCCATCCATGCGCCGTCCCGTGCGGTGTGTGCATCGCTATGGAGGTCAGGTCATGTCTGAATCTAGGAATCGCGAGTCATGGCCGGCCGGGTTGTTTTCGTCGGTGCTCGCATGCCAGCCGGCACTGCCTTGCATCGTGAGGATGTGCGCGCATGACAGCGATCCTGCGCACTCCAAAGCTCAGGGAGTTGGTGGTTTGATTCTTCTCGGAGGCACTGAAATCGGTGTCCTCGGCATTGGCACCACCGGGACTCCTGTGGTGAGCGGGTTCTCTCATGCGTGACCTCCTGATCGCGTGCATCGTGTTCGGCTCGCTCCCGGTCATCTTGAAGCGTCCGTTCTGGGGCATTCTGATGCTCGCTTGGCTCGGCTACATGAATGCGCACCGCCTGTGCTATGGGTTCATGCTTTCGATGCCTGTGGTTCAGATCGTTGCGATTGTCACGCTGGCCGGCATGCTGGCCTCCAAGGAGGTCAAACGCATGATCTGGAGTCGGGAGATCATCATCCTGGTTATCTTCATCGTCTGGATGAGTATTACCACGACGCAAGCCTTTTACTTTGAACTGGCCTCAGAGCAATACATCAAGGTCATCAAGATTCAGATCTTGACCTTCATGACTCTGCTGATGCTGAATTCGCGGCAACGGGTGCATTTATTTATCTGGGCGGTCGTGTTGTCGCTCGGATTCTACGGCATCAAGGGCGGAATATTTACCATACTGAACGGCGGCGCCTACCGAGTGCAAGGCCCAGTCGGTACCTTTATCGAAGGAAACAATGAATTGGCGCTGGCGTTGGTGATGACCATTCCGCTCATGCGCTACTTGCATTTGCAAGAGCGGAACCAACTCATCAAGAACGCATTGGCGGGCGGCATGTTGCTGTCTGCGATTTCCGCCGTGGGCAGCCAGTCGCGTGGCGCATTGGTGGGATTGGTGCTGATGGGGGCGATCTTCTGGACCAAGAGCCGGAACAAGTTATCAACCGCATTGCTGATAGCAATTTCAATTGCCTTGATTGCCGGCATCATGCCCGATGCTTGGTATGCCCGAATGAACACGATCGAGACCTACGATCGGGATGATTCAGCGCTGGGTCGAATCAATGCCTGGTGGACCGCATGGAATGTCGCCAAGGATCGCTTCACGGGAGGGGGATTCATGATGTTTCAGCCCTCCGTCTTCCGGCAGTATGCCCCGGAGCCTGGCAGGGTCCACGATGCACACAGTATATATTTCCAGGTGCTGGGTAATCACGGGTTCATTGGGCTATTTCTATTTCTGTTGTTGCTTGTCCTGACTTGGTTGAGCTGTGGCGCCATCATTCGGCAGGCCAAGAAGAATCCAGATTTGAAGTGGGCGCAGGACTTGGGGGCAATGGTCCAAGTTAGTCTGGCGGGATATTTTTCTGCCGGCGCTTTCCTTGGGCTTGGGTATTTTGACTATATCTACCACCTGATCGCGGTTGCAGTGGTCGTGCGCCACCTGGTCAAGGCTCAGAAGCCAGTTGGTCTCGTACCGACAGCGTCCGAGTCGCCGGCAGTCGGTCCAGCTACGGGGTCGTTGCTGGCCCGCCATCGTTGAGCCTGCGCTCGATGTCTGAGGCGCTAACGAACTTCCGCCTGTGCGAGATGGGCCTCGGGGCGCCCGCGGCGGCGCAGGGTGTCGTGGCGCGGCGTCAGGTCAGGTTCTGCGATCGCGATGGCAATGCCTGGCCGTGGCTTGTGGCATTCGGACTGCGGGGTGTGGCCTACGCGGGCTGGGCCCTGGTCACCGTGGTTTTCGGTGGCGCATTCCAGAAGTTCTTCTGTTTTGACTTTTGAGATCGGACAGACGACATGAAGATTCCCGCGATGCTGGCCGGAGGTTTGGTCTACCCAGTGCAGGAGCGCATCTTTGGCCGTCCGACCTTCGGCCATCTCGCCGCGCTCGAGAAGAGCCAGTGGTTGACACGAGAGTGCATCGAGAGCCTCCAGATTGAGAAGCTCCGCGCGTTGTTGGTCGTGGCCTATGCCCACTCGCCGTGGCACCGGGCCCGCATGGATGATGCAGGCCTGCGACCCGATTCGCTGACGAGCTTGGCGGACCTGCGCAAGCTGCCATGCATGACGAAGCAGGAGGCTGCTGCCAACAGCGCCGGGCTGGTCTGGCCTGACGTGCCCGGCGGGGCGTTCAAGTACAACACTGGTGGCTCCAGCGGGCAGCCGCTGATCTTCCACTTTGGCCGTCAGCGCCAAGCCTCCGATGCGGCGGGGCGAATGCGGGCGCGCCGCTGGTGGGGCGTACAGCCAGGCCATCCCGAAGTATATTTGTGGGGCGCGCCGGTCGAGTTGAACAAGACCGATTGGATCAAGACCGTCAGAGACCGTCTGATCAATCAGTTGGTCTTGAATGCATTCGCCATGTCGCCGACGCGCATGGACCATTACCTCGACGCCATCGAGGCCTACAAGCCGCATTGCCTCTACGGTTACGCGAGTTCCGTTGCACTGCTGGCCGCGCATGCGGTCGACCGAAAGCGCAGGCCTAGACTGTCTCAACT
>CAMCTC010000097.1 GCA_945878355.1 Bordetella parapertussis | reverse complement strand
TCGAACGCTCGCCGCTGGCGAGGTCAATCTGACTTGATAGTCAATTTGATAGTTGAAACAAAAAAAGCGCCTAAGCGCTTGATTTGTAAACCTAGTTGGCGGAGCGGACGGGACTCGAACCCGCGACCCCCGGCGTGACAGGCCGGTATTCTAACCAACTGAACTACCACTCCGCGACAGCTAGCAGTATAGCACGTGATTTGCCGCCAAAGCAAGCGCTACGCTAGACCATCTGTCGAGTCCAAGGCTTCAGGCCCACAAACAATGCGCCGCCATTGGGGCCCAACCCTGGGTGACGGGCGCCGCTCATCGCTGCGCGAGCCAAAGCACTCGGCACGCACCTAGCGCAGCGGGCGCCGCCTTGACACATCTCAAGTTGCAGGGCTCAAGCGCCACAGACACTGTTGATCAAGCGGGCTGGATGGCCGGCCCACCGCAACGGAGCCCACCATGTACCAACGCATTCTCGTTCCCACCGACGGTTCAGACATCACGGCCAAGGCGGTCAGCACCGCCATTGCGCTGGCCAAGCTATCGGGCGCTGCAATCGTCACCTTGAGCGTCAAAGAGCCCTTTCCCTACAGCGCGATCTCCGAAATGCAGCCCGTGCCGCCGCAAGAGTTCTATGACGCGCAGGAACGTATCGCCGCCAGCCGGGTCAAGACCGTGTTGGATGCTGCGGCAGCGGCAGGGGTAGCCTGCGACGGCGCCACGGTCGAGGCATTGCACCCTTGGGAGGCGATCCTGGACATGGCCAAACGAAAGAGTTGCGACCTTGTGGTGATGGCATCACATGGCCGACGCGGCATGGCGGCGCTGCTGATAGGCAGCGAAACCAGTCGAGTCCTGACCCACAGCCCACTGCCGGTATTGGTCGTCAAATGAGTTGAGCCTCGGGGTCTCCGCCCCAAGATGGTCAGTGGGCGAAACCCTTGACGCCCATCACCAGACCCAGACCTGCGACGATCCAGCCGAGCTGGGCTGCAGTGGCGCTCAATGGCAGGCGGCGTTGCAACTGCGGCAGCAAGTCGGCCACAGCAACATAGACAAAGCTGCTGGACGCAGCCACCAGCAGGTACGGGAACAGCCCTTCCCAGGGACCCACGACAAAATAGCCCAGCACACCGCCCACCACCGAGGCCAGGCCTGACAAGGCGTTGTAAAGCAAGGCCTTGGCGCGACTGAAACCCGCGTTGAGCAGCACGATGTAGTCGCCCACCTCCTGCGGGATTTCGTGCGCGATGATCGCCAGCGAGGTGAACAAGCCGAGCTGGGTGTCGGCCAGAAATGCCGCCGCGATGATGATGCCGTCGCAAAAGTTGTGGATGCTGTCGCCCACGAGCACGCTCCAGCCGCCGCGACCAGCCTGGTCGGTGTCGAAATGATGGTGGTGCTCATGCCCGTCGCCCTCGTGGTGGTGGCCGTGGCGATAGAGCTCGGCTTTTTCCAGCAAGAAAAAGAACAGCAGACCGCCGAGCAAGGTCATGAAAAGGCGGTGCGGGTCGACCTTGCTCTCAAAAGCTTCGGGCAGCACCAGCAGCAAGGCCGTGCCCAGCAGCACGCCCACCGACAGGCTGACCAAGTGGCGCACCAATCGGCCCAGCAACGCCAGGGTCAGCGACGCAGCGATCAGCACCGATAGCAAGCCGCCTGCCAACGTGGACAGCACGATGTAGAGCAAGGTCATGGCGTCTTTCGCCTCCAGATAGCAAGCGCGCCAGTGTGGCACGCTTGAATGCAGCCGCTTGCGGCGATCAGACCACGCCTTGGATCTTGAGCCAGGCCAGGCAGCGTTGCCAGGCGTCGCCTGCAGCGTCCTGGCGGTAGCTGTTCCGGTAATCGGCGTGAAAAGCGTGGGGCGCCTCCGGGTAGACGACCAGCGACGATCGCTTGGCGGCATCGCTGCCCAGCGCCAGCGCAGCCTTCATCCGATCGACCGCCTCGAGCGGTATGCCACTGTCCTGTCCACCGTACAGGCCCAGCACCGGCGCTTGGAGCTTGGCCGCCAAGTCCACAGGATTGAACGGGTTCAGTGCCGTTCTCGGACCTGTCAACCGTCCATACCAAGCCACCGCCGCCTTAACCCCAGGGTTGTGCGCCGCGTACAGCCAAGCGATTCGCCCGCCCCAGCAAAACCCAGTGATGCCCAGCTTGGACGTATCGGCACCCTGACCAGCAGCCCAGGCCATCGTGGCATCCAGATCGGCCATCACTTGGGCGTCAGGCACTTTGGCGATCACCTCGCTGAGCAACTTGCCGATTTCGCCGTAGGCGCCGGGATCGCCTTGGCGTACGAACAACTCGGGCGCGACCGCAAAACAGCCTTGCTTGGCCAGCCGTCGTGCGACATCGGCAATGTATTCGTGAACCCCGAAGACCTCGCTGACCACCAGCACCACCGGCGGGTTGACACGGTCCAATGGCGCGGCGCGATAGGCTGGCAGCTTAAAGTCGCCGACGCCGATCATCACCTCACCGGTCAGCAAACCCACGCTGTCGGTCTTGATCACGGTCTGTGCCGTCACCGGCAGCACAGCAGCGGCAAAGCCCGAGCCGACCGAGGCGCGAACGAAATCCCTGCGGCTGAAACCGCGGTTTGTGCTGGGGGTGTCGAGGTCTTCGCGCAATGTGAGTTCTTGTCAGAGTAAGAGACCAAGTCTGCATTCTAGGAACCTGCGCTGGGCTGCAGCGCGAGTTCAGGGTTTACCTGTAGCATGCTGCATGCCTCTGCCCCCTACCAGCGCCGCTGCGCCCCTGGCCGCGATCGACATCGGTTCCAACAGCTTCCGGCTCGAGATCGCGCAATTGCAGCACGGCCGCTACCGGCGCATCGCCTACCTGAAAGAGACTGTCAGACTGGGTGGCGGACTCGATACCAACGGCTACCTCACCGAAGCGGCAGCGCAGCGCGGGCTGGACTGCTTGCGCCGGTTTGCGCAGCGGCTGCAAGGGTTTGAGGCTTTCCAGGTGCGCGCGGTGGCGACCCAGACCTTGCGCGAGGCGCGCAACCGCGATGCATTCCTGCTGCGTGCCGAGGCCGCGTTGGGCTTCGGCATCGAGGTGGTGTCGGGGCGCGAGGAGGCCAGGCTGATCTATGCCGGGGTGTCGTTCCTGCAACCGGGTCAGGCCAAGCGACTGGTGATCGACATCGGCGGGCGCAGCACCGAGATGATCGTCGGCCAAGGCCGCAAGCTCAGCGCGGTCGAGTCGTTCAAGACTGGCAGCGTGAGCCTGTCGATGCGCTGGTTTCCTGATGGCGTGTTCACTGAACAACGCTTTCGCGACGCCCAAGTGGCTGCCGGCGCCGAACTGGAGGAAGCCCTCGAGCCCTTCGCACCAAACCACTGGCGTGAAGCGCTGGGGTCGTCGGGAACAGCTGGTGCGGTGTCGCAGATCCTGGCTGCGGCCGGTATCACCGATGGAACGATCACGCCAGAAGGCCTGCGCTGGTGCATCGCCCAATGCCTGGCAGCAGGCAGCGTCGACAAGCTCATGCTGCCGTCGCTGCGCGAAGACCGCAAAGCCATCATCGGCGGGGGCTTGGCACTGCTCTACACGCTCGCCACGCATTTCGGTATCACCGAGTTGAAGCCTGCAAAAGGTGCGTTGCGCCAGGGCGTGATCATCGACCTGCACGAGCGCCATGCCGCACGCCGCTTGGCCAGTGGCGGCGACCTGCGAGACCAGACTGTCGCCGCACTGCAAGCACGCTTCGGCGTCGATATAGACCAAGCCGCGCGGGTCAAGTCGACGGCCAGCGCGATGCTGCGCAGCGCGCTGCCCGAACTGGCCGAAACCACAGACAGCGAAGTGTTGTTCGAACTCGGCTGGGCCTGCGACCTGCACGAGATCGGCCTGATGGTCTCGCACCATGACCACCACCGCCACAGCGCTTACCTGATGGGCCATGTCGACGCACCGGGTTTTTCGCAAAGCCAGCAACGGCGCATCGCCGACCTGGTGCTGGGTCAGCGCGGGGGCTTGCGCAAGCTCGAGTCACAGCTCAGCAACGAGCGTTTCGGCTGGCAGGTGCTGGCATTGCGGCTCGCGGTCATCAAATGCCATGCCCGCTCGCCGGTCGACACCCAGGCCTTGCGTTTGAAGCGCGACGGCAAACAAGCTCGATTGAGATTCCTCGCTGACTGGGCCAACAGCCACCCACGCACCATGCACTTGCTGCGTGAAGAGGAAGAAAGCTGGGCGCGCCAGGATGCGCCGCGATTGGTGCTGGCACCGGCTTGATCAGCGCTGGCGCGCAAGCGTCAGAACTTTTCAGCGGCGCGAACCGACACCAGTGCCACCTCGCCGTCGCGCTCGCGGTGGCGCAACCACCACACTGCACCCTTGCGCACCGACCAAGGCGGCGCATCCAGTGTGGCGGCGCCGGCCATCAGGTAAGCGGCCAGCTGACCGAGCATGGGCTGGTGACCGACCAGCAACACCGGTTCGCGGCTGTCGGGCCAACGCGCTGCCGCCAGCGCCTGGTTGTGCGAAGCGCCAGGCGCCAGCGCGTCGACGATACGCAGCTTGCGGCCCAGCGCCTGGGCAGTCTGGCGCGCCCGCAGCGCAGGGCTGACCAGGATGCGGCTGCTGTCGGGCAGGAAGCGATTGAGCCACTCGGCCATGCGCCGGGCCTGCTTCTCACCACGTGGCGTCAGAGGTCGGTCTAGGTCTTCTTCGACCGACTCGCCTTCGGCCTCACGAGCGTCGGCATGGCGCCAGAGGATCAAGTCCATCGTCGTTCGCTTGCCAGGATCGGCACTCAAGCGCCAGCCATGTAGCGTGACGCCAGCGCGGCCTGCGCGCTGACACCCGTCTCGGCCACCCGCTCATAGCTGCCATCGCTGGCCTGAAGCCAGGCATCGCGCTGGTCGTGCAAATAGGGCACCAGACATTCGTCGATCACGCGCTGGCGCAATGCAGCGTCCCGTACCGGCCAGGCGATCTCGATGCGGCGGAACATGTTGCGGCCCATCCAGTCTGCCGACGACAGGTACAGCGCCTCGTCCGCTTCGCCTTCGCCCCAACGGAAATACATCACCCGGGTGTGCTCCAGAAAACGCCCGACCACCGCGCGCACGCGGATGCGGTCGGTCAGCCCCGCGATGCCCGGCGGCAACATGCAGGCCCCGCGGACGATCAGGTCGATGTCGGCACCGGCCTGGCCCGCCAGCACCAAAGCCTCGATCATCATCGGCTCGGTCAGGCCGTTGATTTTGACGACGATGCGCGCTGGCAGCCCTGCTCTTGCGGCCTCGGCGACTTGGCCGATGTGGGCGACCAAGCGTCGGTGCAGCGCAAACGGCGCGGTCAGCAGGTGGCGCGGCGTTCGCACCTTGGTCAGGCTGGCCAGTTGATGGAACACCGCATCGGCGTCAGCCGTCAGCAATTCGTCGGCGGTGAGCATGCCGACATCGGTATACAACCGCGCAGTGCCCGGGTTGTAGTTGCCGGTCGACAGGTGGGCATAGCGGCGCAGCACCACCTTGCCGCGCCGGGTGGACTCGCGCCTGGTGACCAGCAGCAGCTTGGCGTGGGTCTTGAAGCCGACGATGCCGTAGACCACCTGCGCACCCACCGCCTCCAGTCGCTCGGCCCAATCGATGTTGGCTTCCTCGTCGAAGCGCGCTTTCAACTCGACCACGACGCAGACATCCTTGCCACGCCGTGCCGCCTCGATCAACAAAGCCATCAGCACCGACTGGCTGCCAGTGCGGTAAACCGTCTGCTTGATGGTCAGCACCGCCGGGTCATACACCGCCTCGCGCAGGAATTCCACCACCACGTCGAAACTCTGGAACGGGTGGTGCAGCAGCACGTCGCCCTGGCGCAGGCGCGCCAGGATCGAACTGCCGCGCGGCAGCTCAGCCTCTGGCCAACTCGGCTTGCAGGGCAGGAAGCGCAAGGCAGGCGCATCGACCTGGTCGATCAGCTGGTTCAAGCGCACCAGGTTGACCGGGCCATTGACACGGTAGAGCGCGGCCTGTGGCAGGTTGAACTGGTCGAGCAGCAAGCGCCACAGCGGCTCTGGGCAGCTCGCCACCACCTCGAGCCGGATCGGCTCGCCGTAGTGTCGGGTGGTCAGGCCGCTGCGCATGGCCTGGCGCAGGTTGGTGACGTCGTCCTCGTCGACCTCGAGCTCGGAGTCGCGGGTGACACGGAACTGCGAGAACGACTCCACCGGCCGGCCGCCGAACAAATCCTCGAGGTGAGCCCGTATCACGCTGGTCAGCAGCACGAAGGACTGCTCGCCAAGACTGCACACCGCCGGCGGCAGCTGGATCACGCGCGGCAGCGCACGCGGCACCTTGACGATCGCAATCGAATTCTCGCGCCCGAAGGCATCCTTGCCACCGAGCTTGACAATGAAGTTGAGCGACTTGTTGGCCACCTGTGGAAACGGGTGCGCCGGGTCCAAGCCCACCGGCAGCAGCAGCGGCAGCACCTGGGTCTCGAAGTAGCGCGCGACCCAGGCGCGCTGGGGCTTGTTGCGCTCGGCATGGTTGATGATGCCTATGCCCTGGTGCTGCAGCGCAGGCATCACCTCGTCGTTGAAGAGCGCGTATTTCTCGTCGATCAGTCCATGGGCCTCGGCCGCCACCCGGCGCAACTCGTCGCGCTGCGGGTCACCGTCGCTGGTGGCACCTCGCATCGCATCCAAGGCATTGGCAAATCGCACCTCGAAGAATTCGTCCATGTTCGACGACACGATGGTGATGTATCGCAAGCGCTCGAGCAGCGGCACATCGTCGCGACGGGCCTGCGCCAGCACGCGGCGGTTGAAGGCGAGGATCGCGCGCTCGCGGTTCAGCAACACCAGTTTAGGGCTTGGCACAGAAATCGAATCGTTCATGCCGGGCAGTCTATGAAGGTTTCAAGTCAAGCCGATGACATAGAAGGTCCATGGGCGATTTACCTCAATGCGCCTGTTCCCAGTTCGGCCCGACCCCTATCTCGGCCAGCAGTGGCACGCTCCACTGCGCCACGCCAGCCATCAGGCGAGGCACCTCGGTGCGCACCCAGTCCAGCTCGTCCTCGGGCACCTCGAACACCAACTCGTCGTGCACCTGCATCACGATCACCGTTCGCATGGCCTTGTCGTCTAGGGCTGCCTGCACAGCGATCATCGCCAGCTTGATCAGGTCGGCCGCCGTGCCCTGCATCGGCGCGTTGATCGCCTGGCGCTCGGCGCCGGCACGGCGCGGGCCGTTGCCGCCGCGGATCTCAGGCAGTTCGATGCGCCGGCCGAACAAGGTCTCGACATAACCCTTCTCGGCCGCACTGGCGCGGGTCTCGTCCATGTAGCGCTTGACACCAGCAAAGCGGGCGAAGTAGCGATCGATGTAGTCGCGCGCGGCTTTCTGCTCGATGCCCAGCGACTGCGCCAGGCCGAAAGCGCCCATGCCGTAGATCAGCCCGAAATTGATGGTCTTGGCATAGCGCCGCTGTTCTGTGGTGACGGCCTCGACCGTGGTGTTGAAGACCTCGGCCGCAGTGGCCTTGTGCACGTCCAAGCCGGCCGCAAAAGCGTGCGTCAAGCCCGGGTCGCCGCTGATGTGGGCCATGATCCGCAGCTCAATCTGCGAGTAATCGGCCGAGACGATGCTGTGGCCAGGCGGGGCGATGAAGGCCTCGCGAACGCGCCGGCCTTCGGCGGTTCGGATCGGGATGTTCTGCAGGTTCGGCTCGTTGCTCGACAAGCGACCGGTCACGGCCACCGCCTGCGCATAGTTGGTGTGCACCCGACCGGTGGCCGGGTTGACCATCAGCGGCAGCTTGTCGGTGTAAGTGCCTTTGAGCTTGGCCAGGCTGCGGTATTCCAGCAATCGCGCCGGCAGCGGGTAGTCGGCAGCTAGCTCTGCCAGCACCTCCTCGTCGGTGCTGGGCGCGCCGGAGGCGGTCTTCTTCTTGACCGGCAGCCCCAACTTGACGAACAAGATCTCGCCGATCTGCTTGGGCGACCCCAGGTTGAAGGGCTGGCCGGCGATGTCAAACGCCTGTTGCTCGAGTTGCAGCATGCGTTCGGCCAGTTGCTGGCTCTGGGCATTGAGCAAAGCGCAGTCGATCAACACGCCTTGGCGCTCGATGCGCTGCAACAGCAGGCTCACCGGCATCTCGATGTCGCGGTAGACCTGCAGCATCCCGGGTTGCGCAGCGAGTTGCGGGTACAGCACCTGGTGCACCTGCAAGGTCATCTCGCTGTCCTCGCCGCTGTAGCGGGTGGCGCGTTCAAGGTCGACCTGGCTGAACGAAATCTGGTTGACGCCCTTGCCGCACAGCTCCTCGTAGCTCAGGCCTTTGCGGCCCAGGTGCCGATCAGCGAGCTTTTCCAGGCTATGCCCGAGGTGGGCCTCGAAGACGTAGCTCTCGAGCATCGTGTCGTGCTGCCAGCCGCGCACCGCGATGCCGTGATTGGCCAGCACATGGGTGTCGTACTTGATGTTCTGGCCGACCTTGGCGGCGCTGGCGTCCTCGAGCCAGGGCCGCATCGCCGCCAGCACCTCGTCGATCGGCAACTGGTCAGGCGCACCTGGGAAGTCGTGGCGCAGCGGCACATAAGCCGCCTCGCCCGGCTGCACCGCGAACGAGATGCCGACAATGCGCGCCCGCATCGGGTCGAGCGAATCGGTCTCGGTGTCGAGCGCGGCCAGCGGCGCGGCGCGCAATCGCGCCAACCAGGCAGCCAGGCGATCGCGGTCGAGCACAGTCTCATATTCGCCATCCGCACGATCGGGCACAGCAGGAGCCTCCGGCTGATCGAACAAATCCGGTGTGGCAGAACGGCTGGACAAGCCTGCTCGCGGCGTGTCGGCCGGCACAGCGACGCCCGACTTGGCGCCGGATGCAGCTTCGAGCTCCTTGCGCCAGGCCCGAAAGCCGTAGCGCTGGTAGAACGCCAGCAGACCGGCCTGGTCGACTGCACGCATCGCCAGCGATTCGACACCCGGCCAGCCTTCGAGGAACGGGCCGAGATCGCAATCGGTCACCACGGTGATCAGGCGACGCCCCTGCGGCAGCCAGTCGAGCGCCTTGCGCAGGTTCTCGCCCACCGCACCCTTGATGCCAGCCGCCGCAGCCACCACGCCATCCAGCGAGCCGTACTCTGCAATCCACTTCGCAGCTGTCTTGGGACCCACCTTCTCGACGCCGGGCACGTTGTCCACCACGTCGCCAACGAGCGTGAGGTAATCGATGATGCGGTCCGGCGCAACGCCGAACTTGGCCTTGACACCATCGATGTCTAGCCGCTCGTTGGACATCGTGTTGATCAGCGTGACCTGCTCGTTGACCAACTGCGCCAAGTCCTTGTCGCCGGTGGAGATGACCACGCGGTGGCCGGCAGCAGCGCCGACCCGGGCCAAGGTGCCGATCGCGTCGTCGGCCTCGATGCCCGGCACTTCGAGCACCGGCCAACCCAACAGCCGAACCACCTCGTGGATCGCCGGGATCTGGGCCCGCAAGTCCTCGGGCATCGGTGCGCGCTGGGCCTTGTAGTCGGCGTACCAGTCGTCACGGAAGGTCGGACCCGAAGCATCGAAGACACAGGCCGCATGGCCCATCGGGTGGCCGTCCTGGCCGCCACCCAGCTCCTGATCGCGCAAGCGCTTCATCATCGCCACCATGCCGTGGATGGCGCCGGTGGGAAAACCGTCCGGCCCGCGCAAGTCAGGCATCGCGTGGTAAGCCCGGTAGAGGTAGCTGGAGCCGTCAACCAGCAGCAAGGTGGGCAATGTCGCGGCCAGGGGCGTTGGAGATTCACTCATGGGTCGGATTGTGGTCGCGGATTGGCTTTGTCGCAGCTCAGCAGGCCCGGCACCTAGAATCCGGACATGAAAATCTCACTTCTGCCGTTGTTGGCCGGACTGCTGGCCGTCGGCGAGTTGACGGGCTGCGCCAGCGGCATGGCCCAGCGGACCAGCGGCAGCACCGAGGCCTCGGTGCAGCGACTCGTCAGCGAGGACGACAACGTGCGCGTCGACGAGTTGCGGGTGCGCGGCCAGACCCAACGACTGACCGTGCATTCCAAGGTGCCGGGTGCCCGTGACTACGACATCCTGCCGCCTGCGGCAGGCAGCGACTTGTCGAGCAACCGCGACGCTGCCGGCCAGCGCGTGTGGTCCGTGCTGACGTTCTGATCGATGGCCGTCTTCACCGAGGTATCGGCCAACGAGGCTGGAGCATTGACCCGCAGGCTGGGTGCCGGTGAGTTGCAAGCCATCGAAGGCATCAGCGCAGGCATCGAGAACACCAACTACTTTGTCAGCACCGACCAAGGGCAATGGGTGCTGACGCTGTTCGAGCGCCTGCAGCCCACGCAACTGCCGTTCTACCTCGGCTTGATGCAGCATCTTGCGCAGCGAGACCTGCCGGTGCCTGAACCGCTCGCCGATTCCCAAGGCCTGTTGCTGCATGAAGTCGCGGGCAAGCCGGCGGCGCTGGTCAACCGACTGCCGGGCCAACACCAACTCGCGCCTGACCTGCATCACTGCGCACAGCTCGGTCAAGTCCTGGCCCGCATGCACCTGGGCGTGGCCGATTTCGCGCTGCGCCAGACCAATCTTCGGGGCCTGGCTTGGTGGCAGCAGATGGCGCCGCAAGTGCAGCAACACCTCAGCAAGGCGCAGCGCCAGTTGCTGAGCGCTGAGCTGAGCTTCCAGCAACAACTGGCGGCGTCGCCCTCATACGCTGCGCTGCCCCGTGGCGCAGTGCATGCCGATCTGTTCCGAGACAACGTGTTGTTCGACGGCCTGCCGGGACATGAAAAGCTCACCGGTTGTTTCGATTTCTACTTTGCCGGCATCGACCGCTTCGCGTACGACCTGGCCGTGTGCCTGAACGACTGGTGCCTGGCCGCCGACAACGCCTCTCTGGACGAGGACCGGGCACAAGCCCTGGTTCAAGCCTACGAGCAAGTGCGCCCTCTGGCCGGTGCCGAAACCCGCTTGCTGCCAGCGATGATGCGCGCCGCCGCGCTGCGCTTCTGGCTGTCGCGACTGGGCGACAAGCACCTGCCGCGCGAAGCCAGCCTGCTCGAGCCCAAGGATCCGGGCCACTTCGAGCGCGTGCTGCGCGCCAGGGTGGACAAGCCTTGGCACCCGGCGCACTGACCCCGCAGCAAACAACTCAATCACCGCATGGGACTTCGACTTCACCCCGTGGCGCCCGCCCAGGGCTGGCAATGGATACGACAAGCCTTCGCATTGTGGTGGCGCAGACCCATCGCTTTCGCTGCCTTGTTCACCTTCTTCTTCCTGTCGGTGATGCTGCTGATGGTGTTGGTACCGGTGCTGGGTGGGCCGCTGGGCATGGCCTTGCTGCCGATGCTCAGCCTGGGCTTCATGGTGGCGAGCCGAAGCACGCTGGCCGGTGGGCCGGCGCATGCGTTGCAACTCGTCGACGGCCTGCGCCATCCAGACCGGGCAAGGCGACGGGCGCAGTGGTTGCTGTGCGCCGGCTATGCGATCGCCTCGATGACGGTGATCGCGTTGGCCGATTGGGTCGACGGCGGCTTGTTCGAAAAACTGCAGCGCCTGATCTCACAGACTGGTGCTGACGGCAAGCCATCGCCTCAGCTCGAAGCCGTGCTGGCCGATCCCCGATTGGTGCAAGGCATGTTGGTGCGGGTCGGGCTGGCCGGACTGCTGTCAGTGCCTTTCTGGCATGCGCCGGCATTGGTGCACTGGGGCGGACAAAGCTTGGTTCAAGCGATGTTCACGAGCACGCTGGCGCTGTGGCGAACCCGCGCAGCCTTCGCGGTCTATCTGCTGGGCTGGGCTGGCCTGATGACGGCCGTCGCGCTGCTGGTGATGGTGGTGGGCATGCTGACCGGCGCCCGCCAGGCGCTGGGCCTGCTGACGATGCCGATAGGGCTGGTCTTTTCAACAGTTTTCTACGTCTCGCTGTGGTTCAGCTTCACCGACACCTTCGGCGAGCCAGAGCCCCCACTCAACCCAAGCAAATCATGACCCCTCAAACCATCGCTTCGATGATTCGCAGCCTGAGCGCCGCGCTGCTGGCCTCGGCACTGTGCAGCTGTGCGGTGGTCAGCGTCGCAGGCGCTGCGGCTGGCGCAGTCATCAGCGTGACAGGCGCGGTGGTGTCGACCGGTGTCTCGGCCGCCGGCAAGGTGATAGAGAAAACCGTCGAAGTGGTCACGCCGGGCAAGAAATGAGGCCTGCGGCAGCAGCCGAAGGGTGTGCCAACGCGGTGCGGCCTGCTGCGCCGAGGTGGCCCGCAAGCAAGCGCTGAACGACCTGTCGCGACCACTGCGCGCGCTGGCACCACCCCTACAATCAGCGTCCCCCATCTCTTGCGCGCCTGCGCAGTGCGGCCAACGCCAGGCCCCTCGCAGGCGCTGCCGTCACCATGACCGAACTCGCCAAGTCTTTTGAACCCGCCGCCATCGAGGCCCACTGGGGACTGCTGTGGGAGAAAAGCGGCCTCTACGCCCCCACGCTAGACAGCAACAAACCTTCGTTCAGCATCCAGTTGCCGCCGCCCAACGTGACCGGCACGCTGCACATGGGGCACGCCTTCAACCAGACCATCATGGACTCGTTGACGCGCTACCACCGCATGCGCGACTTCAACACGCTGTGGCTACCGGGCACCGACCACGCCGGCATCGCCACCCAGATCGTCGTCGAGCGCCAGTTGCAAGAGGCTGGCCTGTCGCGCCACGACCTGGGCCGCGAAGCTTTCCTCAAGCATGTCTGGGACTGGAAGAAGACCTCGGGCGCGACCATCACGCGCCAGATGCGCCGCATGGGCGACAGCGTGAGCTGGGACCACGAATATTTCACGATGGATGAAGGCCTGTCGGCCACCGTCACCGAAACCTTTGTGCGGCTGTATGAAGAAGGGCTGATCTACCGTGGCAAGCGGCTGGTGAGCTGGGACCCGGTGCTCAAGAGCGCGGTGTCCGACCTCGAGGTCGAGAGCGAGGAGGAAGAAGGCTGGCTCTGGCACATCCGCTACCCGGTGGTGGACGACGATGGCAGCCTGGCCGCCGCCGGGATTCCGACCAGTCTGGTGGTGGCCACCACCCGCCCAGAGACGATGCTGGGCGACACCGCAGTGATGGTGCACCCTGAGGATGAGCGCTACAGCGCGCTGATCGGCCGGCAGGTGCGGCTGCCGATCACCGGCCGGCTGGTGCCGGTGATCGCAGACAGCTATGTCGACCAGGCTTTCGGCACCGGCGTGGTCAAGGTCACGCCGGCGCACGACCAAAACGACTACCAGGTCGGCCTGCGCCATGGGCTGGCGATGATCACGATCTTCACGCTCGACGCCAAGGTCAACGACGAGGCGCCCGAGGCCTACCGCGGGCTGGACCGTTTCGTCGCCCGCAAGAAAATCGTCGCCGAACTCGACGCTTCGGGCCTGCTGGTTGAAACCAAGAAACACAAGCTGCAGGTGCCGCGCTGCGCCCGCACCGGCCAGGTGATCGAGCCGATGCTGACCGACCAGTGGTTCGTCGCGGTGGGCAAGCCAGGCCACAACGGCAAGAGCATTGCCGAGGAGGCGATCGAGGTCGTTCAGTCCGGCGAGGTCAAGTTCGTGCCCGAGCAGTGGGTCAACACCTACAACCAGTGGATGAACAACATCCAGGATTGGTGCATCAGCCGCCAGCTCTGGTGGGGCCACCAGATCCCGGCCTGGTACGGCAACGCGGGCGAGCTGTTCGTCGGCCGCGACGAAGCGGAGGCCCGAGCCAAGGCCGACGCCGCCGGCTACCAAGGCGCCTTGACGCGCGACCCCGACGTGCTCGACACCTGGTACTCGTCGGCATTGGTGCCTTTCTCCACGCTGGGCTGGCCTGCCAAGACCGTGGAACAAGACCTGTTCCTGCCCAGCAGCGTGCTGGTCACCGGCTACGACATCATTTTCTTCTGGGTCGCCAGGATGATCATGATGACCAAGCACTTCACCGGCAAGGTGCCGTTCAAGCATGTGTACATCCACGGCCTGGTGCTTGATGCGCAGGGCAAGAAGATGAGCAAGAGCGAGGGCAACGTGCTCGACCCGGTCGACCTGATCGATGGCATCGAACTCGCACCGCTGCTCGACAAGCGCAGCACCGGCCTGCGCAAACCCGAGAACGCGCCCAAGGTTCGCAAGGCCACCGAGAAAGAGTTTCCCGAGGGCATCCCGGCCTATGGCGCTGACGCGTTGCGTTTCACCTTTGCGGCGATGGCCACGCTGGGTCGCAGCGTCAACTTCGACAGCAAGCGCTGCGAGGGATACCGCAACTTCTGCAACAAGCTGTGGAACGCGACCCGCTTCGTGCTGATGAACTGCGAGGGCCAGGATTGCGGCCTGAAGGAGCACAGCAAGGCGGAATGCCAGCCCGGCGGGCCTGCCCATGGTTATTTGAAGTTCTCGCCCGCCGACAAGTGGATCACGAGTGAGCTGCAGCGGGTCGAGGCCGCGGTGGCCACAGGCTTTGCCGACTATCGCCTGGACAACGTGGCGAACGCGATCTACCAGTTCGTCTGGGACGAGTACTGCGACTGGTACCTGGAGATCGCCAAGGCGCAGATCGCCGAAGCCGCCAGGTCAGGCAGCTTGCCCGAGCAGCGGGCCACGCGCCGCACCCTGCTGCGCGTGCTCGAGACCGTGCTGCGCCTGTTGCACCCGATCACGCCCTTCATCACCGCCGAACTGTGGCACACGGTGGCGGTGGTGGCCGGGCGCAAGCCGGCCGACGCGGCATCCGACATCAGCACCGTGGCCAGCGCCGCCTACCCGCAAGCCCAGCTTGAGCGGGTGGACGCGGCCTCAGACGCCTGGATGGCCAGGCTCAAGTCGCAGGTGGCAGCCTGCCGCAGCCTGCGCAGCGAGATGGGCCTGTCACCGGCCGCACGCGTGCCGCTCTATGTCATCGGCGAGGCCGAATTCATGGCCCAGGCCGCGCCGCTGCTGCAAGCCTTGGTCAAGCTGTCCGAGGTGAAGATCTTCAGCGACGAGGCCGAGTTCGCCCAAGCCAGCAAGACATCGCCGGTGGCGGTGCAAGGCGGCGTGCGCATGGCCTTGTTCGTCGAGATCGACGTCGCTGCCGAACATGCCAGGCTGGCCAAGGAGATCGCTCGCCTGGAAGGCGAGATCACCAAAGCCCACGCCAAGCTCGGCAACGAGAGTTTCGTCGCGCGGGCGCCTGCGGTCGTGGTCGAACAAGAGCGCGCACGGATGGCCGAGTTCAGCCAGACCCTGGTACGGCTGCAGGATCAGGCACGGCAACTGCCGCCGGCTTGAGGTCGCCAGAACAGTTCGGCGGCCTGCAGCCTGCGACTGGCTGTGAGCCTGCGCCAGCAAGCGATTCGCGGTGCGGCACAGCGTGACTTTGCCCGCACAGCGCGAGTGCAGGCGTCGCAAACACCGTGTGAGAATGACAGCTAATCCACTGCGTAACGGACCTCCTCCATGTTGGTGAAGAAAGCCATCTTTCCGGTCGCCGGTTTAGGCACCCGGTTCCTGCCTGCGACGAAGGCCCAACCCAAGGAAATGCTGCCAGTGGTCGACAAGCCGCTGATCCAATACGCGGTGGAAGAGGCATATGCCGCCGGCGTTCGCGAGATGATCTTCGTCACAGGCCGCCACAAGCGCCCGATCGAAGACCATTTCGACATGACCTTCGAGCTCGAAGTCGCGTTGGAGCAAGCCGGCAAGACAGGGTTGCTCGAGGTGGTTCGCAGCGTCAAGCCGCACGATATGGAGTGCATCTATATCCGCCAGGCCCAAGCGCTGGGACTCGGCCATGCTGTGCTGTGCGCCGAACGTCTGGTCGGCAACGAGCCATTCGCTGTGCTGCTCGCCGATGACCTGATGGTCGGCTCGCCGCCAGTGCTCAAGCAGATGGTCGACCAGTTCACCGAATGGCGGACCTCGATCCTGGCGGTGCAAGAAGTGCCGGCAGATCACACCAGGCGCTACGGCATCGTGGCCGGCACATCGGTCAATGACCGCATGGTCGACATCAGCTGCATCGTCGAGAAGCCCGCCCCCGAGGACGCCCCGTCGCGCCTGGGCGTGGCTGGACGCTACATCCTGACGCCGGGCGTGTTCCACGAGATCGCGACCCAACCGCGCGGCGTGGGCGGCGAGATTCAACTCACCGACGGCATCGCCTCGCTGCTGAGGCGCGAAAAAGTGTTTGCCTACCGCTACGAGGGGCGGCGCTACGACTGTGGCAGCAAGGAAGGCTGGCTGCAGGCGAACGTGGAACTGGCGCTGTCGCACCCCGAAGTATCAGAATCCTTCCGCGCCTACCTCAGGGGACTGGAACTCTGACCGCCTCAAGGGCTGCGCCTCGCGGCGACAGGCCCGAAGCCGCAGCGCCTTCACACGCTCCAGCCGATCGTGTTCAACGCCGACGCAGGTAGTGGATGAACTCGTCGCCGACCGTCTGCTGCTCAAGCAGCTCATGTCCGGTCTGGCGAGCAAAAGCCTGGAAATCACGCATTGAGCCCGGATCGGTGGACAGCACCTTGAGCAGATCGCCGGCCTGCAGTTCGGCCAGCGCTTTCTTGGCCTTGAGGATGGGCAGCGGGCAATTCAGCCCGCGGGTGTCGACTTCCTTCTGCACGTCCATGGGCGAGAGCTTTCAGCTGTAAAAACAAGATTTTAGGAACGGCGCGGCATGTCCATGTAGCGCGGCTCGATGCCGCGCCGCCGCAACCAGTCAGCCAGCGCGTGACCAGTGCCCGCGGGCCAGCACACCAGATCGGCAGGCGCAAACAGCTTGTACTCGGACAGTTCCGGCGACAGCCGAATATCGCCCCGCGCCAGCGCGTGGTAGGCAATGATCACCTGGTTCATGCGCTGGAAGTCGTAGACCCCGATCAGGTCCAGCGACAAGACCTCGAGCGAAGTCTCCTCGGCCACCTCCCGCGTGATGCCCTCCTCGGCCGTCTCACCGGCTTCCATGAAGCCCGTGATCAACGCGAACATTCGGCCTGACCAAGCGGCATTGCGAGCCAGCAGCACTTGGCCATCCCGGTCGGCGCACTCGATCACTGCGGCCAGCACCGGCGTCGGGTTGTTCCAATGCGTCCAGCTGCAGGCCGGGCAACGCAGGCGAGTCTTCAGACCGCCATCTTCGAGTTGTTCGACAGGCTGCAGTTCGGTGCTGCAACTCGGGCAGAAACGGTAAGGGTTCGACATGGGACGCAATCGCTCCTATCA
>CAMCTC010000096.1 GCA_945878355.1 Bordetella parapertussis | reverse complement strand
CTAAGTTCAGCAGCGCCAAGTGCCCCGCTTCGTCGGCCGCCAGGCGCGCCGCGATCTTGCCCAGCGTCAGGTCATTGAACGCGGTGACCACGCACAGGTTGGCATTGGTTGCTCCGAGTTCTAGGCGCGCGGCCAGATCGAGCACGTCGTCTTCGTTCCTGAGTTGATCAACCTTCAGCGCCTTGGGTACCCGTCGAGCGTCTAGTCCTCTACGGGAAGGCATCCGAACTTGCGGTTGGTAGCGAGGAGGGCGTCGCTGTGCTGCCTATGATCGCCCTGGAACTCGGTAAGTTTCCCCAGATCGCCGTCGAACGCTCGCTGCTGGCGAGGTCAATCTGACTTGATAGTCAATTTGATAGTCGAAACAAAAAAATAGCCTAAGCGATTGATTTGCAAAGATAAATGGCGGAGGAGCCGGCGCCCACAGCAGAAGAATGGATCTTCGCGTCGACGTACAAGCTCAAGAACAGCAAGGGCTACCGCCACACCTGGGGTCAGCAGGTGCGCAGCATGATGGGTACGGCGGTCGAAGGCCCCGACCAGGGCATGGTCAGGTTCCGGATCGAGATCGCGCCCGATAGCAGCTTGACCCAGCTCGAGACGCTGTGGTCTACGTCGGCCGTTGCCGAGAGACTGGCCCGCCATGCCATCGGGAGCATGCCGCGATGGCCATCCACGCCGACCGGCAAGCCCCTGATCTTCGAGAAGACGATCTCTTTCTCGCCGTTCGCGTCGGACGCCCCCCGCTCTACAAGGACGACTGCCTGCCCGACCCGCGGGTGTTCAGCAATCCTTTTGCCTGGGACGGCAAGTCTGCCCGCTTGCAGGTGCAGGCCAAGCCGATCGAGAAGCCGCATCCCCAGGCGCCGGTCGTTCACCCCGACATCGGCTGAGTCGGCAAGGGTCAACCACCCGCCACCACGCTCACACGCCTGGCCCTTTTCGCTGGAACGCGGGACGCCTTGGTCGGACTGGCGGACACCTTGCCGCTTTCGACCTTGGCAAGCAGCGCTGCCCAGGCTCCCAGCGCTGCGGCTCGCTCGGCAAAGTAGTCGTGCCGGTCGTAGATTCCCTCGACATTGCCCAGCTTGTGGTTCAGCGAGCGCTCGGCGACGAATCGATCGACGCCGAGCACGGCGAGTTGCGTCCGCGCCGTCCGCCGCATATCGTGAACCGTGAAGTGCTCTATGTCGAGAACCTTCAGCCGCTTGAGCGCGACGTTGAGGGTGTCTGGGCCGACGTGCTCGTACCGATTCCTGCAATTCACACCCAGGCGCGAACAGACGAGCCGGCGGGCGGGAAAGACGTAGGGCTTGCCGAATGAGAAGACCCTGGCTTCTTTGAGCCATGCAATGACCGGATCCGCCAGCGGGATACGGATCGAAGCGCGCGTCTTCGTGTTCTCTTTGGCCAGGGTCCAGATGCCGGCTTCGAGATCGAATGCGTCCCAGCGGGCCGACAGCAGTTCCATCTTGCGAACACACAGCGCGAGCAGCAGCCAGACGGCCAGCTCGTTCTCGCGCCCGTAGCTCGGTGTCGTCCGCATGGCCACGGCGAGTTGTTGCAGCTCTTCCACAGTCAGCCAGCGGTCGCGCGAGACCTCGTCGCCCCCGGCATCTACCAGGTCGAAGTCGGCCGCTGGATTGCGATCGATCCAGTGGTTGCGCACGGCCATCCGGAACATGCGACTCATGTAGCGCAGCGCGTCGTTGGCGATGGTCGGTGCACCGCCGGCCACGATGCGCGTCAGCACGCGGTCGATATGGACGGGCTGCACATCGGGTGGAGCGACAGGCCCCAGCACCGGATTGATGTGCTTGCGCAGGACGCGGGCCACGACTTCCGGATGCTTGTAGCGTGGCTGGATGTACTTCGCGAACCAGACTTCACCGAGCCGCTGCACGGTGGGCACTTCGAGCTGCAGGGCCTTCTCTGCCTGCTTGGCTGCCGTGACGTCGATGCCGCGCTCGATCTGTGCTCGATCCCGCCGTACCTGCTCGCGCGCATCTTTGAGCGACAGCTCAGGGTATCGCCCGAGCACCTTCTCCTTGGAGCGCCCGTTGAGTCGGTAGCGAAGGATCCACGAGGCCTTGCCTGCCTGCGCTGCGATGGTGCTGGCGACGAAGGTCAGGCCTTCGCCCACGCCGCGGTCCACGGCTCCGGCAGCGAGCCAGGCCTTGATCTCGCGGTCAGTGATCGGTCGTTGCTGTCTGCTCATGTCCCATAGGCTCCTGTGAGGCTGTGGGGTTTTTGATCGGATGAACGCCTTAGAAGCGGCGCGAACCCCAAAAACCCCACAATAAACCCCACAGGTTGCGCGCGCTTCGCTGCGACGCCCTGGGACGGCCCGGGACAAAATATCCTTACACGACAGTGGGTTAGATAATTTCAGGGGGCCGTCTGGCACCCCCTGAAAAGCTACTCCAAGTTTTGCACCTGCTCGCGCATCTGCTCGATCGCGACCTTCATCTCGACCGAGATGTTGGTCAGTTCCAGTGCCGAGGATTTTGACCCCAGCGTGTTGGCCTCACGGTGCAACTCCTGGATCAGGAAGTCGAGCCGCTTGCCGAGTTCACCGCCTGCGCCCAGCAGCCTGGCGATCTCGTCGAGATGGGCCGACAAGCGCGCCAGTTCCTCTGCCACGTCGATTCGCAACGCATAGGCCGCGGCCTCGTTGAGCGCGCGGTCGCGCAGCGCATCGGCGCTGATGCTCGCGCCGCCGCCTGCGCTGGCTGGCACGTTCTGCAGCGCCTCCTGCCAGCGCTCGAGAAAGCGCTGCTGTTGTCGCTTGACCACGGCCGGCACCATCGGCGCTGCCTGGATCGCCAGTTCGCGCAGGTGGCCTATGCGCTCGGTGAGGATGGCCACCAGCCTGGCGCCTTCGCGCTCGCGGGCTTCGCGCAAGCCGGCGATGGCCTCACGCGCCGCGGCCAGCGCTGCCTCGTCAAGCCGTTCAGCGCTGCCGCCCAGTCGGCACCATTGCAGCGCTTCGTTGACGCTCAACACTCGGGCTTGCGGCAGCCAGCCCGTGACGGTGGACTCCAGCCTCGAGAGCCGGTTGAGCTGGTCGGGCTGGGGCTGGGGCCAGGCGCTGTCGGAATCGCGTTGGCTTGCCACGCGGACCTCGATCTTGCCGCGGCGAAAGTTCGCGCCGACCAATTCACGCAAGGCCGGCTCAAGACCGCGCATTTCGTCGGGTAGGCGAAAACTCAAGTCAAGAAATCGGCTGTTCACCGAGCGGGCTTCGACGGTCACGCCCGACCCTGAAGCGGCAGGTCGCGAGGGCATGTCTTCGGCCGCGTTGCCCAAGGTATGGGTTGCCAGCGCGAAGCCGGTCATGCTGTAAACTGCCATTGAAATAGCCTGTCAGGGAAACGACGGATTATGTCAAAGTCCAAACCAGCGCCGCTGCCTGCGGGCAGCATGGTGGGGGGCTACCAGATCGTCAAGAAACTGGCGGCTGGTGGTTTTGGCGTGGTATATCTGGCGCAAGACTCGACGCAGCGCAGCGTGGCCATCAAGGAGTATCTGCCGGCGTCTTTGGCCGAGCGCGCAGCGGGTGAACTCACGCCGCGTGTCAAGCCCGAGAAGTTGCCCTTGTACCGCATGGGGCTCAAGAGCTTCTTCGAGGAAGGCCGTTCGTTGGCACAGATCAGCCATCCGAGCGTGGTCAGCGTGCTCAACTTCTTCCGAGAGCACGAGACCGTCTACATGGTGATGAATTACCTGCAAGGCGATACGCTGCAGGACTTCATCGTCACCGCGCGTGACTTGAAGCGAGACAAGGTGTTTCGCGAAAGCACTATTCGCAGCTTGTTTGATGAAATACTGCACGGTCTGCGTATCGTCCATCAGCACAAGATGCTGCATCTCGACATCAAGCCGGCCAATTTGTTCATCACCAATGACAACCGGGCGGTGATGTTGGATTTCGGTGCCGCGCGCGAGGTCTTGAGCAAGCAGGGCAATTTCATGCGTCCGATGTACACGCCGGGCTTCGCCGCGCCCGAGATGTACCGCCGCGACGGCTTGCTGGGACCTTGGTCCGATATCTATGCGATCGGCGCCTGCATCTACGCTTGCATGCAGGGTTATCCGCCCAGCGACTCACCGCAACGCATCAGCAAGGACAGGCTGGCGCTGAGCCTGTCGCGCCTGCGAAATGTCTATTCCGACAACCTGATCGAGGTCGCAGAGTGGTGCATGGCGCTGGACCCGCTGGCGCGCCCGCAAAGCGTGTTTGCGCTGCAAAAAGAGCTGGTGCGTGAATCCGATCGACGCTACACCAAGCTGACCTTTGGCGAGCGACTCAAGCTGCAGATCGAGAATCTGAAGTCTGGCCCCAGGGCTTGATCGGGTCGGCGCAGAGCATGGCATGAAGTTCTCTGTCTACCAGGTCAGCCGTCGCGGCGGCCGGCCCAGGAACGAAGACCGCATGGGGTATTGCTACACCCGTTCGGCAGGCTTGTTTGCGCTTGCCGATGGCATGGGCGGCCACCCGGAAGGCGAGGTGGCCGCACAACTGGCCTTGCAGACGCTGTCTGCGCTGTTCCAGCGCGAGGCCAGGCCCACGCTGAAAGACCCGCTGCGGTTCTTGCGTGACGCCGTGCTGGCAGGCCACCATCGCTTGCTGCGCCATGCCACCGAAAGAGGCCTGCTCGACACACCGCGAACCACGCTCGTGGCTTGCGTGCTGCAGCACGACGCGGTCTATTGGGCCCACTGCGGCGATTCACGCCTGTACCTGCTGCGTGGCGAGCAACTGATCACGCGCACCCGCGACCATTCTTATGCCGAGCTCAACATGGTGCTGGCGCAGGCCGGCCAGCCGTCCGAGAGCCAGCGCGTCAACCGCAACGTGCTGTTCACCTGTCTGGGCAGCCCGGGCAAGCCGGTGGTCGATACCGCCGGCCCGACACCGCTGCGTGCCGGCGACAAGATCATGCTGTGCAGCGATGGCTTGTGGGGCAGCGTGAGCGACGAGGAGATCGCCGAGTTGCTCGCGCTGCGGCCGATCTCCGATGCGGTGCCCGAACTCGCCGAACAGGCTTTGCGAAACGCCGGTCCGCGCAGCGACAATGTCACGGTTCTGGCGCTGGAGTGGCTGGTGGACAACGCGCCCGACAGCGCGGTGTCGACCCGCAGCCTGGGTGACGAGGTGTTTGCTTCGACCATTCAGGCCAGTTTGGTGGCGGGCGCGGCCCCGTTCGACGCCAGCGATGAACTCGACGAGGCCGAGATCGACCGGTCTATCCGCGAGATCAACGAGGCGATCCGGCGCTCGGCGCACAAGAAACCCTGAGGAAAAAGATGAGCGAAATTCAACGTGCCGGTCTGCGCGACGATGGGCGCAGCGCCGACGCGCTGCGCCCGGTGAAGATAGCGCGCGGCTATACCCGCCATGCCGAGGGTTCGGTGCTGGTGAGTTTTGGCCACACCCGGGTGCTGTGCACCGCGTCGGTCGAAGAAAAAGTGCCGCCGCACAAGCGTGGCAGCGGCGAGGGCTGGGTCACGGCCGAGTACGGCATGCTGCCGCGTGCCACCCACACCCGCGGTGACCGCGAGGCTGCTCGCGGCAAGCAAAGCGGCCGCACGCAGGAGATCCAGCGCCTGATCGGCAGGTCGCTGCGCTGCGTCTTTGACCTCAAGGCCTTGGGCGAGCGCAGCATCCTGATCGACTGCGATGTGTTGCAGGCCGACGGCGGTACCCGCACCGCTGCGATCACTGGCGCCTGGGTGGCCGCGCACGACGCGGTCAGCTGGCTGATGGCCCAGGGCAAGCTGTCGCAAAGCCCGATCCGTGACGGCTTGGCTGCCATCTCGGTGGGCATCGTTCAAGGCGTTCCCTTGCTAGACCTGGCGTACACCGAAGACTCTGCCTGCGACACCGACATGAACGTGGTGATGACGGCGTCAGGCGGATTCGTTGAACTGCAAGGCACCGCCGAAGGGGCGGCTTTTTCGCGCGCCGAGATGGACGCCTTGCTGGTGTTGGCCGACAAAGGCATACGCGAGTTGGTGCTGGCCCAGCGGGCTGCGCTGACGGCGACGCCGGAGCACTGAGTTGTCGCTGCGTCCTTCGCTGCGTTTGGTGCTGGCGTCCAACAACGCCAAGAAGCTCAGCGAGTTGCAGTCGCTGCTGGTCGGTTTGCCGCTGGTCATCGTCGCCCAGGGCACGCTGGGCATTGCCGAGGCCGAGGAGCCGCACCACAGCTTCATCGAGAACGCGCTGGCCAAGGCGCGCCACGCGGCGCGCGCCAGCGGCAGCGCAGCCGTCGCCGATGACTCGGGCTTGTGCCTGGGCGGCCTGGGCGGTGCGCCCGGGGTGATCTCGGCGCACTTTGCGGGCCACATCGAGCCTTTGGCCGGCGAGGACCGCGAGGCGCTGCGGCGGCGCCAGGACGCAGCCAACAACGCCGCTTTGCTGGCCAAGCTGCAGGGTGTGGCTGACCGGCGAGGTCATTTCATCAGCACCTTGGTGGCGATCCGCCATGCCGACGACCCCGAACCGCTGGTGGCGGTGGGGCGCTGGCCGGGCGAAATCTTGCATCAGGCGCGCGGCGACCAGGGTTTTGGCTACGACCCGTTGATGTTCATCCCCGACCTGGGTGCGACGGTCGCCGAGCTCGGGCCCGAGCAGAAGAACCAGCACAGCCACCGCGCCCGGTCGGCGACCTTGCTGCGCGCGATGTTGGCCGATGCCTGGCATCTGGGCAGCTGATGGACATCGTCGAGCGCTACTTGCGTCCCGGCACGCTGCAGCTGGGTGAATCGCCGCCGCTGGCGCTGTATGTGCATCTGCCCTGGTGTCTGGCCAAGTGCCCGTACTGCGACTTCAACTCGCATGCGCTGCCGCGACCGGACCAAGGCGGCCTGCCCGAATCACGCTATATCGAGGCACTGATCGCCGACCTGGAAGCCTCGCTGCCCCAGGTCTGGGGTCGGCCGGTGCACAGCGTGTTCATCGGTGGCGGCACACCCAGCTTGTTCTCGGCCGACGCGATCGGCCGGCTGCTGGCGGCGATCCGCGCCCGGCTGCCCTTGCTGCCGGGTTGCGAGATCACGCTCGAGGCCAACCCGGGCAGCTTTGAGCGCGATCGCTTTCGTGATTTCCGCAAAGCCGGTGTGACCCGGCTGTCGGTGGGCGTGCAGAGTTTCGACGATGCGATGCTGGCCAAGCTGGGTCGGGTTCACGATGGTGCGCAGGCGCGCGCCGCGCTGACCGAGGCGGCTGCGGCCTTCGAGACCTTCAACCTCGACCTGATGTACGCACTGCCGGGCCAGAGCCTGGCGCAACTGCACGCCGACCTCGACATCGCGCTGTCGTTCGAGCCGCCGCACCTGTCGATCTACCACCTGACGATTGAGCCCAACACCCGCTTTGCGACGGCGCCGCCGGCCCACCTGCCCGACGACGACCTGGCCAGCGACATGCTCGATGCGATCACCGACCGAACCGCCAGCGTGGGTTTGCAGCGCTACGAGGTCTCGGCCTTCGCCCGCAGCGGTCATCGCTGCAGGCACAACCTGAACTACTGGCAGTTCGGCGACTACCTGGGCATCGGTGCTGGCGCGCATGGCAAGCTGAGTTACCCACACCGTGTGGTTCGCCAGGTTCGATGGCGAGAACCCAACACCTATCTTGAGCGATCCATGGCCGGCCAGGCGATGAGCAACGACGACGAGGTGCCGCGGTCGCAGCTGCCCTTCGAGTTCATGCTCAACGCGCTGCGCTTGCGCGAGGGCTTCGCGCTGGCTGACTTCACGGCCCGCACCGGCCTGGCCATCACCGCGATCGCCAAGCCCTTGGCCGAGGCCGAGGCCCGCGGCCTGCTCGAGCGCGATTTCAGCCGTGTCTGGCCGAGCGCGCGCGGATTCGATTTCTTGTCGGACTTGCAGGCGCTGTTCTTGCCGGCGGATTGATGCCTGCCGGCTCCCGGCCGCGATCAGATCCGGTTCAGCGCCGTGCCCACCGTGGCGCGCAACCGCTCGAGCAAGGCTGGCGCGATGCGCTGCAGCGGCAGCACTTCGTGCGCCGCGCCCTGGGCGATGGCCTCGCGCGGCATGCCGAAGACCACGCAGCTGGCCTCGTCCTGGCAGATGTTGTAGCTGCCGGCGTCGCGCATCGCTTTCATCGCCTTGGCGCCATCCGCACCCATGCCGGTGAGCATCACGCCCAGCGCGTTGGGACCGACCACCCGAGCGGCCGACTCGAACAGCGCTTCCACGCTGGGCTTGTGGCGGTTGATCGGGTCACCGTCGCGCACCCTGGCCAGGTAGTTCGCGCCCGAACGCTCGACCGTCAAGTGCAAGCCGCCGGGCGCAATATAGCCATGGCCGGGCAGGATGCGGTCACCGTCGGCAGCCTCCTTGATGCGGATGCGACACAGGCTGTCGAGTCGCGCGGCATAGCTGCGGGTGAAACCGGGCGGCATGTGCTGGGTGATCACCACCGCTGGCGCGTCGGCCGGCAAGCCCGTCAACAACTCACGGGTGGCCTCGGTGCCGCCGGTGGAGGCACCGATGAAGACGATTTTCTCGGTCGACAGCCGACCCAGGCCTGGTGCGGCTGGGCGCTGCGGCGTGCTGGCGGCCGGGCTCGGCAGGCGGCGCACCTGGGCTTGGGCCGCTGTGCGCAGCTTGGCGCAGATGTCCTCGGCCAGCAGGCGCAGCCCATCGGCAACGCCTATCCTGGGTTTGGCGACGAAATCCACTGCGCCCAGTTCTAGCGCACGCAGCGTCACCTCGGCGCCGCGCTCGGTCAGCGTGCTGACCATCAACACGGGCATCGGCCGCAACCGCATCAGCTTGCCGAGAAAGTCGATGCCATCCATCCTCGGCATTTCGACGTCGAGCGTGATCACATCGGGGGCGAGCTGGCGGATCATCTCGCGTGCGACCAAGGGATCGCTGGCCGCGCCGACGCAGCGCATGTCGGGTTCGCGGTTGATGATCTCGCTCAGCAGGCTGCGAACCAGTGCCGAGTCATCGACCACCAGCACCCGTATCTTGGTCACCATGGCTTGTTCAAAACAAGTCGACCGAGCCACCGCGGCTGGCCGTGGGCAGCGCGCGCTGCGCGGCGGCCCTGTCCTGCGCGATCCAGGTTTCGGCATGGGTCGGCGCCAGGCGTTTGACCATGGCCTTGCCGCTGGCCGGCAGAAAGCAGACTTTGCGAGGGTAGACATCGAGCACGTCGCGGCTGACCACCGGGATGCGTTCGGTCTGCAGGTACTCGAGCACGAAACGGGTGTTGCGCTCGCCGACGTTCAGGCTGTTCATGCCAGCAATCACGGCGCCGCCACCGAAGACCTTGGCTTCGAGGGTCGACTTGGCAGCGCCACGCTTCATCAGCTCATTGATCAGCAACTCCATCGCATAGCTGCCGTAGCGGCCGCCGCCCTGGGCGCCATCAGGGCCCTGGCTGTCGGGCAGCATGAAGTGGTTCATGCCGCCGATGCGGCGCTCGCGGTCCCACAGGCAGGCGGCGATGCAGGATCCCAAGGTGGTGGTGATCAGCAAGTCCTCGTCGGAGACGAAGTACTCGCCCGGCAAGACCTTGACGGCGTCGTTGCGAAAGTGGGCGTCCCAATAGAAAAACGATGCCTGGCCGGGCTGCCGCGACGCGGCTTTGAGCCGGGCGAGCCTGGGTGAGGCGCAGAGCGAGGGCGCACGCGCCAAAGCGGAGGGGGGCATCATGGCTGGAGGAGTCCTGGCTGTTTATCGGCAGCGCAAGGCCGGACTGCAGTGCCGCACCTGAGAGACCTTCTCAGACCCGCTGGTAGACCGTCTTGCCGCGCAGACGGAACAGCGCACGCGATTCGGTGAAGTTCTCGGAGTGCCCGACATACAGCAGCCCGCCAGGGCGCAGCACGCTGTGCATCTGCTGCAACACCTGGCGCTGGGTCGCCGCGTCGAAATAAATCATCACGTTGCGGCAGAAGATCAGGTCGAAGGGCTCGCCCAGCGACCAGCTGTGGCTCATCAGGTTGAACGGGCGGAACTCGACCCGCCTGGCCAGTTCGGGCTTGATGCGGATGAAGCCCGAGTTACCGCCTTTGCCGCGCATGAAATGACGCAGCAGCCGCTCGGCCGACAGGCCACGCGAGTCTGCCTCGTAGACCCCGCGCTGTGCGGTGGCCAACACCTTGGTGTCGATGTCGCTGGCCAGGATGCTGACCTGTGCCTGCGCGCCCAAGGTCTCGGCCACGGTCATCGCGATCGAATACGGCTCCTCACCGGTCGATGCAGCGCTGCACCAGATGCGCAGATGGCGACCTGCGCGCTCGCGAAGATCGTCGGCCAAGGCTTGAAAATGATGATCTTCTCGGAAGAACGAGGTCAGGTTGGTGGTCAGGCAGTTGACGAACTCCTGCCATTCGGCCTCACCGGCCGCGCCCTTGCTGGCTTGCAGCCACTGCAGGTAGCCTGTAAAAGTGGATTGACCGGTCTCGCGCAGCCGGCGCGAAAGCCGGCTGTAGACCATCGCGTGTTTGCCGGCGTTCAGGCTGATGCCCGCACGCTGGTAGATCAGCGATCGAACCTGTTCGAAGTCAGCTTGCGAAAAGCGCAGGCTCGGGTCGACCGCGGGGCTGGACATGGTGATGGGGCGGTCCTGACGGGGCTGGTCTTGGCGGGGCTGGTCTTGACGAGGCGGGTTGGGCGCGCAATGGGCTGGTGGCTGGTGCGATCGGCCTGTGGCGCCAAGTCTGTGCGCTCGGCCGGTGAGGCGAGTCGTCGAAATAGCCGCTGTTATGGGGTCAGATCTAGCGGTCGGGCGCCCAGCGTTTTGGCTAGACTTCGAGTCCTTGTGGAACCCGCAGCGCCCACCCACCCGACCGACAGGACCTGCAACGCGCCAGGCCCGGGCGTCCTGCTGAGGTTCGATGCCGCGCTGGCGCTGCTACGCCAATCCGGGCAGGCTGAACCGTCCGCCGCACGCGGGTCTGTCGCCTACTTGCAAGCCTTGATCGACCAACTGGTGGACTTGTCCAGTCGCGATGTGCTGACCGGCCTTGCAAACCGACGCAGCTTCGAGCTGGCGCTTGCGCGCGAGGTCGACCGGGTCGCGCGGTCCGCCGAGCCGGCATTGCTGCTGATGATCGATATCGACCACTTCAAACGCATCAACGACAGCCATGGTCATGCTGCCGGCGACCTGGTGATCAGCGCGGTGGCCAAGGCCTTGAGCGACAGCGTGCGACCGATGGACCTGGCCGCGCGAATCGGTGGTGAGGAGTTTGCATTGCTGTTGCCCAACTGCCCGACCGCATTCGGCCCGCAGGTGGCGTCGCGCGTGCGCCAGCGTGTGGCGCGCCAAGCCGTGGCGCTGCCGCCCGAGGGCCGACGCTTGTCGGTGACCGTCAGTGTGGGCGGCGCGTTTGCGCCGCAATGGGTGCGTTCAACGCCCGGCATCTGGCTGCAGCGCGCCGATCAGCAGCTCTACCGCGCCAAGGCCGAGGGCCGCGACCGCTGCTGCCTGGAACAGCCCGCTGCGGGCAGCGTCAGCCGCCAGGAGCGCGAGATGCTGCTCGGCGGCCCATTGATCCAGGATCTTCCATGAGTGAATCTGTCCATCCGGGTCGGGCCATGGCGCGGGTCATCGCGGTGACCAGTGGCAAAGGCGGTGTGGGCAAGACCTTTGTCAGCGCCAACCTGGCTGCGGCTTTGGCGCGTGCTGGCCAGCGCGTGCTGGTGCTCGACGCCGACCTGGGCCTGGCCAACCTCGACGTGGTGCTCAACCTGTGCGCCCGGGTCACGCTACACGATGTGTTCAGCGGTCGCGCCGAACTCGCCGATGCGCTGCAGCCAGCGCCTTGCGGCTTCACGGTGCTGCTGGCTGGGTCCGGGCTGCTGGAGTACTCGCGCATGACGCCCGAGTTGCACGACCGGCTGGTCGAGGTGGTGGACGCGGTGCGACCTGACTTTGACATCGTTTTGCTCGACACCGGCGCCGGTATTTCGGATGTGGTGCTGTTCACGCTCTCGCTGGCCGACGAGCTGCTGGTCGTGGTCACGCCCGAACCGACCTCGCTGACCGACGCATACGCTGCGATCAAGCTGCTGGCCACCACCCAGGCGGCGCGACCTGTGCGTTTGCTGGTCAACCAGGCCCAGCAGCGCGGCCAGGGCTTGGCCGTTCGGGCCCAGTTGCAGCAAGTGCTAGACCGTTTCGTCAATCCGCCGCTGGACAAGCCGCTGCAGCTCGCGTTGCTGGGTGAGGTGCCGTTCGACGCTGCGGTGCGCGAATCGATCCAGCAGCGGCTGCTGCTGCTCGAGACCTTGCCCGGCAGCCCAGCGGCGGTCGGCATCGCCGCGGCGGCTGGCAAACTGCTGCCACCATGACCGAAAACCCTGCACCAGCCGAACCCACGCCCTTCGACCGTCTCGGCGGAGAACCTGCGGTTCGCGCGCTGGTCGACCGCTTCTACGACTTGATGGACCTCGAACCCGCTTGCGCTGGCATCCGCGCGCTGCATCCCGCTGAACTCAGCGGTTCGAGGGACAAGCTGCACTGGTTCTTGTGCGGCTGGTTGGGCGGGCCGAACCTCTACGTCGAGCGATTTGGCCACCCGATGCTGCGTGCTCGCCACCTGCCGTTTGCGATCGGCATCGCCGAACGAGACCAATGGCTGGGCTGCATGTCGCAGGCGATGGACGAGCAAGGCGTTGATGCTGGCTTGGCAACAAGGCTGGCCGAGAGCTTTTTCGGCACCGCTGACTGGATGCGCAACAAAGGCGGCTGAGGCGGTCTCGCCGGTTTCAATCTCGCCGGCCAGCGGGCAGGAAGCCTGGCGTGACGCGCCATCACTGCGCCATCGGTGAACTGTCAGCGCGCCGAGCCGGCGAGCAGCACCATCAGCGCGCCGGCGCCACCCTGTGGCCCGCTGGCCTGCGCGAAAGCGATCACCTCGGCGCTTTGCGCCAGCCAGCGCTGCACCCTGGACTTGAGCACCGGTTCACGGCCGGGTGAGCCCAATCCCTTGCCGTGCACCACGCGCAGGCAGCGCGTGCCGCGGCGGTGGCTCTCGCGGATGTAGCCGACCAGCAACTCGCGGGCTTCATCGCGGTTGCAACCGTGCAGGTCGATCTGCCCCTGCAGCGTCCAATGGCCTCGACGCAGCTTGGTCACCACGTCCTGGCCTATCCCCGACCGGCGAAAACTCAGGCCATCGTCGGTCAGCAGCAACGACTCCAGGTTGACCTCGTCCGACATCGATTCGGCCAACGCTGCCTGCTCGTCGAGCTCGCGTTGGCGCGGGTGCGGCGGCGGTCGGGGCAGCTCGATCTGGGCCTGCTGGCGGTCGGGCAGCGGATAGACACTGCCCACGCTGCGCGCAAACAGGCCTTGGGGCGCGGGTTGGCTTCGCGCGATGGCGGCGGCGAGTGCCTGGGCTGCACGCTCATTGGCCTCTCGCGCCGCAGCGTCACGCCGCGCCTGGTGCAGGGCTTCGCGCAGCACGCTGAGTTCGGCGAAGCTACCGATCCTCACAACAAGCCCCGTTCGGCAAACGACACCACCTGGCCTTGCCCGATCACCAAGTGGTCGAGCACCCGGACATCGACCAGCGCGAGTGCATTCTTGAGCGACTGGGTCAGGAACTCGTCGGCGCGCGACGGCTCGGCCACGCCAGACGGGTGGTTGTGGGCCAGGATCACCGCACCGGCATTGCGCGTCAATGCCAGTTTGACCACCTCGCGCGGGTAGACGCTGGTCTGGCCCAGCGTGCCGGTGAACATCTGGTCGAGCTTGATCAATCGATGCTGGGCGTCCAGAAACAGCACCGCGAACACCTCGTGCGGCAAGTTGCCCAGATGGAGTTGCAGGTAGTCCTTGACCGCCAGCGGTGAGTCGAACACCGGCGCTGCGCTGAGCTGCTGGGCCAGCGCACGTCGCGCCATCTCGATCACCGCCGCCAGTTCGGCCTGCTTGGCGGGGCCCAGACCCTTGATCGATTTCAAGTCAGCGGCCTGCGCATGCAGCAGTTCAGCAAATCCGCCGAAGCGCTCCAGCACATGGCCAGCCATCTGCAGCACGCCCTGACCCTTGAAGCCAGTGCGCAGCAGCAAGGCGAGCAGTTCAGGGTCTGACAGGCTGGCGGCGCCGTGCTGCAGCAGTTTTTCACGCGGCCTGGCATCCGCCGGGAGTTGCTTGATCGACATGGCTTGTGGTGATGCTGCGGGGTTCGGGCGGCGTTCGGGCGGTGTGCCGGGGCTCGTAGAATGGTAAGCAGTCTATGCGCCCGGTTCGGGCTCCGCTTCCCCCATCATCTCCCCCATCAGCGTGATCACCATTCAGGAGGGGTCGTTCCTGACCCTGCATTACCGGCTCGCAGGCCCCGACGGCGCGGATGTGATCAACACTTTTGCCGACAAGCCGGCGACGCTGTCGTTGGGCAGCGGGCAACTGGCGCCAGCGATGGAGCGGCGCCTGATCGGATTGGCCGAAGGCACGCGGCAGACTTTTTCGCTCGCCGCGGGCGAGGCCTTCGGTGCTCGCAACCCCGAGTTGCTGCAACGCGTCAAGCGCAAGCTGTTGGCCGAGCTCGGTGACCCCGACGCCGAGTACCAGGTCGGCGATGTGGTGCAGTTCCCGACGCCTGACGGCGGTGGCAGCTATGCCGGCGTGGTGCGCGACAGCGGTGAGGGCTGGTTGCTGTTCGACTTCAACCACCCGCTGGCAGGCCAAGCTGTGAGTTTTGAGGTGCATGTGATCGGGGTGCTGTGATGGCTTTGGAGCCTGCATCGTCGATCACCGAGGTCTTGCTGGCCGAGCCGCGTGGATTTTGCGCCGGTGTGGACCGGGCGATCGAGATTGTCGAGCGCGCGTTGACGCGCTTTGGCGCGCCCATCTACGTCCGCCATGAGATCGTCCACAACACCTATGTCGTCAACGATCTGAAGCTCAAAGGCGCCATCTTTATCGAGGATCTTGCCGATGTGCCGCCTGGCGCGACCTTGATCTTCAGCGCCCACGGTGTCAGCCAGGCGGTGCGCGTCGAGGCGGCTGCGCGCGGATTCCAGGTCTTCGATGCCACCTGCCCGCTGGTCAGCAAAGTCCATGTGGAGGTGGCCAAGCTCGCACGCGAGGGCTACGAGTTCATCATGATCGGCCACAAGGGGCACCCCGAAGTCGAGGGCACGATGGGCCAACTCTCAGAGGGCATCTACCTGGTCGAGGACGTGGCCGATGTCGCGTCGGTCAAGCCGCGCGGCGACTTGCTGGCGGTGGTGACCCAGACCACGCTCAGCGTCGACGACGCCGCCGAGATCTTGGCCGAGGTCAAACGGCTGTTTCCGCAGGTGCGCCAGCCCAAGCACCAAGACATCTGCTATGCCACCCAGAATCGCCAGGATGCGGTCAAGCTGATGGCGCCCCAGGTCGATGTGGTGATCGTCGTCGGCAGTCCGAGCAGTAGCAACAGCAATCGCTTGCGTGAGCTCGCCGACCGCCTGGGCACGCCTGCCTACATGGTCGATGCGGCTGATGACCTGGAGCCGGCGTGGTTCGACGGCCGCCCCCGTGTCGGCCTGACGGCCGGCGCATCGGCGCCAGATATCCTGGTCCAGCAAGTCATTGCGCGGCTGCGGGCGCTGGGGGCTTTGAGTGTGCGGCGCCTCGCCGGGGTCGAGGAGACGGTGCACTTTCCGCTGCCGATGGGTTTGGGCGACAAATCCATGAGCCAGGATGCCGCGTCGCGATCCTGAGTTCTTCACTGCCGGCGGCGACTGCTGCCCGCTGGCCGTGCCGTTTGCGCCAAGCCATCACGTTCAAGATTCGACTTTCCCAGGACCCACGCCATGCTCGACATCACCCAACTGCGCCGCGACCTGCCAGGCGTGGTGGCCAGGCTCAATGCCCGCAAGACACCTCAGCCGTTTCTCGATGTGGGGCGGTTCTCGGCACTCGAGGCCGAGCGCAAGACCTTGCAGACCCGCACCGAGGAGTTGCAAGCAAGGCGCAACAGCCTGTCACGGCAGATAGGCCAGAACAAGGGTCGGGGCGAGGACAGCGCTGCGCTGATGGCCGAGGTGGCCGGCATTGCCGACGAGATGAAGGCCGGCGCCGATCGCCTGGAGGCGATCCTGGCTGAACTGCAGGCGCAGCTGATGTCCTTGCCGAACCTGCCGCACGACAGCGTCCCGGTTGGCGCAGACGAGTCGGCCAATGCCGAGGTGCGGCGCTGGGGTCTGCCCGGCGTCTATGACTTCAGCGTCAAGGACCATGTCGACCTGGGTGCGCCCTTGGGCTTGGACTTCGAGCTGGGTGCCAAGCTCAGCGGTGCTCGCTTCTCCTTCCTCAAAGGACCGATCGCCAGATTGCACCGCGCGCTGGCCCAGTTCATGCTGGACGTGCAGACGGTTGAGCATGGCTACACCGAGTGCTACACGCCTTACATCGTCAACCGCGAAATCCTCGAGGGCACCGGCCAGTTGCCCAAGTTCAAGGACGACATGTTCTGGGTGCTGCGGGGCGGCGATGAGAGCCAGCCCGAGCAGTACCTGATTTCGACATCCGAGATCTCGTTGACGAACTCGGTGCGCGAGCAAATCCAGCGTGCCGAAGACCTGCCGATCAAGCTCACCGCGCACAGCCCTTGCTTCCGCTCGGAGGCCGGCTCGGCTGGCCGCGACACCCGCGGCATGATCCGCCAACACCAGTTCGACAAGGTCGAGATGGTGCAGATCGTCGCCCCCGAGCACAGCGAGGCCACGCTCGAGCAGATGGTCGGCCATGCCGAGGCCATCTTGCAGCAACTCGAATTGCCGTACCGCGTGGTGCTGCTGTGCACCGGCGACATGGGATTTGGCGCCACCAAGACCTACGACTTGGAGGTCTGGCTGCCGGCCCAGCAAACCTACCGCGAGATCAGCTCTTGCAGCAACTGCGGTGACTTCCAGGCCAGACGCATGCAGGCCCGTTTTCGTCGCTCGGGCAGCAAGGCTGACAGCAAGCCGGAGTTGGTCCACACCCTCAACGGCTCGGGTCTGGCGGTAGGGCGCGCGCTGGTGGCGGTGCTGGAGAACCACCAGCAGGCCGACGGCAGCATCAGGATCCCGGCCGCATTGCGGCCCTATCTGCGAGGCGCCGAATTCCTCACGCCGTGATGCGCTAGAATCGTAGGCTTCGCCCAACAGACCGGGGCGATCGCGTATCCGGAGAGGTGGCAGAGTGGTCGAATGCGCGGGACTCGAAATCCCGTGTACGTTTATACGTACCGTGGGTTCGAATCCCACCCTCTCCGCCAGA
>CAMCTC010000095.1 GCA_945878355.1 Bordetella parapertussis | reverse complement strand
AAAGCAATATTTACAGCGTTAAAAAAGGGATGCTGTCGGCTTACATGAGGCAAGAACTCATGAAGCCATCTGTCCAAATGTCTATCGTATAAATCAGCTACAAAAGTCCGAACTGAGCGCTAGCTGAGTTCGGTTTGCGTAAGTCCTACCAATCAATTGTCTTAGTCAAATATTAGACAAAATGAGCGCTTTAGGCGCTTTAGGCGCTTTAGGCGCTTTAAATGGTTTATTTTGCTGAACGGTCCGCACGTCGACACCCACGTTGACCGCCGGCGCATCGACGCGGAAGTGGTCGAGCTGGCCCGCTCGCTCGGCCTGGGCGAGTTGCTGCAACACAAGCCGGGGCAGCTGTCGGGCGGGCAGTGCCAGCGTGCCGCGTTGGCGCGCGCCATGGTGCGCCAGCTGGCTGCTTTTCTGATGAACGAGCCGCTGTCCAACCTGTACGCCAAGCTGCGCATCAAGGTGCCCGACGAACTTGCCGTTCTGCACCGACGCCTGGGCGCGACCTTCGTCACCCACGACCAGACCGAGGCCATGAGCTTGTCGACCCGAGTGGCGGTGATGCAACACGGCCGCATGTGTCGTGAGACCGAACCCGCCGAAAGCGCTTTGCTGCTGCGCTGTGCCTCTCAAGTAAATGTGGCTTGGCCACTTTGCTTGGCCCCCATGGGGGGCGGCCGGCGTCGGCCGGCCTCGGGGCGCTCAGTACGTCGACGAAGCATTTCTGGTGTGGTTTGGTCGACCACCAACTGCACTCGGCGCGACTTTGCGGCGCCGGCATGACAGCACTTTGAATGCCGGGTGCTTGCTTTGTCGGGCACGTCACCATGCTGTCATGCGGCGAATTTATGCTGCCGTATGGATATGGCCAAGCAGATGGCGGTGCGCGTCAGCCGTGCCAGCAAGACTTTCAACGTGACGCGCCCAGCCTTGCGCGAGGTGTCGCTGACGGTGCGCCAGGGTGAACGCGTCGCGTTGCTGGGGGCCTCGGGTTCGGGGAAGTCGACGCTGTTGCGCGCTTTGTGCGGTCTGGAAACGCTGGATGCGCAGGATGGCACGATAGAAGTTTTTGGCCGCAGCCTGCAAAGCGGGGGCCGAGTGGCGGCCGACATCCGGGCGCTGCGCCGGCAGGTAGGCATCATCTTCCAGCAGTTCAATCTGGTGGGCCGCTTGCCGGTGTTGACCAATGTGCTGACCGGCCTGGCCGCCGAGTTGCCGCTATGGCGCGCAATGATCAACCGATACACGCCGCAGGAACAGGCCCGTGCCCTGGACGCGCTGGACGCCATGGGTTTGGGAGAGCAAGCCTTCCAGCGCGCGAGCACCTTGTCGGGCGGTCAGCAGCAGCGCGCGGCGATCGCCCGCACGCTGGTGCAAGGTGCAAAGTTATTGCTGGCAGACGAGCCGGTGGCCTCGCTAGACCCCGAGAGCACCCGCCGCGTGATGGACCTGCTGCTAACCCTGAACCGCGAGCAGGGTATGACTCTGATCGTCAGCCTGCACCACGTGAGCCTGGCCCGACGCTACTGCGAACGCGTGGTGGCGCTGCGTGACGGTGTGCTGGTCTACGACGGCCCCAGCGCGGCCTTGACGCCGAGCTTCCTGCGAGAGCTCTACGGCACCGCTGCTGACGAATTGCAAACCGAGGATGAACCTCACGAGCACGGTGTCGACAAGCCCATCGACACCGGGTCCGCGCCCCAGCGACCATGGCCGCTGAGCTTTGGCGCAAGCACCTGACCCCCCAACCGAAAACACCCCACGAGGACTTTGCATGCACGCCACCACCCGTCGCACTTTCGTCATGCTGGCTCTGCTGAGCCTGGGCTTGGCTGCCACTTCGGCGCAGGCGCAGGAAATCAACTTCGGCATCATCGCCACCGACTCGGCCAGCACCCAGCGCGAACGCTGGGAGCCCTTTTTTCGCGACATGGAAAAGAAGACCGGCCTGACTATCAAGAGCTTTTACGCACCCGACTACGCGGGCGTGATCGAAGCCATGCGTTTCAACAAGGTGCAGGTGGCCTGGTTCGGCAACAAGTCCGCGATGGAGGCTGTGGACCGTGCGCAGGGCGAGGTTTTTGCGCAGGTGATGTACACCGACGGCAGCTTCGGCTACCACGGTTTGCTGATTGCGCACAAGGACAGCCCGTACAACACGCTGGACGATGTGCTGAGGAACAGCAAGACCATCAACTTCAGCATCGGCGACCCGAACTCCACCTCGGGCTTCCTGGTGCCCACGTTCTACGTCTTCGCGAAGAACAAGGTCGACCACCGCACCGCTTTCAAGACTGTGCGCAATGCCAGCCACGGCGCCAACATTCAGGCGGTGCTGGCCAAGCAGGTGGATGTGGCCACCAACAACACCGAAGACATGGGCAAGTTGGAAAGCAGCAAGCCCGAGCTGTTCAGTCAGCTGAAAGTGCTGTGGCGCAGCCCGCTGATTCCCAGCGACCCCTTCGTCTGGCGCAAGGATCTGGACCCAGCCGTCAGGGCCAAACTCAAGACATTCGTGCTGGGCTACGCCAAGACCGACCCGCAGGAAAAGGCCACACTGAAGGCCATCTACAACTACGGTGGTTTTCGCGACAGCAGCAACGATCAGCTGATCCCGATTCGACAACTTGAGCTGTTCCGCGACCGAGCCAAGGCCGAGAACGACGAGAAGACGTCGGCCGACGACAAAGCCAAGCTGTTGGCTGAGATCGACCGCAAGCTGGCGGCGTTGGGCAGGTGAATGTCTTGGTGGCTTCTGCGGATGCGGGCGCTGCGCCTTCAACCGCTTCGCTCGAGCGACTGCGCAAGCGTGCTGAAGCCGAACGCCCAGGCTGGCTGAGCTACTTTGCCTGGGCCCTGATCCTGGCGCTGCTGGCTTGGGCGTGGCGCGGCGCCGAGATTCGACCGCTGGACCTGCTGAAGGACAGTGCGAACATTGGCACCTACGCCAAGGACTTCTTTCCCCCCGACTTCCGTGACTGGCGCATCTACGTCAAGGAGATGGTCGTCACCTTGCATATCGCCCTTTGGGGCACCGTGCTGGCCATCATTGCAGCGGTACCCATGGGCTTGATGTGCAGCGCCAATCTTTCACCGATTTGGCTGCACCAGCCCTTGCGGCGGCTGATGGATGCCTGCCGCGCGATCAACGAAATGGTGTTTGCGATGTTGTTCATCGTGGCCGTGGGTCTGGGGCCGTTTGCTGGCGTGCTGGCCTTGGCCATCCACACCACGGGCAGTCTCGCCAAGCTGTTCTCCGAAGCCGTTGAGGCCATCGACCCGCGGCCGGTGGAAGGCATCCGCGCCACCGGCGCGCACAAGTTGGTGGAGATCGCTTATGGCGTCATCCCGCAGGTGATGCCGCTTTGGTTGAGCTTCGCGCTTTACCGCTTCGAGAGCAATGTGCGCAGCGCCAGTGTGGTGGGCATGGTGGGTGCCGGCGGCATCGGTGCGGTGCTGTTCGAGGTGATTCGCAGCTTTCAATATGCGCAGACCTGCGCGGTGCTGATCATCCTGGCCGTCAGTGTCACCTTGATCGACCTGCTGTCGGCCACGCTGCGCAAGCGCTTTATCTGATCGTTTGCTGATGGCCTGTGCCCAGACTTCGTTTGCTTGGTCCATGCCAGTGGATGTGCGCTTTGGCTTAGGGTGTAGCGACGACTTGGCCGCAGCGCTGGTCGATCGACAGGCCGTGGTGCTGGCCTTCGCACCCGCTGAAGCCTTGGGCCTGCGCACGCGTTGGCAGGCGGCCTTGGGGGGTCGGTTGCGCGGCTGGTTGAGCGTACCCGACGGGCTGTCCAGCATCCAGTGCGCGCGTCAATTGGCCGCAGAGCTGTGGCCACGGATGGACGCCGACACGGTGCTCATCGCCGTGGGCGGTGGTACGACGCTGGACTTGGCCAAGGTGTTGCGCTGCCGCCCAGTGGACGGGCAATTTGAATCGCTGGCCGCCACGCTGCGCGGCGTCTCGCCTTGGCCAGCGATGCACAAAGCCCCGCTGTGGTTACTGCCCACCACCGCGGGCACCGGCAGCGAGGTCACCCGCTGGGCCACCGTGTGGGACACCGAGGCCGAACCCGCTTGCAAACGCAGCTTGGACGAGACCTGGGGTTATGCCGAACGGGCCTTCATCGATCCCGCGCTGACGCTGAGCTGCCCCCCCGAGGTGACCCGCGACACCGCTCTCGATACCTTGGCACACGCGTTGGAATCGATGTGGAACCGCCACGCCAACCCTGCCAGCAGCCGTTTGGCGGTGGCGGCGGCGAGGGGCGTGATCGGGCATCTGCCCGCACTGTTGGACCGCCCAAGTGATATCGCACTGCGCACCCAGCTGTCGTTGGCCGCTTTGCAGGCTGGCATGGCTTTTTCGCAGACCCGCACCGCGCTGGCCCATGCGCTGTCCTATGACCTGACGCTGCAGCAAGGCGTGCCGCACGGCCGGGCCTGCGCGATGTGGCTTCCCAAGGTCTGGGCACTGGCGTTGGGTCGGAGCAGCGTCACCGATGCCGCCCTGGCCGAAGTCTTCGGCAAGCCTGCCGATGCGGGTTGCCTGCAGCTACAGGCCTGGCTGCAGGGTTTGGGCATCAACACCGGCGCGACGGCCTTCGCCGAGTTGGGCATCCATGACGCCGACGAGCGAGTACGGGCAGCGTTGTCGAGCCCGCGTGGGCGCAACTTCCTGGTTGCCGACTGACGCGGCTGATCGACGAACCGAACCGGTACGAGGCCAAGTCGATTCGTTGGCATGCGCAGCTCGGCGATGTTTGTGTTGGCTCGTTATGAAGGCGTGCAATTTTGAGGTTATCAGACGGCAACCCTGTGTGACATTTTCGCGTCATCGTTCTGCCTCCAAGCTGACACGTGGGCTGCATAGCATCCTGGGGAGTTCATCCACGGCCGACGGCTGCCAGCTTCCATGCCCCACGCCATCAACATCTCCGGTTTGCGCAAGGACTTCGGCACCCAACGCGTGCTCGACGGCATAGACCTGCAGGTGGAGCCTGGCGAGTTCGTGTCGCTGCTGGGCCCGTCGGGCTGCGGCAAGTCGACGCTGTTGCGCATCGTGGCCGGCCTCGAGACCCAGGACGCCGGCACTGTCAGCATCGGCGGCCGCGCCGTCGACACCCTGAGGCCACGCGAGCGCAACGTCGCGATGGTGTTTCAGAACTATGCGCTGTACCCGCACCTGAGCGTGCGCGACAACATCGCCATGCCGCTGCTGATGTCGCGCTTGTCATTCCTCGAGCGTCAGCCGTTGGTCGGCCACCTGGTGCCTGGTCGGCGCAGCCGCCTGGCGCGCATCGACGCGGAAGTGGTCGAGCTGGCCCGCACGCTCGGCCTGGGCGAGTTGCTGCAACGCAAACCGGGGCAGCTGTCGGGCGGGCAGCGCCAGCGCGCCGCTTTGGCGCGCGCCATGGTGCGCCAGCCGGCCGCTTTTCTGATGGACGAGCCGCTGTCCAACCTGGACGCCAAGCTGCGCATCCAGGTGCGCGACGAACTCGCCGATCTGCACCGACGCCTGGGCGCGACCTTTGTCTTCGTCACCCACGACCAGACCGAGGCGATGAGCTTGTCCACCCGGGTGGCGGTGATGCAGCACGGCCGCATCCTGCAGTTCGCCACTCCGCAGACGCTTTACGAACGGCCCGACTGCCTGGACGTGGCGCGCTTCGTCGGCAGCCCGTCGATCAACGTCGTGCCCCTGCGCGCGGAGGGCGGCCTGCGCCAACTGGTCGGGACCGAGGCCATCGCGCTGGCCGGTCCCGGTGCGCAGGCTCTGATGACGCAAGGCGGCGCTGCGGCCATCCGGCCAGAGCATTTGCTGCTCGCGCCAGGTCGCGAGGCGTTTGCCGGGCCGGCCGACGCGCAGGTGCCGGCCACCTTGCGCCATGCCGAGCACCATGGCGCCGACTGGATCCTGCAGGTACAGGTGGCGCATTGGCCTGAGCCGGTGTCGGTGCGCGTGCCGCTGCGGCAGTGGGCGCAGCCGATCAAACCAGGCGATGCCGTGCGGCTAGGCTGGCGCTGGTCCGACTGGTTGTTGTTCTACGCCAGCGGCAGCCGCTGCGACGCCCAGGCCATCAGCCTGCCGAATTCGACGATGTCCGCCTCATCGTCCGATGCATCGGCAGGCATCAGCTGCGTGACGACATGAGCGCTGTGCTGCCGACCGCAACGACACGGTCCGTACCCGCCAAGCCTGGAGCAGCGCGCGGCCTCATCGGAGGTGACCGCCACGGCGGCGCCTGGCTGGCAGGACCGGCCGCCCTGTTGCTCGTGCTGCTCTATGCGGTGCCGATTGCCTGCCTGGTCGGGCTCAGCCTGACTGACTATGAGCTTGGCGCCGTGACGCTGCGCTGGCTGGGCCTGGGTAATTTCGAGCGCGCCTGGGCCGACGCGGTGTTCCGCCGCTCCATCGTCAACACCTTGCTCTACGTCGCGCTCGTGTTGCCTGCCAGCGTGCTGCTGGGCTTGGGTCTGGCCCTGCTGGTGCATGCTCGGCGCCGCACGCGGTCGTTCTACGAAGTGATCTTCTTCCTGCCGGTCACCGCCACGCTGATCGCGATGGCCACGGTGTGGCAGTTCTTGCTGCATCCCAAGCTCGGCCCGGTCAATCAACTCATCCGCCTGCTGGGCGGCCAAGAGATCGCCTTTCTGTCCGAGCCCGTCTGGACGATTCCGACCTTGGCGCTGATCGGCATCTGGCAGCTGGTTGGTTTCAACATGATCCTCTTCCTGGCCGGCCTGTCCAACATTCCCGCCGAGTTGTATGACGCCGCGGCGGTGGACGGCATGGCCGCGCCGCTGGACCGCTTCACCCGCATCACCTGGCCCTTGCTGGGACCGACGACGCTGTTCGTCGTGGTCACCAGTTGCATCACGGCGTTCAAGGTCTTCGACACCGTGGCCACGCTGACGCAGGGCAAGAACGGCTCGGAGGTGTTGCTGTACGCGCTCTACCTGGAAGGCTTCCAGTATTTCAAGATGGGCTACGCGGCCGCGCTGACGCTGGTGTTTCTCGTCTTCATCCTGGTCTTGTCGGCTGCGCAGGTCACGCTGCTCGACCGCAAGCTGCACTACACATGAGCGCGACCCTGAGGGCCTGGCTGTCCCGTGCCTTGCCGCACGCGCTGCTGCTGCCGGCCGCGCTGCTGGTGCTGATGCCTTTTCTGTGGATGTTGGGCACGGCATTCAAGCCGCCGGCGGAGATCTTCGAGGTCTCGCTCTGGCCTTTGCCGCGCAGCTGGTTCGGCTTCACGCATTTCCAGGAGGTGCTGCGTTCGGCGCCTATGGGGCGCTTCATGGTCAACGGCCTGCTGGTGTGCAGCGGCATCCTGGCGGTGCAGTTGCTGGTGGCGGTGCCGGCCGCCTATGCGCTGGCCAAGCTGCAGTTCAAGGGCCGCCAATGGCTGTTCATGGGCATCCTGGGCGCGCTGGCCATCCCCATCCAGGTGATCGCGCTGCCGGTCTACATCGGGCTGGCGACGGTCGGCGCGCTCGATACCTACACCGCGCAGATGCTGCCCTTCTTCCTGTCGATGTTCGCCATCTTCCTGCTGCGCCAGGTCTTCAAGAGCTTTCCCGACGAGATCATTGACGCCGCGCGGCTCGACGGCATGACCGAGATCGAGATCGTCTGGCGCGTGGTCGCCCCCGCGGCGCGACCGGCGATCGCCGCCTTCGCGGTCTTTTCGCTGGTGGCGCATTGGAACGACCTCTACTGGCCGATGGTGGTGATCTCCAGCACCCAACTGGCGCCGCCGCCGCTGGGCATGCTGTTGTTTGCCGCAGCCGAATCCGGCGCCAACTATGGCGCGCTGATGGCCGGGGCCGCGCTCATCACCGCACCCATGGTGCTCGCCTTCCTGGTCGCGCGCCGCCGCTTTATCCAGGGCATCACGATGACCGGCTTCCGGTGAATGGCCAGCGCAGCGGCGCTTTGGCGACCTTTCCGCACAAACCCTCTTTCCCCCTTGAACCCCTTGGAGTGACCATGAAATTCGTCAAACACCTGCTGGCCGGCCTCGGCCTTGCCGCCGCCGCCGCCATGCCTGCTGCGGCTCAAAGCGTCACGCTCGACGTGTTGTATTGCTACCCCAGCTTTGCGCGCTTCCACGAGCCGCTGGCAGCCGAGTTCATGAAGCAGCACCCGGACATCAAGATCCAGTTCCGCGCGCCTTCGGCCAGCTACGACGAAGGCCACCAAGTGGTGTTGCGCAGCGCTGTCACGAATCAGCTGCCCGACGTCTACTACGCCGGCTACCACCTGCTGGGCGAGATGGCCCGCACCTTGGAAAAACGCGGCCAGATTGTCGACTTGGCATCTTTGCTCAAGAGCGAGCCGGCCAACTTTGCGGCCAGCAACTTCGCGCCGCGCATGATGTCGCTGGCACAGATCGACGGCAAGCAGTACGGCCTGGCCTTCAATGCCTCTTCGCCCATCCTGTATTTCAACACCGACCTGGTCAAGCGCGCCGGCGGCGACCCCCGCAACATGCCCAACACCTGGGACGGCCTGATCGCCCTGGCCGGCAAGATCAAGGCCTTGCCGGGCGACGCCAACGGCATGTCTTACGACGTGCACGCCTGGCCGGATGACTGGCTGTTCCAGGGCATGCTGTACCAGCAAGCCACCAAACTGGTGGAGCCCGGCACCAAGAAGGTGGGCTTCAACAACGACGGCGGCGTGCACATGCTCAAGACCTTCCGCCGTTTCGTCACCGACGGCGGCATGCAGCTGGTCGACTGGGACCAGTCGCGCCAGGCCTTCGGCGCCGGCAAGACCGGCATGCTGTTTTCCACGCCCGCCCACTTGAAGGTCGTGACCGATCTGGTCGGGGGCAAGTTTGACTGGGGCACCGCGCGCTTCCCGCTCGACGACAAGGCTCACGGCGGCGTGCCGACCGGCGGCAATGCCGTCGTGATGTTCACCAAGGACGCCGCCAAGCAAAAGGCTGCCTGGGCCTTCATGAAGTTCGTGACCAGCCCGCAAGCGCAGAAGGTCGTGGTGGAAATGACCGGCTACCTGCCGACCAACCAGCGCGCCATGGGTGCTGACTTTCTCGCGCCGTTCTATGACAAGAACCCGAACTTCCGCACCGCCACGACACAGATCGACAAGTCGCTGCCTTGGGGCGGCTACCCGGGCGGTCAGTCGGTGCGCATCTGGCGTGCCCAGCGCGATGTGATCGCGGCGGTGATGCGTGGCGAGAAGTCGGCAGAGCAGGCCCTGCCGGAGTTGGTCAAGGCCACCGAAGGGTTGATGGAATAAGCGCAACGCGCCCACGGGCTGCCCGAGGCCGCAGGAGACCCACATGCTGATCGCACAACTGTCCGACACCCACATCAAACCCGCCGGTCGCCTGGCCTACCAGCGCGTCGACACCACGGCGCTGCTGGACCAGGCTCTGGCGCATCTCAAGACCTTGCCGCAACAGCCCGATCTGCTGCTGTTGACCGGCGACTTGGTCGACGCCGGCTCGGCCGAGGAATACGCACGTCTGCGAACCCAGCTTGAGGCTGTGACGATTCCCTGGCTGCTGATCCCCGGCAACCACGACGACCGCGAGCAAATGCGCGCCGCCTTTCCGGCGCATCCTTGGGTGCCTGCGACAGGCTTCTGGCAGTATGCGGCGCAAGAATCGCACTGGCCTGTCCGCATCATCGGACTCGACACCTTGAACCCTGGCGAGAGCGGCGGCCTGATGTGCGCGGAGCGCCTGGCGTGGTTGGAACAGCAACTCGCCGCAGCGCCCGCCACGCCGACCTTGGTGGCCATGCACCACCCGCCGTTCACGACCGGCATCGGCCACATGGACGACATCGGCCTGACCGGCCGCGAGGCATTTGGCGACATCCTGGCCGCGCATCCGCAGGTGCAACTGGTGGTCTGCGGGCATCTGCATCGCAACATCCGCGCGACCGTCGGCGGCCGCGCCGTGATGACCGCGCCGAGCACGGCGCACACCGTCCAATTGGACATCGCGCGCGACGCCACGCCACTGTTCCGCATGGAGCCTCCCGGCTACTTGCTGCATTGGTGGAGCGGCGAGGGGCTGGTCACCCACCAAGTCTTCAGCGCACCGACCGAGGGACCCTATCCTTTTTTTGACGAGGGCGGGCAACTGATGCTGTGAGGGGATGCATGCAGGCGCTGCTTGACGACCCTGCGCCGCATCGGGCCCGACCCGGAACTCTTCGGCGAGACTGAATTCCATCGAAACCTAACCGGGTGCTGCACGCCTGAACTTCTTGCCAAGGCTGCGCCTGCGGTGCAGCGCCTCTGCATTTTTCCCTGTCACGGCTTGGTCACAAAATCATCTTATAGTTCAACAATAATGGAAATATCAACGGTCACTGAGCGCTCCTGTCCATCGTCATCGAGGTCATCATGAGAGTCGGAATCAACGGGATGGGCCGCATTGGCCGGCTGGCACTGCGTGCCGCGATGGGCGCCGCAGAGCGACCGTCAGACGACCCGCGCGCCGGCAACCGTCTGGAGGTCGTGCACCTGAACGAACTCAAGGGCGGTGCCGCCGCCACGGCTCACCTGCTGACTTTCGACAGCGTTCAAGGCCGTTGGCGAACAGACATCGCCGCCGAGGGCGAGAACACGATCCGCATCGCCGACCGGCAACTGGCGTTTTCATCGCACCCTAGCGCTGGCGAGATCCCATGGGGCGACCTCGGCGTTGATCTGGTGCTGGAGTGCACCGGCAAGTTCCTGACGCCCGAGACCCTGCAGGGCCATCTCGACCGGGGTGCCAAGCGCGTGATCGTGGCCGCGCCGGTGAAGGTCGGCGACGTCCTGAACATCGTGGTCGGCATCAACCACCAGCTCTATGACCCGGCGCGGGATCGCATCGTGACGGCCGCATCCTGCACCACCAATTGTCTGGCGCCGGTGGTCAAGGTCGTGCATGAGGCGATCGGCATCCGCCACGGCCAGATCACCACGATCCACGACCCGACCAACACCAACCTGATGGTCGATGCACCGCACAAGGACTTGCGACGTGCGCGCAGCGCGATGCTGAGCCTGGCGCCGACGACCACCGGCAGCGCCACGGCCATCGCGCTGATCTACCCCGAGCTCAAAGGCAAGCTCAACGGCCACGCGGTGCGGGCGCCGGTGCTCAACGCATCGCTGACCGATTGCGTGTTCGAGCTCAAGCGCGAGACCACGGCCGAGGAAGTGAACAGCCTCTTCGCCAAAGCCGCCAAGGGCCCGCTGGCCGGCATCCTGGGTTACGAAGAGCGGCCGCTCGTCAGCGCCGACTACGCCCGCGACACGCGCAGCGCGATCATCGACGCGCTGTCCACCTTGGTCACCGCCGGCACGATGCTCAAGGTCTACGCCTGGTACGACAACGAGATGGCTTACGCCTGCCGCATGGTGGACCTGGCCTGCCACATGCAAGCGCAAGGCCTCTGACCGTGAACAGCCCTGCCACCCCGTCACCCCAGGCCCCGATGCCTTCGCAGTCCAACGGCACGCGCAACTACGCCATCGTCACCGCGGCGTACTGGGGTTTCACGCTCACCGACGGCGCCTTGCGCATGCTGGTGCTGCTGCACTTTTATCGCTTGGGCTATTCGCCTTTTACGCTGGCCTTTCTGTTCCTGCTCTACGAGGCCATGGGCGTGCTGGCCAACCTGATCGGCGGCTGGCTCGCCACGCGCTACGGCATCGCCCGCATGTTGACGGTGGGCCTGTTCACGCAGATCACGGGCTTCCTGCTGTTGTCGCAGTTGTCGCCGAGCTGGACGGTGACGATGTCGGTGGCTTGGGTGGTGCTGTCGCAAGGTGTGTGCGGTGTTGCGAAGGACCTGACCAAGACCGCCAGCAAGTCAGCCATCAAGCTCACCGCCGGTACGGCGTCGGGCCAGCTCTTCAAGTGGGTGGCCTGGTTCACTGGCAGCAAGAACGCGATGAAGGGCGTGGGCTTCTTTCTCGGCGGGTTGTTGCTGGACCGGCTTGGGTTTCAGGTCTCGCTGTGGACGATGGCGGGACTGCTGGGCCTGGTGCTGGCCGGGGTGGTGGCCTTCGTACCACCGTTGATGGGCAAGGCCAAGGCTTCAAAATCGGCCAAGGAGTTGTTCGCGAAGAACCGCGCCATCAACCTGTTGGCCGCCGCCCGCGTGGCCTTGTTCGGCGCGCGCGATGTCTGGTTCGTCGTCGGCGTGCCGGTGTTCCTGTACGCGTCTGGCTGGACCTTCACGATGGTCGGTGGCTTTCTGGCGGCTTGGACCATAGGCTACGGTCTGGTGCAGGCGCTGGCGCCCGCGCTGGTCAAGCGAAGCGAAGACGGGCTGAGCACCGAAGTGCCTGCTGCACGGCTGTGGTCAGCGCTGCTCGCGGTGGTGCCGATCGCGCTGGCTGTGCTTGTTGCCATGAAGGTGCCGCAGCTCGAATGGGTGGTGGTGGGTGGTTTGGGCTTGTTTGGCTTCGCCTTTGCGGTCAACTCCTCTGTCCACTCGTACCTGATCCTGGCCTACGCTGGGTCTGAGAAAGCGGCTGAAGATGTGGGTTTCTACTACGCCGCCAACGCCCTCGGCCGCTTCATCGGCACCTTGCTGTCGGGGCTGCTGTACCAGTGGGGCGGCTTGCTGTTCTCGCTGAGTGGATCGGCGGCGATGCTGGTGACCTGTTGGCTGATCACCTTGGCCTTGCCGGACAAGCTGGCCCTCAAAGCGCCACATGCCGTGCCGGTGCGACCCGCTGTCCGGCCTTGAACGCCGCCCACCTTCTCTGAAATTCAACCAGGAGCACCCATGAGCGAAAAGCTCTACAAGGTCTTGTTCGTCTGCACCCACAACTCTGCCCGTTCGATCATGGCCGAAGGCCTGTTGAACAGCATGGGCCGAGGCCACTTCCTTGCCTATTCCGCCGGCAGCCATCCCAGCGGACAGGTCAACCCCTTTGCGTTGAAAACATTGGTGCGGATGGGCCTTCCCACCGATGGCTACCAAAGCAAAGACTGGGCGGAGTTCGCACGACCGGGGGCGCCTCAAATGGACTTTGTGTTCACCGTCTGCGACCAGGCGGCTGGCGAAGTTTGCCCGGTGTGGCCAGCGCAGCCCATGACGGCGCATTGGGGCGTGCCGGACCCGGCAGCGTTCTGGGGCACCGATGAGGACAAGACCAAGGTGTTCTGGGACACCGCGGTCATTCTGAAGCGACGGATCGAACTCATGCTGGCGCTGCCATTGGCCTCACTGGACCGCTTGGCCCTCCAGCGTGAAATCAAGGACATCGGCCAGCGCTGAACTGCCTGCGTTGCGTAACCGGTCAACGCAGACCGGGCGTTTGCGGGGGTGATCGAGCCGCTGGTCGAGGTGCTGGTGATGATCTTCCGGGTCCATCTGGTGCGGGCGTCTGCGCAACGCTGCTTTTCACTGCCTGACAGCGAAGCTGTGAGGGCTTGAGGGGATGACATGGACGAAAACATGAACGAGAAAACCGCAGTGGCTGCGCTTGGCGCGTTGGCTCAGGGCATGCGCTTGCGCGTATTTCGCGCACTGGTCGGCGCAGGCCCGGATGGCATGACGCCCGGCGCGCTGTCGGCCACCTTGGATGTTCAGGCCTCCACCTTGTCGTTCCACCTCAAGGAGTTGACGCACGCGGGCCTGGTGACCCAGGAGCGCGATGGTCGCCATCTGATCTACCGGCCCGCGATAGCGCAGATGAACGCACTGTTGGGTTACCTGACTGATCATTGCTGCCATGGGGTGGCCTGTGCTGGCGCAACCGTCGCTGGTAACGTCAACTGTTAGTGCGCAGCGCGCCATGGGTGATGGCGTCGACGCCAAAGCGCGCCGGGTGGCCCTCAAGCAATCATTCGTCCCCCGACGGCAGCATTTTCAAACAACGTGCGCCCGCTCAATCCAGCTCGTTGGCCTCGCCCCGTGTGCGACTTTTCACTCGGCTGGTCCACACAGGCCTTGGCGTGACTTGGTTGTGGCTGCTCGCATGAACACGCTCAATGAGCCATTGGCAGTGTGAATGAAACGGACAAGCAGCCTGACACGATCATGTCACTCGTCAGTCACAATCACTGGAGAGAATGCTCCGATTGAAATGATCAAGCTGGAGCTGAAAAATGATGAAGACGACGCCGCCGACTACCCAAGCCTCGGCCTATGACGACAACGAAGTCGTCAATCTGACGGACAACGCGCACATGAATGACCTTCTGGTCGCGCGCTTGAGTCGGCGCAGTGCGCTCAAGGGTGGCGTCAGCGTCACGGCCGGTGTCTTGCTGGGTGGAATGGGCCTGACCGCTTGCGGTGGCAGTGATATCGCTGAAACCCCCACCGTCACGAAGGCGTTGGCACTGGGATTCACGGCGGTGGCTAAGAACCAGAACGACCTTGTGACAGTGCCAGAAGGCTACCAGGTCAGCATCCTGCACGCATTGGGTGATCCGCTGCATTACGGCGACGAGTCATGGAAGAACGACGGCAGCGAAAGCGCCGAGTCCTACAACCGCCGCGTTGGCGACGGACATGACGGCATGTACTACTTCGGCCTGACCGATGACGGCAAGTACGATGCCAACCGCTCCGACCGCGGTCTGTTGGCAGTCAACCACGAATATGTGGTCCAACCCTACGGCTTGCATCCCGCTGGCAGCACGGCAGGCGCAGCGCGCGTGGCCAGCGAAGTCGAAAAAGAAATTTATGCTCACGGCGTGAGCGTGGTGGAAGTCAAGCGCGGAACCAGCAACGACATGGGCATGGTGCGGGGATCGCGCTTCAACCGCCGCATCACCTCGGCCACTGAGATGCTTTTCACCGGCCCGGTCAAAGCCAACGCGCTGGTCAAGACCAAGTTCTCTGCTGATGGCCTCAAGACCCGCGGTACCAACAACAACTGCGCCAATGGCTACACCCCCTGGGGGACCTACATCACTTGCGAAGAGAACTGGTTGAACGTCGTGGCGCGTGCCGCCAACGACAACGCCAAGCGCACTGCCAAGGAAATCGCTGGCTTGAACCGCTACGGCCTGCCTGAGAACCGCAAGAGCCCCTATCTGTGGGACACCGCCGGGACGGACGATCTGTTCATCCGCTGGACTTCCTCGGTGACAGGCGCGGCTGCCACTGACGATTACCGCAATATCGCCAACACCTTTGGCTGGGTGGTCGAGATCGACCCCTTCAACCCCACGGCCATCCCGGCCAAGCGCACCGCCCTCGGCCGCTTCAACCATGAAGGCGCTTGGCCCTCTCTGGCGGTGCCGGGTCAGCCGATCGTGATGTACATGGGTGACGACGCGCGCAACGAATACATCTACAAGTTTGTATCCAAAGCCCTGTGGGACATCAAGGACGTGAACGGCGGCATGGCTGCTGGCGCCAAGTACCTGGATGAGGGCATCCTTTATGTTGCCAAGTTCAGCGCAGACGGATCGGGCCAGTGGCTGGAACTGACCTTCGGCAAGAACGCTCTGGACGCCAGCAACGCGAGCTACGCTTTTGCTGACCAGGCTGATGTGATGACGCACGCACGCATTGCCGCCGACCTGCGTGGCGCCACCAAAATGGACCGTCCGGAATGGGGTGGCGTCAACCCGCTCAACGGCGAGGTGTACATGACCCTCACCAACAACAGCAACCGTGTCGCCACCACGGCAACGCCGACGGGAAGCCAGCTCAAGCCTGACGCTGCCAATCCTCGTTACTACGAAGACATGAAGGGTGCGACGTCCCAGAAGGGCAACCCGAATGGTCACATCATCCGCTGGCGCGAAGCAGCTGGCAACGTGGCCGCCACGACCTTCGCCTGGGACATCTATCTGTTCGCTGCCCAGGCTGATGCCGCTGCTGATGTGAACCTCTCGGGGCTGACCGCTGTCAACGACTTCTCCAGCCCGGATGGCCTGTACTTCGATCCGCGCGGGCTGTTGTGGATCCAGACCGACGATGGCGCCTACACCGACGTGACCAACTGCATGATGCTGGCCGCTGTGCCAGGCAAGGTGGGTGACGGTGGCGTTGCAACGGCTGCGGGCGGTACCGCCACCATCAAGGGCGCCAATGCGTCGGATGACAAGGTTCGGCGCTTTCTGGTCGGACCGAAAGACTGTGAAATCACAGGCATTGCGGTGACGCCTGATGGCAAGACCTTGTTCTTCAACGTCCAGCATCCTGGTGAGAACGGCAGCCTGGCAACCCCCAGCAGTGCCTGGCCTGCAAGCCAGACCGAAACAGCCGTCACCAAGCGCCCGCGCTCGGCCACGGTGGTGGTGACGCGCAAGGACGGCGGCACGGTCGGCGTCTGAGGCGCCGCTCCGGACTGGCTCGGCTTTACGCGCCTTCCCGGAGCGTCCGCAACTCAGGCATCTGCCGCCAGCGCCCAAGCGAGTCCGCCGCACTGGCGGTGACTGGCCCGACACTGGTCAGATGGCGCCGGGGTCGGTGACGAATGAACAATCGGACACCATGCCGCCGCGGCGCAACTCGGCCTTGCGAAGGCCGGCGTCTGCCAGGCGATTGTCGGTGTCAGCTTGAACTGGAAGGCCAGTTCGGCAAAGGTCTGAAAATTGGTCGTCGAGATATTCACCGGCTGCATCAGTGAAGCCGCGCCAGCCCGATCAGGCCACCGACCAAGGACAGCAACATCGCCTCGCTCTCAAGCAAATGTGGCTTTGCCACTTTGCTTGATCCCCACGGGGGGCGGCCGGCTTCGGCCGGTCTTGGGGCGCTCAGGAAGGCGATCAGCCCCGCACCGCGCCTGAAGCCCAGGGCACGCACAGTGCCGATCTCGCCAACTCGTGAAGCGACTGCGCGAACATCGTGATCATCGCTCCGACCGAGAAGATCACCGACCGCGACGTGCTCAGCATGCTGATGAAGGTCGCCAACGCATCAGATTGCTCGGCATAAAAGCGCTGCTCTGGTTTGAGTTCGACGGTCAACCGTGGATCGGACTCGAGCGCGGCCTTGCAATGGACGGATCGGCAATCGTGTTCACATCTGGAGATTCTTCTCTGTTCGCGTTGAGCAAGAAGGCAAGCCATCCTGATTTTGTCGCGAGGTTTGCCTGACTTTCGGCGCCATGCCGGCCGATGGTCGCTACAGGGGGACCTCGCGCAAAAAATGCCGTCGATGTGGTGGTGGTCGAAAAATTGGGATGTAATTTGGAGCCGATCTGGATGTCGGCTCCTCCGCCAACAACCTACTTCACGCTATAGCTTGCAATGGCCTTCGGAAACTTGAAGGTGTACAGACGCGTCGGGCGCTCCGACGCGGTGCCGGGCGCCACCCGAATGGCCGCTGCCGGGCACACCTTGGCGCCGTTGTTGACGAGTTTGCCGTTTTCCGTCAGGCAGGCTGTCACGTCGCCGCTCACTGCCACACCTTGGGCGTCAAACAACGCGGGCGTGACGCCGAAGTCGTTGTCGTTGATCAACGCAATCGTGTCGCCATTCACCACCGTGAGGCCTTCAGCCTTCTCGGCAAGCCAACCCGCATCGTTGAGCTGCAGCAGCAGCGTGCGCTTGAGCGGCAC
>CAMCTC010000094.1 GCA_945878355.1 Bordetella parapertussis | reverse complement strand
ATCTGGTCGTAGGCCTTGAACTCGCCGCCGAACTTCTGCGCCAGCACCTTCGTGATGGCCGCCGTCAGCGTCGTCTTGCCATGGTCGACGTGACCGATCGTGCCCACGTTGACGTGGGGCTTGGTGCGTTCGAATTTACTCTTTGCCATTGCTTCTCTCCAAAAAGAGCTGTTGCCCGTGTGTGTTTAAGGTTTCCGGCACTGGTCTGCCACGGGCAGCTGACCAACCACAGCAGGTGTGGCGCCGAAGACCATCTCAAATTCTGCGCCGCGGCAACCCAGCGGCCGCCGCGGATCCGGCTTTGCCGGTCCGCTGGCGGCGCCCCCTTGAGGGGGAGCGCCGCAGGCGCTGTTGGGGTGGGCCTATTTCGCCCTGGACGTGATGATCGCGTCAGCCACGTTCTTGGGCGCTTCGCTGTAGTGCTTGAATTCCATCGTGTAGGTCGCACGGCCCTGCGACATCGATCGCAGCGTGGTCGAATAGCCAAACATCTCCGACAGCGGCACCTCGGCCTTGATGACCTTGCCGCCACCAGGCATGTCGTCCATACCCTGCACCATGCCGCGACGTGACGACAAGTCGCCCATCACCGAACCGGCGTAGTCTTCAGGCGTCTCGACTTCAACCGCCATCATCGGCTCAAGGATCACCGGCGAGGCCTTGCGGCAGCCGTCCTTGAAGCCCAGCGACGCCGCCATCTTGAAGGCATTTTCGTTCGAGTCCACTTCGTGGTACGAGCCGAAGGTCAGCGTGACCTTGACGTCGACCACCGGGAAACCGGCCAGCACGCCATTGGGCAACGAGTCAATCACACCCTTCTGCACAGCAGGGATGAATTCGCGCGGCACCACGCCGCCCTTGATCGCGTCGACGAACTCGAAGCCCTTGCCCGGTTCCTGCGGTTCGACCTTGAAGACGACGTGGCCGTACTGGCCCTTGCCGCCCGACTGGCGGACAAACTTGCCTTCGACGTCGGTGACGGTCTTGCGGATGGTCTCGCGGTAAGCCACCTGCGGCTTGCCGACGTTGGCCTCGACACCGAACTCGCGCTTCATGCGGTCGACGATGATTTCCAGGTGCAGCTCGCCCATGCCCGAGATGATGGTCTGGCCCGATTCCTCGTCGGTCTTGACGCGGAACGACGGATCCTCGGCAGCCAGACGACCCAGCGCGATACCCATCTTTTCCTGGTCGGCCTTGGTCTTGGGCTCGACGGCCTGCGAGATCACCGGCTCCGGGAAGATCATCTTCTCGAGCGTGATGATCGACGTCGGGTCGCACAGGGTTTCGCCCGTGGTCACGTCTTTCAGTCCCACGCAGGCAGCGATGTCGCCGGCCAGAATTTCCTTGATTTCTTCACGCTGGTTGGCGTGCATCTGCAGGATCCGGCCGATACGTTCTTTCTTGCCGCGGATCGGGTTGTAGACCGAGTCGCCGGACTTCAGCACCCCCGAATAGACGCGGACGAAAGTCAGTTGGCCCACGTAGGGGTCGGTCATCAGCTTGAAGGCCAGCGCCGAGAACTTCTCCTCGTCGGTGCGATGGCGCACGACCGGTTTGTCGTCGTCGTCGGTGCCAGGCACTGGCGGAATGTCAGCCGGCGACGGCATGAAGTCGACCACGCCGTCGAGCATGCGCTGCACGCCCTTGTTCTTGAAGGCCGAACCGCAAAACATCGGCTGTATCTCGGCCGCGATGGTGCGCGAACGTATGCCGGCCTTGATCTCCTCCTCGGTCAGATCGCCCGACTCGAGGTACTTGTTCATCAGCTCTTCAGACGATTCGGCCGCAGCTTCGAGCATGTTCTCGCGCCACTTCTTGGCTTCTTCTAGCAAGTCGGCCGGGATATCGCGGTAGTCGAACTTCATGCCCTGCGAAGCCTCGTCCCAGATGATCGCCTTCATCTTGATCAGGTCGATCACGCCGGTGAACTGATCCTCAGCGCCGATCGGGATCACGATGGGCACCGGGTTCGCCTTCAGGCGGACCTTCATCTGGTCGACGACTTTGAAGAAGTTGGCGCCCGTGCGGTCCATCTTGTTGACGAACGCAAGGCGCGGCACCTTGTATTTGTTGGCTTGGCGCCAGACTGTTTCCGACTGCGGCTGCACGCCACCCACGGCGCAGTACACCATGCAGGCACCGTCGAGGACGCGCATCGAACGCTCGACTTCAATCGTGAAGTCGACGTGCCCGGGGGTGTCGATGATGTTGATGCGGTGCTCTGGGTAAGCCAGTTCCATGCCCTTCCAGAAGCAGGTGGTGGCCGCCGAGGTGATGGTGATGCCGCGCTCTTGCTCCTGCTCCATCCAGTCCATCGTGGCGGCGCCGTCGTGCACTTCCCCGATCTTGTGGTTCACACCGGTGTAGAACAGGATGCGCTCGGTTGTCGTGGTCTTGCCGGCGTCGATGTGCGCGGAAATGCCGATGTTGCGGTAGCGCTCGATGGGGGTCTGGCGGGCCATGGTGTCACTCCAAATACAGGAGCCGCCCTCGGGTCAGTAATAACCCGGATGGGGCGGCCGGAAAGGCTTGAGGGAAAGGTCTTAGAAGCGGAAGTGCGAGAACGCCTTATTGGCCTCGGCCATGCGGTGGACTTCGTCACGCTTTTTCATCGCACCGCCGCGGCCTTCGCTGGCCTCGAGCAACTCATTGGCCAAGCGCGCGGCCATCGATTTCTCGCCGCGCTTGCGGGCTGATTCCTTCAGCCAACGCATGGCCAGCGCCATCCGACGAACGGGGCGAACTTCCACGGGAACTTGGTAGTTCGCACCGCCGACGCGGCGTGACTTGACTTCGACCATCGGCTTGACGTTGTTGATGGCGACCATGAAGATCTCCAGCGGGTCCTTGCCGGCCTTCTTCTCAACTTGCTCGAGTGCACCGTAGATGATGCGCTCTGCGACGGCTTTCTTGCCCGATTCCATGACGACGTTCATGAACTTTGACAGATCAACCGATCCAAACTTCGGATCAGGCAGGATTTCGCGTTTGGGTACTTCGCGACGACGTGGCATGACGATTCCTTATGGAGCTTCAGTTGGTGCCAGGGGCTGTGCCGCCCGCACCCGAGAGATCACGCAACGGATCTCTCACTTACTCGGCGCCTCGACCATTGGTCGGGGTTTGCCGCAACAGTCACCGCACCAGCCTCACAGCCAGTCGTGACAAACGTTTGTCAGACCCGGGTTGGGGTCTTTTCTCGGGGCCGGGTGATCAGATCAACACGGACCCGAAGGCGATCAGGCCTTCTTGGGCCGCTTGGCGCCGTACTTCGACCGCGACTGGCGACGGTCCTTGACACCTTGCAAGTCCAGCGAGCCGCGCACGATGTGGTAGCGAACGCCAGGCAAGTCCTTGACCCGCCCGCCGCGCACCAGCACGACGCTGTGCTCTTGCAGATTGTGACCCTCACCGCCGATGTAGGAGATGATCTCGAAGCCGTTGGTCAGACGCACTTTGGCGACTTTCCGCAGCGCCGAGTTCGGCTTCTTGGGCGTTGTGGTGTAGACGCGAGTGCAGACACCGCGCCGCTGCGGGCAGTTCTGCATCGCAGGCGATTTGCTCTTGACGACTTCGACCTCACGGCCGTGGCGTACGAGCTGGTTGATGGTTGGCATAAGTAACTTGTTCCCGTTTGAAGTCACGCATTCCGGCAGGCCGCCGCACCAGAGCCCAGAGCCTGAAGCGCAAACGGCGCCGGGACCTGCCACTGCGCAGGACACGACGCCAGATGCAAGCATCTTGACTACTGGGCGCTCGAGCGATGCGAGCGCATGAAATGCCGAAAAGCCTTCCATTATATGCAACACTGCCTCTTCGGGCAAGTGTTGCTCCCAACGAAATCGTTTTACCTTTGGTGTTGCTTTGGAAAATTTGCCTTTGTTGGCCGTTCTCGACACCAATGTGGTGCTGGACTGGCTGGTTTTCGACGATCCGCGCTCGCGCAGCTTGGGCCAATGCCTGGTCTCAGGACAGCTGCGCTGGGTGGCGACGCAGTCCATGCTCGCCGAGCTGACCGAGGTGCTGTTGCGCCCGGTGATTGCCAAACACTGCCCCGATCCCGCGACTGCGCTGGCATGCGTGCGCAAGTATTGCTGCCTGATGCCAGTACCGCCGGGCGTGGATGATCCTGCACCCATCTGTGCAGATCCTGACGATCAGATGTTCATCGACTTGGCTTGTTCAACGGCCGCGGCCTGGTTGTTCAGCCGCGATCGCGCGCTGCTTGACCTGGCCAGACCAGCGCTTGCGCGTGGCGTCCGCATCACAACACCCGCGCTTTGGCCAGGGATCGGTGATAGCGCCGCTGAGACACGGGCGTGAAAAAGGCGGCCTGAGCCGCCTGGGGTCGATGAGGCGGTTGCTCTCGGCAACCGCCCAGACATCACTCTGTGACGCCGGCGCTTGATTCAGGCGCTGCGTCGACCGCCGCCATCTGCACGGCAGCCAGTTCTTCGGCTTCTTGCAAGGCAATGGCACGACGCTCGGTGTCGTCCATCTCTTCCTTGACCTTGCGGGCCTGGTGGTAAGCCATGCCGGTACCGGCCGGGATCAAACGACCGACGATGACGTTCTCCTTCAGGCCACGGAGCTCATCGCGCTTGCCCATGATCGCCGCTTCGGTCAGCACCCGGGTGGTTTCCTGGAAGGACGCCGCCGAGATGAACGAGTCGGTCGACAACGAGGCCTTGGTGATGCCCAGCAACACGTCGACATAGGTTGCAGGCAGCTTGCCTTCGCCACGCAGCCGGTCGTTGGTGTCGAAAAGTTCCGAGCGTTCGACCTGCTCGCCCAGGATGTAGCTGCTGTCGCCAGAGTTGGAGATCTGCACGCGGCGCAGCATCTGGCGAACGATCACCTCGATGTGCTTGTCGTTGATCTTCACACCCTGCAGACGGTAGACGTCCTGAACCTCATCGACGATGTAGCGCGCAAGTTCCTCGACGCCGAGCAGGCGCAGGATGTCCTGTGGATCGGCCGAACCGTCGACGATCAGCTCGCCCTTGTTGACCACCTGGCCTTCGTGCACCAGGATGTTCTTCTCCTTGGGCACCAGTTCTTCGTGCTTCATGCCGTCCGGGTCGGTGATCTCCAGTCGCACCTTGCCCTTGGTTTCCTTGCCGAAGGAGATCGTGCCCGTCTGTTCGGCCAGGATGCCGACATCCTTGGGCGACCTGGCCTCGAACAGCTCAGCCACCCGCGGCAAGCCGCCGGTGATGTCGCGTGTCTTCTGGCCTTCGACCGGGATCCGCGCCAGCACCTCGCCAGGGGCCAGGTCCAGGCCATCGCGCACCTGGATCAGCGAACCCACCGGGAATCCGATGGTCACCGAGTGGTCGGTGCCGGGGATCTTGACCTCGTGGCCCAGCGCATCGAGCAGCTTGACCTGAGGCCGGATCACCTTGGCCACGCCGCGGCGCTTGCTGTCGATGACAACCAGCGTTGACAGGCCAGTCACCTCGTCGAGCTGCTTGGCCACCGTCACGCCCTCTTCGACGTTCTCGAAGCGTGCCTTGCCTGCGAACTCGGTGATGATCGGGCGGGTCAGCGGGTCCCAATTGGCCAGCACGACACCGGCCTTGAGCTGCTGGTCGGACCGGATGTTGAGCGTGGCGCCATAAGGCACTTTGTGGCGCTCGCGCTCGCGACCATGCTGGTCCGAGATGATGATTTCGCCAGAACGCGAGATCACCACCAACTCGCCCTTGCCGTTGGTCACGTAGCGCATCGTCGGGTTGAAACCGATGATGCCGTCAGACTTGGCTTCGACGCTGTTGGCCACGGCTGCCCGTGATGCCGCACCACCGATGTGGAAGGTACGCATCGTCAGCTGGGTGCCAGGCTCGCCGATCGACTGTGCGGCAATCACGCCCACGGCCTCACCGGTGTTGACCAGACCGCCACGGCCCAGGTCGCGGCCGTAGCAGCGAGCGCAGATGCCGAAGCGGGTCGCGCAGGTCAGCGGGGTGCGAACCTTGACCTCGTCGGCACCAGCGGCCTCCAGGATGTCCAGCGCATCTTCATCGAGCATGGTGCCGGCGGGCAGCAACAGCTCCTGCGTCTCCGGGTGCATCACTTCGACCGCGGCGACGCGACCCAGGATACGGTCGCGCAGCGACTCGATCACTTCACCGCCTTCGACCAAGGCCCGGGTGTTGAAGCCGTTCTCGGTGCCGCAATCGACTTCGGTGACCACCAAGTCCTGCGTCACGTCGACCAGGCGACGCGTCAGATAGCCTGAATTGGCCGTCTTCAACGCCGTGTCGGCCAGGCCTTTTCGAGCGCCGTGGGTCGAGATGAAATACTGCAGAACGTTCAGGCCTTCACGGAAATTCGCCGTGATCGGGGTCTCGATGATCGAGCCGTCAGGCTTGGCCATCAGGCCGCGCATGCCAGCGAGCTGTCGGATCTGAGCGGCGGAACCGCGTGCACCCGAGTCAGCCATCATGTAGATCGAGTTGAACGACTCCTGGTCGACTTCCTTGCCATGGCGATCGATGGTCTTCTGCTTGGACAGCTGCGCCATCATGACCTTGCCGACTTCGTCGCCGGTCTTGCCCCAGATGTCGACCACCTTGTTGTAGCGCTCGCCCGAAGTCACCAGGCCCGAGACATACTGCTGCTCGATTTCCTTGACCTCTTTCTCGGCGCGCTCGATCAGGCCCTGCTTCTGCGGCGGCACCAGCATGTCGTCGATCGCGATCGAAATGCCGGCGCGCGTCGCCAACCGGAAACCAGCCTGCAGCAGCTTGTCGGCCAACACCACGGTTTCCTTCAAGCCGCACTTGCGGAAAGAGGTGTTGATCAGGCGTGAGATCTCTTTCTTCTTCAGCGCCTTGTTGATGTTGGTGAACGGCAACCCCATCGGCAGGATTTCACTCAGCAGCGCACGGCCCACCGTCGTGTCGACCAGCTTGGTTTCGGGCTTGAAGCCGTCGCCGTCCTTGACCCACTCGGTCAAGCGCACCGCGATCTTGGCAGTGATCTCGACGACGTGGTTGTCCAGCGCGCGCTGCACTTCCACGATGTCGGAGAAGATCATGCCTTCGCCCTTGCCGTTGATGCGCTCGCGGGTGGCGTAGTACAGGCCCAGCACCACGTCTTGCGAAGGCACGATCGACGGCTCACCCGAGGCCGGGAACAGCACGTTGTTGGAGGCCAGCATCAGCGTGCGGGCTTCCATCTGCGCTTCGATCGACAGCGGGATGTGGACGGCCATCTGGTCGCCGTCGAAGTCGGCGTTGAAGGCCGAGCAGACCAGCGGGTGCAGCTGGATCGCCTTGCCTTCAATCAGCACCGGCTCGAACGCCTGGATGCCCAGGCGGTGCAGCGTCGGCGCGCGGTTCAGCAGCACCGGGTGCTCCTTGATGACTTCCTCAAGAATGTCCCAGACCACTGGCGTACCGCTTTCGACTTCCTTCTTCGCCGCCTTGATCGTGGTGGCGATGCCCATCGCCTCCAGACGCGAGAAGATGAAGGGCTTGAACAGCTCCAAGGCCATCAGCTTGGGCAGGCCGCACTGGTGCAATTTGAGCGTCGGACCGACCACGATGACCGAGCGGCCAGAGTAGTCGACGCGCTTGCCCAGCAAGTTCTGGCGGAAGCGTCCGCCCTTGCCCTTGATCATGTCGGCCAGCGACTTCAGCGCGCGCTTGTTGGCCCCGGTCATCGCCTTGCCGCGACGGCCGTTGTCCAGCAGCGAATCGACCGCTTCCTGCAGCATGCGCTTTTCGTTGCGCACGATGATCTCGGGCGCTTTCAGTTCGAGCAGGCGCGCGAGGCGGTTGTTGCGGTTGATGACGCGACGGTACAGGTCGTTCAGGTCGGAGGTCGCGAAGCGCCCACCGTCCAGCGGGACCAGCGGGCGCAGGTCAGGCGGCAGCACCGGCAGGACGGTCATGACCATCCACTCGGGCTTCATGCCACTCTTCTTGAAGGCTTCCATCACCTTCAGGCGCTTGCTGTTCTTCTTGACCTTGAGCTCGCTGCCAGTCATGTCGCCACGCAGGCGCTCGATTTCGACGTCGAGGTCCATGTCGGCGAGCAGCTTTTGCACGCCTTCAGCACCCATCAACGCGACGAACTCGTCACCGAATTCGGTGCGCTTCGCGTCGTAGTCTTCCTCGGTCATGATGCTGAATTTCTTCAGCGGCGTCATGCCCGAATCAACGACCACATAGGCTTCGAAGTACAGCACGCGCTCGATGTCGCGCAGCGTCATGTCGAGCACCAGGCCCAGGCGTGACGGCAGGCTCTTCAAGAACCAGATGTGGGCGCAGGGCGCTGCCAGGTCGATGTGACCCATGCGGTCGCGCCGCACCTTGGTCTGCGTCACTTCGACGCCGCACTTCTCGCAGATCACGCCACGGTGCTTCAGGCGCTTGTACTTGCCGCACAAGCACTCGTAGTCCTTGATCGGGCCAAAGATCTTGGCGCAGAACAGGCCATCACGCTCGGGCTTGAAAGTCCGGTAGTTGATGGTCTCTGGCTTCTTCACCTCACCGAACGACCAAGAGCGAATCTTTTCCGGCGATGCAATGCCGATCTTGATCGCGTCGAAATGTTCGTCGGGCGTGAATTGCCGGAACAGGTCCAGTAAACCTTTCATATTTCTCTCCTGTGCCTGTTTCAGTTGCGCTCAAGTTCCATGTCGATGCCCAAGGAGCGAATCTCCTTGACCAGGACATTGAACGATTCCGGCATGCCGGCTTCGATCGCATGTTCACCCTTGACGATGCTCTCGTAGACCTTGGTGCGTCCGTTCACATCGTCAGACTTGACCGTCAGCATTTCCTGCAGGATGTAGGCCGCGCCGTAGGCTTCCAGCGCCCAGACCTCCATCTCGCCGAAACGCTGGCCGCCGAACTGGGCCTTGCCGCCCAGCGGCTGCTGGGTGACCAGGCTGTACGGGCCGGTTGAGCGTGCGTGCATCTTGTCGTCGACCAAGTGGTGGAGCTTGAGCACGTGCATGTAACCCACGGTGGTGGGCCGCTCAAAGGGCTCGCCAGTGCGGCCATCGCAGAGTTGGGCCTGGGTACGCGTCGCGGTCAGTCCTTTCTTGGCGGCGATGTCGTCCGGGTACGCCAGCTTGAGCATCGCACGGATTTCGGACTCCTTGGCACCGTCGAACACCGGTGTGGCAAAGGGCACGCCCTTCTTGAGTTCGCCGGCCATCTCGATGATCTCGTCGTCGCTCAACGCGTCGAGGTTCTCGGTCTTGCCGCCCGATTGGTTGTACAACTCGTCGAAGAACTTGCGCAACTCGACCACCCTGGCCTCGCCTTGCAACATGTCGCCGATGCGCTGACCGATGCCCTTGCCAGCCCAGCCCAGGTGCACTTCAAGCACCTGACCGACGTTCATGCGCGACGGTACGCCCAGCGGGTTGAGCACGATGTCTGCGGGGGTACCGTCAGCCATGTAAGGCATGTCCTCGACCGGAACGATCTTGGACACCACACCCTTGTTGCCGTGGCGGCCGGCCATCTTGTCGCCAGGCTGCAGCCGACGCTTGACGGCCAGGTAGACCTTGACCATCTTGAGCACGCCCGCGGGCAATTCGTCACCTTGGGTGAGCTTCTTGCGCTTTTCTTCAAAAGCCAGGTCGAAACTGTGGCGTGTCTGCTCGAGCGAGTTCTTGATCGACTCGAGCTGGTTCGCCACCTCGTCCTCGGCTGGCCGGATGTCGAACCAGTGGTATTTCTCGATCGAGGCCAAGTAAGCCTTGTCGATCACCGTTCCCTTGGCGATCTTCTGCGGACCACCGTTGGCGGTCCTGCCGGCCAGCAGTTTTTCGATCCGGTCGAAAGCATCGGATTCGACGATGCGCAGCTGGTCGTTCAGGTCGAGGCGGAAGCGCTTGAGCTCGTCGTCGATGATCTGCTGGGCACGCTTGTCGCGCTGAATGCCTTCACGGGTGAACACCTGCACGTCGATGACCGTGCCGTTGGTGCCCTGGTCGACGCGCAGCGAGGTGTCTTTCACGTCGGACGCCTTCTCGCCGAAGATCGCGCGGAGAAGTTTTTCCTCCGGCGTCAGCGTGGTCTCGCCCTTGGGCGTGACCTTGCCGACCAGCACGTCGCCCGGTGTGACTTCAGCACCGACGTAGACGATGCCTGACTCGTCCAGGCGGGCCAGCTGCTGCTCGCTCAAGTTCGGAATGTCGCGGGTGATTTCTTCAGAACCCAGCTTGGTGTCACGGGCCATCACCACCAGTTCCTCGATGTGGATCGAGGTGTAGCGGTCTTCGGCCACGACGCGTTCGGAGATCAGGATCGAGTCTTCGAAGTTGTAGCCGTTCCAGGGCATGAACGCGACGAGCATGTTCTGGCCCAAGGCCAGCTCACCCAGGTCGGTGGAAGCGCCGTCGGCCACCACGTCGCCAGCCGCCACTTGGTCACCGCGGCGCACGATCGCGCGTTGGTGGATGTTGGTGTTCTGGTTGGAGCGCTGGTACTTGATCAGGTTGTAGATGTCGACGCCGACTTCACCCGCCACGGTTTCCGCGTCATTGACCCGGATCACGATGCGGTTGGTGTCGACGTAGTCGACGATGCCGCCACGCCGCGAAGTTACAACAGTGCCCGAGTCGATCGCGGCAACGCGCTCGACACCGGTACCAACCAGCGCCTTTTCTGGGCGCAGCACTGGGACGGCCTGGCGCTGCATGTTGGCGCCCATCAGCGCGCGGTTCGCGTCGTCGTGCTCCAGGAAGGGCACGAGCGAAGCCGCCACCGAGACGATCTGCGCCGGGGCCACGTCCATGTACTGGATGCGCTCGGGTTGCGTCAACACGGACTCGCCGGCCTCACGCGCCGAGACCAGCTCGTCGGTCAAGGTGCCGTCAGTGCTGAGCGAGGCGTTGGCCTGCGCGATGACGTACTTGCCTTCCTCGATCGCCGACAGGTAGTCGATCTGGTCGGTCACCTTGCTCTCGTTGACCCGGCGGTAAGGCGTCTCGAGGAAGCCATATTCGTTCAGGCGGGCGTACAAGGCCAAAGAGTTGATCAGGCCGATGTTCGGGCCTTCCGGGGTCTCGATCGGGCAGACCCGGCCATAGTGGGTCGGATGCACGTCGCGCACCTCGAAGCCTGCGCGTTCTCGCGTCAGACCGCCCGGACCAAGAGCCGAGACACGCCGCTTGTGCGTGATCTCGGACAGCGGGTTGGTCTGGTCCATGAACTGCGACAGCTGCGAGGCGCCGAAAAACTCCTTGAGCGCCGCGGAGATCGGCTTGGAGTTGATCAGGTCATGCGGCATCAGCGCATCGGTCTCAGCCTGGCCGAGGCGCTCTTTGACGGCCTTCTCGATCCGAGCCAAGCCACTGCGGTACTGGTTCTCAGCCAACTCACCGACGCAACGAACACGCCGGTTGCCCAGGTGGTCGATGTCGTCGACCTCGCCGCGGCCGTTGCGCAATTCGACCAGGATCTTGACAACGTCGAGGATGTCCTCGTTGTTGAGTGTCATCGCACCTTCGGGCGCGTCACGCCCAACCCGGGCGTTGAACTTCATGCGGCCGACGCGCGACAGGTCGTAGGTGTCTTCGTTGTAGAACAGTCGGCCGAACAGTGCTTGCACCGCATCTTCGGTCGGCGGCTCACCGGGGCGCATCATGCGGTAAATCGCGACCCGAGCGGCGAGTTCGTCGGCGGTCTCATCAGCAGCCAGGGTCTGGCTGATGTAAGCGCCTTGGTCGAGCTCGTTGGTGAACAGGCACTGGATGTCCTTGACACCCGCAGCGCGCAACTTCTTGAGCAGCAGATCGGTCAGCTCTTCGTTGGCCTTGGCGATGATCTCGCCGGTGTCAGCGTCGACCATGTTGCGAGCGATGATGCGGCCAACAACATAGTCCTCAGGCACCGCGACGAACTGCGTGCCGTGGGTTTCGAGCGCACGCACGTGGCGCGCGGTGATGCGCTTGTCCTTCTCGACAACGACCTTGCCGTCCTTGTCGGTGATGTCGAAACGTGCGACCTCGCCCTTCAGGCGATCGGGCACAAATTCCATCTGGGCGCCGGCATCCATCAACCGGAAGCTGTCGAACTCGAAGAAGTTGGCCAGGATCGCTTCGTTGTTAAGGCCGATGGCCTTGAGCAGGATCGTCACCGGCATCTTGCGGCGGCGGTCGACCCGGAAGTACAGGATGTCCTTGGGGTCGAACTCGAAGTCCAACCATGAACCGCGGTAGGGAATGATCCGGGCCGAGAACAACAGCTTGCCCGAGCTGTGGGTCTTGCCCTTGTCGTGTTCGAAGAACACGCCCGGCGAGCGGTGCAACTGCGAGACGATCACGCGCTCGGTGCCGTTGACGATGAACGAGCCATAGTCGGTCATCAGCGGCACTTCGCCCATGTAGACCTCTTGCTCCTTGATCTCCTTGACCACCTTGGCCGGCGATGACTCACGGTCATAGATGATCATCTGCAGCTTGGCGCGCACGGCCGCTGCGAAGGTCAGACCCCGCTGCTGGCATTCCCGCACGTCGAACGGCGGCTTGGCGATGTTGTACTCGATGAACTTCATCTCGACCATGTTGTTGTGCGAGACGATCGGAAAGGCCGAGAGGAAAGCCGCCTGCAAGCCCTCAGGCTTGCGTTTTGACGGTGGCAGTTCCTTTTGCAAGAAGGCCACATAGGCCTCACGCTGCATGGTCAGAAGGTAAGGAACGTTCAGGACGTTCGCGCGCTTGCCGAAACTCTTGCGAATTCGCTTGCGCTCGGTATAGCTGTAGGGGGTTGCTTGCGCCATAGATACTCCGTTTCGATGACATCAACCAGGGCCCGGGTTGACGTCTCGGCGGCGACTGGCACCGGGCGCACGTCATCTCATCAAATTGAGGGGGACGGCCCGAAGCTTGGTGGCTGGCCACTACCAGCCGCTGGCGGACAACTCCGGCATTGCACCGAAGTCCGACCAAACTGGTTCTCTGCAGTCGGTTCAGAGAACACTTGAGAAAGCCCTACAGGATACCCCGGATGGCGTTCTCAAGTGGTCTCCAGGGCCTAAGCCCTGAATTGCAAAAGGCTGGCAGGCCCCGAAGGCGCTTGCCAGCCCTGCGATGACGCAGGATTACTTGATCTCGGCCTTGGCGCCGGCTTCGAGCAGCTTCTTGAGTGCCGCGTCGGCATCTGCCTTGGAAATCGCTTCCTTGACAGCCTTCGGAGCGCCGTCGACCAAGTCCTTGGCTTCCTTCAGGCCCAGGCCTGTGAGTTCGCGCACGGCCTTGATGACCTGCACTTTTTGGGCGCCGGCTTCGAGCAGCATGACGTTGAATTCGGTCTGCTCTTCAACCACTGCGGCTGCGCCACCGCCACCACCGGCGGCCGGAGCCGCCATGGATGCGGCGGACACGCCGAACTTCTCTTCGATGGCCTTGACCAGGTCGTTGAGTTCCATCACGGACATGCTGTCCATGGCGGTCAGGAATGCGTCTTTATCGAATGCCATTGGGTTTTCTCGATTCAGGAGTTGGTTTGGATCGTGGTACTTGTGATCAATCAGGCGGCAGCTGGCGCTTCAGCGGCAGGGGCCGCTTCAACAACCGCTTCAGCCGCAGGGGCGTTCTTTTCCACCAGTGCTGCCAGCACCGCTGCAAATCGCTGAATAGGCGACTTGAGCAGGCCGGCGACCTGGGAGATCAGCACTTCTCGGCTCGGGATGGCTGCCAGGGCTTTCACCCCATTGGCGTCCAGCGCCTTGCCGGCGTAAGCGCCGCCGATGATGACCAACTTGTCGTTGCTCTTGGCAAAGTCAGCGATGACCTTGGCCGCGGCGACAGCGTCTGCTGAAAAGCCATAGATCAGCGGACCTGCCATGCTCTCCGATGCCACCTCGAACGGGGTACCGGCCACAGCGCGGCGAGCGAGCGAGTTCTTCAATACATGAAGATACACGCCCTTCTCACGCGCGTCGCGACGCAGCTTGTCCAGGTGTTCAACGGTGAGGCCACGGTACTCGGCCAGCGCGAGGGTCTGGGACTTGGCGGCTTGCGCCGACACGTCCGCGACCACGGCTGCCTTCTCGTTGCGATTGAGACTCAAAGGTCTGCTCCTCACAAAATCGCGCCTTCGAGCCGCTGTGGAACTTGTCCACATCCGCCCTCCGGCGCACCGGGGTTGCAGCGACCAAACCTTCTGGCATCAGGACACTCGAGGCTTGCACCTCGAACACCGATTCCTTCAGGCGGGACCGCCATCTGCGCTGGCAAATCCGGCATCGTCTCTCGACGACAGCGGATCGATTAAGAAGCCGTCAGGCCTCGCCAGCGGTCTTGGATGGCCCGACGCCGGTTTGCACCGAGGCGGCCCACCAAACTTCAGGCCCTTCGCGCTAGACCGGCGCGATAGGCCTTGATGCGTCAGGTGCCGGCGGTCATCGACTGCATGTCGACGCGAACACCCACACCCATGGTCGAGGACACCGCGAGCTTGCGCAGGTAAACGCCTTTGCTCGAGGCCGGCTTGGCCTTGCTCAGCGCATCCAGCAAGGCCGCGAGGTTGCCCTTGAGCTTGTCGCTGTCGAACGAGCGACGACCGATGGTGCCGTGGATGATGCCGCCCTTGTCGACACGGAACTGAACTTGACCCGCCTTGGCGTTGCGCACCGCAGTGGCGACGTCAGGGGTGACGGTACCGACCTTCGGATTGGGCATCAGGCCGCGCGGGCCCAGGATCTGGCCCAAGGTGCCGACGACTCGCATCGTGTCAGGTGAAGCGATCACGACATCGAAGTCCATCTTGCCGGCCTTGATGTCGGCAGCCAGGTCATCCATGCCGACGATGTCGGCGCCGGCGGCGCGGGCTTCATCAGCCTTGGCGCCTTGGGCAAAGACGGCCACGCGCTTGGTCTTGCCAGTGCCATTGGGCAGCACAACTGCGCCGCGAACGACCTGGTCAGACTTCTTGGCATCAATGCCGAGTTGCACCGCCACGTCGATGGATTCATCGAACTTCGCGAGGGCACAGTCCTTGACGATCGCGATCGCATCGTCAAAGGTGTAGAGCTTGAGCGAGTCGACTTTGCCGACAGCGGCTTTTTGGCGCTTGGTGAGCTTGGACATGTCAGACCCCTTCGACCGTGATGCCCATCGAGCGGGCGGAACCTGCGATCGTGCGCACGGCGGCATCCATGTCGGCGCCGGTCAGATCCTTGATCTTGATCTTGGCGATCTCTTCGAGCTGGGCGCGAGTGATCTTGCCGACCTTCTCCAGGTGCGGGCGGCCGGAGCCCTTGTCGATCTTGACGGCTTTCTTCAGCAGCACGCTGGCTGGCGGCGACTTCAGGATGAACGTGAAGGACTTGTCAGCATAGGCGGTGATCACCACGGGCAGCTTCAGACCAGGCTCGATGCCCTGGGTCTGGGCGTTGAACGCCTTGCAGAACTCCATGATGTTCAGACCGCGCTGGCCGAGCGCCGGGCCGATCGGGGGCGAAGGATTGGCCTTGCCCGCTGGTACTTGCAGCTTGATAAAGCCGACGATTTTCTTTGCCATGATGGCTCCTTATCGGGTGCAAACGCCTGTGAGCCTGAGGCTCACGCAGCTCCCCGCACTTCAGCCCTTTGATACTTGCAGCGCGCCGGGGCTGTGACAGCGCACTGAGACAAACAACTTCTGATCAGATCTTCTCGACCTGTGCGAAATCCAGTTCGACGCCCGTGGCACGCCCGAAAATCGTGACCGAGACCTTGACCTTGGACTTCTCGTAATTGACGTCTTCGACCGCGCCATTGAAATCGGTGAACGGGCCTTCCTTGACCCGCACCAGCTCGCCGACCTGCCATTCGACCTTGGGCCGCGGCTTCTCCAGACCTTCCTGCATCTGGTTGACGATCTTCATCACCTCGGCTTCGGAAATCGGCGCTGGCCGGTTCTTCGCACCACCGACAAAACCAGTGACCTTGCTGGTGTGCTTGACCAGGTGCCAGGACTCGTCGTCCATCGACATCTCGACCAGCACATAGCCCGGGAAGAAACGCCGCTCAGTGACCGACTTCTTACCGTTCTTGAGTTCAATGACTTCTTCGGTGGGCACCAGGATGCGACCGAACTTGTCGTGCATACCGGCACGCTCGATGCGCTCGCGGATATTGCGCTCGACGGCCTTTTCCATGCCCGAGTAGGCATGGACCACATACCAGCGCAGCGGCAAGCCAGTGGCAACTGGCGCTTCGGGCACTGCAGCAGTTTCGGGAATCAGTTCGCTCATTGCATCTTCCTCTTAGCGCTTCCAGCCGAGAACCAGGTCATACAGCACCCATTCCAGCGTCTTGTCAGTCAGGAACAGGAACAGCGCCATCGCGATGGCAAATGCAAACACGTAACCTGTCATCTGCATCGCTTCCTTGCGTGCGGGCCAGACGACTTTGCGAGTCTCGCGGACCGAGTCGCGGCCGAATGCAATCAACTGCCGACCCGACTCCGACGTGAAGAACATGGCCACGGCGCCAGCCAACAGCAACAGCAGCGCCAGCACGCGCAGCCACAAGTCCTGCTTGCCCAGCAGGTAGTACGCGGTCACGGCTGCCACGAGCAAGACCACGGCCGCAGCCAGCTTGGCTTTGTCCGCGCCTGTAGAAACCGTCTCGACTTGAGTATTGGTGGCCATTTCTTTCGTCTCTTACGCCCTCTGCGCCGCGGCCCAAAGTGCCGGTTTGCGCCGGGTGCACCCAACAGCAGCAAAGCCCGCCGGGCTGTTGTCAGCCTGCGGGCCTAGCCTGGTCGGGCCTGGAATCTGTCGCGACTTTGTTACCAGTCGCGCTCAGTGTGGTTCGTGCTTGGCAGGGGCAGAGGGAATCGAACCCCCAACCTTCGGTTTTGGAGACCGACGCTCTGCCAATTGAGCTATGCCCCTGCAGCTCGAACCCATTACAACTCGATACTAAGCGATGATCTTGGCAACGACGCCGGCGCCGACGGTACGGCCGCCTTCGCGGATCGCGAAACGCAGACCTTCTTCCATCGCGATCGGCGCGATCAGCTTGACCGTGATGCTCACGTTGTCGCCAGGCATCACCATTTCCTTGTCAGCCGGCAACTCCACCGCGCCCGTCACGTCCGTCGTGCGGAAGTAGAACTGGGGGCGATAGTTGTTGAAGAACGGCGTGTGGCGGCCGCCCTCTTCCTTGCTCAGCACATAGATCTCGGCCGTGAAGTGCGTGTGCGGCTTGACGCTGCCCGGCTTGCACAGCACTTGGCCGCGCTGCACGTCTTCGCGCTTGGTGCCGCGCAGCAAGATGCCGACGTTGTCACCGGCCATGCCCTGATCGAGCAGTTTGCGGAACATTTCAACGCCAGTGCAGGTGGTTTTCTGCGTGTTGGCGATACCGACGATCTCGATTTCCTCGCCCACCTTGATGATGCCGCGCTCGATCCGGCCCGTCACCACGGTACCACGGCCAGAGATCGAGAACACGTCTTCAACAGGCATCAGGAATGCGCCATCGACCGCGCGCTCAGGCGTCGGGATGTAGCTGTCGAGTGCATCGGCCAGCTTCATGATGGCTTGCTCACCCATCACACCGGTGTCGCCTTCGAGCGC
>CAMCTC010000093.1 GCA_945878355.1 Bordetella parapertussis | reverse complement strand
GCCGCTGGCACTTCAGCCGCAGGTGCCGCTGGCACTTCAGCCGCAGGTGCCGCTGGCACTTCAGCCGCAGGTGCCGCTGGCACTTCAGCCGCAGGTGCCGCTGGCACTTCAGCCGCAGCCGCAGCCGGTGCTTCATCCGCAGCCGCAGCCGGTGCTTCATCCGCAGCCGCAGCCGGTGCTTCAGCCGCAGGCGCAGCCGGTGCTTCAGCCGCAGCCGCAGCCGCAGCCGGTGCTTCAGCCGCAGGCGCCGCTGGCGCAGCGGCCTGGGCTGGCGGCACTCGAGCTTCGCCGCCGCGGCGCTCGACCTCGGCATCGACGATGGCCTCTGCCGACACCACATCGGCGCGCGCAGCCTGCACGGCGGCCTGCACCGACACCAGCGATTGCTTGGCGCTGTCGACTTCAGCCTGCGCTTGGTCGCGCAACTCGGTGACCTTGGCCTGCACTTCGTCGCAAGACTTCTGAACCTGGGCAGAAGCTTCAGACAGCGCGTCACGCAAAGCATCGGCCACCGCAGCCACCTCGACCAACGACGCAGCCAACTGATGCTGTGCCTGCTGCGCACCCTCGTCGGCAGCGGCCAGCGCCTTGGCCATGTCATCCGACATCGATTGCATAGGCTGCATCGCATAGGCCAGTTCGGCCTCAACCGCCTGACTCGCCTGATCGGCCTCGGCCGCGGCCGCTACTGCACCTTCTCGCATGGCTGCAAGCGGCGACTCGATCGCGTCGCGAGCGCTGTCGCCAAGGTCGCTCCACGAACTGGTCATGGTCTCGGCCTGCGCCTTCAAGTCCTGAACCGATTCGGCCATCGGCCCGGCGGCTGTTTCGAGCTTGGCCTGGACCTGAGAGGCCGCCTCGCTCAGCGGTGTGAGCAGACCACTGGCGTCGGCGGGCAGAGACTGGGTCCATTCAGAGGCGACTGCCGCAGCCTCGGTGACCAGACCGCCAGCAGCGTCACAAGCAGCCGCCAGCGCACCATTGGCCGAGCCCGCTTGAGCCACCGCGCCACGCAGATCTCTGACCAAGTCCGACGCGCCCGGCCAGGACAGGCCGCTGCCGATCCCACCCGCGCCGACAGCGCCCAGCGACAGTCTGGGCAGGCTGGGAAGCCTGAAGTCGGCGACCATCTTGACCGCACTCTCCAGCCCATGCTCCAGCAAGCCGAAAGCATGGTCCAGCGCGTCGTCCAGCTTCTGCCGGCCCTGCGCCAGGGTGGTGTCGATTCGCCCCCGCAGCTGTTCGATCAGCGCCAGCGCCTGGTCCTTGGGCTTCTGAGCCGCCTCACGCAGTTCGGCCAGCTTGGCGCGCATCGTGTCGACCTGGGCCTGCACCGGGTCGGCCAGCGGCGGCAGTTTGGCCGCCGCAGCGTCGATCGCCGAGTGGGTGCTGCCCAGGCCGTCGGCCAGACGGGTGCGCAATGGGCCCAGCGCCGTCTGGTTCAGCCCATCGACCTTCGCGCGAACATCGGCCACCGCCTCGCGCGGCTTGGCTTTCGCCAGGAATGCGTCGATCGCAGCCTGGACCTGGGCCATCAAGGGATCGGGTTTGGCCTTGAGCGTCTCGGCCTGCGCCTGCAACTCGGCCGCGACCTGCGCCAGTTTGTCCCGGCCCTGTGCCAACGCCACCTGCACCTGCGCGAGCAAGCCAAGCAATCGGTTGACCACCGTCTTGACCTGGACGATCGCCTGCGCCAACAGTCCACGCAGCGTGCCAACGGCCGTGATGGCCAGATCCATCAGCCCCAGCGCGGTGTTGCCGGCACTGCGCACCGTTGTTCGCGCGGTGGCGATCAGGGTGCGGATGCCAGGCAAGCTGGACTTGACACCGACGAACAACAGCCGAGCGGCGATCAGCGGCGGCACACGCATTTGGTACTGGGTGCAGGTGGCGATCGCGGTGTCGCAGCAGGCTTCGGCCTGGTCGAGTTCGTCGCTGGCCGCTGACAAGGCGCTGTCGGCCTGCTGCATGAAGCTGACGATGCCCTGCCTGACTTCTTTGACAAAGGCTTCGGCCACGTCGATCTGTGGCTTGACGGTGTCTTCGAGCAACTGAGGCATCGCCGACAGCGTGGCCTTGACGCCCTCGATCTCGCCATCGAGCTCGACCAGAATGTCGGAGAGCTCAGCCAGCACATCGACCACCGCAGCCACGACCTTGTCGATGGCCGCACGGATGGTGTCTATCATGGCTTGCAGGCGTTCCACCTGGGCGTCGACCAAGGCCAGCACCTCGTCGACCGCGTTGCCGACCTCGTCGACCTGCGACACCAGCAACGCGATCGCCGCCTGCGCACGGTCCAGCGGCATCGCCAGAAGTTCACCAGCGTCGTCGCAACGATCGTGCAGCAGACCGGCCTGGTCCTGCAACTCGGTCAGCGCCTGGCGCAGCGCGTCTACCGCCACATCGAGCCGGCCCAGCACCCGGTCGAGTGCGTCGAACACCTCCTGAACCGACGCATCCACCGCCTCGACCGCCCGATCCAGGGTGTCCGGCACGACCTGGGCCAGCGTCGTCAAGTCAGCCTGCAGCGCATCGGCGCCTTCTTGCACCTCGGCCTTGAGCAGGTTGAGCTCAGCCAGCGCAGCGGTCTCAGCACCACGGACCATCGCCTGGGCACGCGCATTGGCCGCTTCGACCGCCACATTGGTGTCCATCGATACCACGGTCTGGGTCGCAACGTCGCGCAGCTCATTGAGCTCTGGCAACAAGGCTTGCAGTTGGCTGGCGAACCGGTTGAGCCGCGGCTCGACATCGGCTGCCCGCAGCGCAATACCCTGGCCTCGCTGCAACAAGGCCTGCAATTGCGCGGTCAGGCCCGCAACATCGGGTTGGGCTGCCAACAGGCGACCGGGGAGCGCGGTGACGCTGGCCAGCGCCGATTGCAACTCGGTGCTGATGCCGCCCAAGTCCTGGCCCGCTGTCAACAAGCGGTCACCCAGCCCAGACAAGGTGCCGGCCAGCGACTGCAAGTCGGCCTGGCAGCGCCCCAGCGCCGCGGTCAAAGGCGGCAGCAGACCCGTCGGATCCAGCAGTGGGCCCAACTCGAGCAGTTTGGTGACGATGCCCTTGAGCCTGTCCTGCACCGCGCCCAGCGCTGCGCCGGTCGCCGTCAATCCCTCACCGATCTGCGTCTTCAAGGTGCCACCAGCCTCGGAGATGGCCGCGCTGACCTTGCTCGCACCGTCTGTCAGTGCGGTCTGGGTGCGGGTGACGAGCTGCATGGTTTGGCGCAGGGCAGCGTCAAAGACTGTCGAGCTTGCTCTGGGCGTCGGCGCTGGCTTTGGCCATTGCATCCTTGACCGGCGGCAGTTTGTCAGGCGAAGGCGTCAACGAGGCCGACGCTGAATCGACGCTGGCCATCGTCAAGTCCATCTGTGCTAGCGACTGCTCGACCTCGGGCAACACGCCAGAAGCCTCTATCTGCAGGTCCTCCAACTCCGGCAACAGGTTGGTCAGTACCGGGATCGTCGGCACGCTGTCTAGCGCCGCCAAACCAGCCACGGCAGCCGCGGCAGCCGCGGCGCCGGCGCCCGCAGCGGCAGCCGCACCGGGTGGCGCCACGAGCCGACTCAAAGGCACCTGCCGAATCGCAGCTTCAGCCAATTGCCGCAGCGCACGCACCTCCAGCACCAAGGCACGCAGCACCTCTACCGCTTCATTCGGTACATTGGACATCAGTCTGCACTCCTCAAAGCTTGGGCAAGCAACTGACGGCAGCCATGTCTGGGCAAATTGACCGAGATTTCGGGCATGGACAGGCCTTGAAGTGAGTGAATCCAATCCTGGTGCAAACCACGCTGGACTGGGCAAATCAATCGAACCGGGTCGGTACCTCGCTAGGTACTGAAGCTACAGAAGCATTGCCGAATGAGAATACTAACCGTTTCCGAGCACCATGGCCTCGCTCGAAACAAGCCACTCCTGGCTGCTGCCGGCCATGCCGGCACAGACCACACCGGGCCTGACTTAGCGACACCGAACTTGCCAAGACCGTCCAGCGCATATCGGCTTGGCGATGTCAAAGCGGACAGCTCACGCGAGCACGATGGGCTTGAAGCCGACCGGCTCAATCGCGGTCCTCCGTGCGGGCCAGGACCCGATTCCATTACGATCTGTCCCAAATAACCAACCGAGCCCGATGATGACAGGCATGCAACGCTATCCCCATATGTTCGCTCCGCTAGACCTCGGCTTCACCCGGTTGAAGAACCGGGTGCTGATGGGCTCGATGCACACCGGCCTGGAAGAGGCTGAAAACGGCTTCGAACGCATGGCCGAGTACTACGCCGATCGCGCACGCGGCGGCGTCGGCATGATCATCACCGGCGGCATTGCCCCGAACGAGGAAGCCGGCAGCGGCGGCAAACTGTCGACGCCGGCAGAGGCCGAGCAGCACCGGATCATCACCACAGCGGTCCATGCCGCCGACCCTGACGTCAAGATCTGCATGCAGATCCTGCACACCGGGTCGCTGGCGCGGACACCGCTGTGCGTCGCGCCCTCGCCGGTCAAGTCGCGCATCGCCAGCTACACGCCGCGCGAACTCGACGAGGACGGGATCGAGAAGCAGATCAGCGATTTCGCCAACTGCGCGCGACAAGCGCAGGCCGCAGGCTATGACGGCGTCGAGATCATCGGCTCGGCCGGTTACCTGCTGTCGACCTTCCTGGTGCGCAAGACCAATCTGCGCAACGACCGCTGGGGCGGCTCGTGGGAAAACCGCATGCGCATGCCGGTCGAGGTGGTGCGCCGGGTGCGTGAAGCGGTCGGTGAGCGTTTCATCCTGATCTTTCGCATCGCAGCGATGGACATGCTCGAAGACGGGTTGTCCTGGGAAGAGATCGTGTCGCTGGCCCAGGCGATCGAGGCCGCTGGTGCAAACATCATCAGCACCCATTTTTGCTGGCATGAGTCGCCGGTGCCGACGATCGCGACCATGGTGCCGCGCGCGGCGTTTGCCCAGGTCACAGGCCGCTTGCGCAAGGTCTTGACGGTGCCGGTGATCACCAGCAACCGCATCAACATGCCGGCGGTGGCCGAGGAGGTGCTGGCGCGCGGCGACGCCGACCTGGTGTCGATGGCACGGCCGATGCTGGCCGACCCCGAGATCGTGCTCAAGGCCTTGCAGGGCCGAGAAGACGAGATCAACACCTGCATCGCCTGCAACCAGGCCTGTCTGGACCACACCTTCGGCGGCAACAAACCCGTCAGCTGCCTGGTCAACCCGCGCGCCTGCAACGAAACCCTGCTTCGCTACCTGCCAACACCAACGTCCAAACGCATCGCGGTCGTGGGCGCAGGACCGGCCGGCCTGGCCTACGCGACGGTGGCGGCGCAGCGCGGCCACCGCGTCACGCTGTTCGATGCCGGCGCCGAGATTGGCGGCCAGTTCAACCTGGCCAAGCGCATCCCCGGCAAGGAGGAGTTCCACGAAACCCTGCGCTACTACCGGCGAATGATCGATGTACACGCCATCGACCTTCGCCTGAACACCAGGGTCGACGCGGCGAGCTTGAAGGCGCTGGGCTTCGACGAGGTCGTGATCGCCACCGGCATCGCGCCACGCCAGCCGGCGATCGACGGCATAGCCCACGCCAAGGTCGTGCCTTACATCGACGCCATCCTGGGCCGCAAGCCGATCGGTCGACGGGTTGCCATCCTGGGTGCCGGTGGCATCGGTTTCGACGTCGCCGAGCTGGTCTCGCACGCCGGCGTCTCGGGCGCGGTCGATGTGGAGGTCTTCGCCCGCGAGTGGGGCATAGACTTCAAGAACCACCCGCGTGGCGGCGTCACCGGGGTCACGCCCGAGGTCGCGAAATCAGACCGCGAGGTCTGGCTGATGCAACGCAAGGCCGACGCGCTGGGCAAATCGCTGGGCCGCACCACGGGGTGGACCCACCGCATGACGCTCAACCGCCGCGGCGTTCATCTGGTCAGCGGCGTCGAGTACCTCAAGATCGACGACGCCGGCTTGCACACGCTGGTCAACGGCGAGCCGCGGCTGTTCGAGGTCGACACCGTGATCATCTGCGCCGGCCAGACGCCGCTGCGCTCGCTCTACGACGAGTTGCTGGCCAGCGGCCTCAAGCCCAGCCTGGTCGGCGGTGCTTTTGAGGCCTCCGAGCTCGATGCGAAGCGCGCGATCGACCAAGCCAGCCGCATGGCAGCCGAGGTCTGATCGATGGCGTCGAACCCAGTCTCATCCGCGGCATCAACCAGCACCGAGCCTGGGCTGTCGTTCGTGCAGTCCAACGGCATCTCGATGGCCAGCTTCGAATGGCGGCCCGAGCTGCGCGGCCAAGCGCCGACGCTGCTGTTCGTCCATGCCACCGGTTTCCACGCCCGGGTCTGGGACCAGGTGATTGCGCGCTTTCCCGACCGGCACGTGATCGCTGTCGAGCAGCGTGGCCACGGCCGCAGCGAGGCCAAGGACTTCAGCACCTGGGAAGAGTTCAGCCGAGACCTGGCCGGCTTCGCGGCCGCGCTCGATCTGCGCGGCGTGGTCGCGATAGGCCACAGCATGGGCGCGCATGCGCTGGTGCAAGCAGCCGCTTTCGCACCCGACAGCTTCTCGCAGCTGGTGCTGATCGACCCGGTGATGTCGGCGCCGGCCGACTACCACCTGCCAGCACCGCCATCGGGAACAGTGCACCCCTCGGCTTATCGCAAGAACCAGTTCGAGTCGGCGCAATCGATGTTCGACCGCTTCGTGGACCGGCCGCCGTACTCGGTGTTCGAGCGGCAGTGCCTGCTCGACTACTGCGTGCACGGACTGCGTCCGGCCGACAGCGGCGAGGGTTATCAGCTCACTTGCGCGCCGAGCTTCGAAGGCCAGATCTACCCGTTGGCACGCCAGAACCGCGGCATCTATGCCAGCATCCGGTCCTTGCATATCCCCGTGCTGGTGGTTCGCGCGCGGGAGCAAGACGCGAGCATCCTGCCCTGGGATCCGCTGGGTTCGCCCACCTGGCCCGGGCTGGCCGCCGAGTTCCCGCAGGGGTGCGGCCTGCAGACGGACAAGACCCACATGATGCCGATGGAAGACCCAGCGATGGTGGCGCAGTTGATCCAAGACGCGATGGCCGGGCGCTGATGCGCAGACAAAGGATAGGCCGCGCAGCATGAGCGCGCAGCCCTCGACCCGGCTGCTGACGCTGGTGGTGGCATCGGCGCTGTTCATGGAGAGCCTGGTCAGCACGGTGATCGCCACCTCACTGGCGGCGATCGCGGCCGACCTGCAAGTCGACGCGTTGACGCTCAAGCTGGCTTTCACCGCCTACTTCGTCGCGCTGGCGATCTTCATCCCCATCAGCGGTTGGTGCGCCGACCGTTTCGGCGCCAAGACCGTGTTCGCCGCGGCGATCGCGGTGTTCACCTTGTCGTCGATCGCCTGCGCGCTGGCCTGGGACCTGCACAGCCTGATTGCCGGTCGCTTCTGCCAAGGCCTGGGCGGGGCGATGATGTTGCCGGTGGGACGTCTGATCCTGCTGCGGGTGATCCCGAAGCGCGAGATGGTCTCGGCGATGGCCTGGTTGGGCATCCCCACGCTGTTCGCGCCCATTCTCGGCCCACCGGTGGGCGGCTTCATCACGACTTATTACCACTGGCGAGGCATCTTCTGGCTCAACGTGCCGGTCGGGCTGATCGGGCTGGCGCTGGCGCTGTGGCTGGTGCCCCAGGTCCGCGCCGACACGCTTCGCCCCTTGGATTGGCCAGGTTTCTTGCTCACTGGCCTGGGCCTGTCGCTGGCGATCTTCGGCTTCACGCTGCTGGGCAGCCACCAGGGTAGCGTCTGGGTCGCGCTGGCGATGATGGCCGCAGGCGCGGCCTTGCTGGCGCTGTATCTGCGCCATGCCAGGCGCGCGGCGCATCCGATCATCGACCTGTCGCTGCTGCGCCATGCGAGCTTTCGCCTGTCGCTGGTCGGCGGCTTGATGTTCCGCGTCTCGGTCGGCGCGATGCCTTTCCTGTTGCCGCTGATGCTGCAGCTCGGATTCGGCATGTCGGCGTTCCAGTCGGGCACTTTGACCTTCACCTCGGCCGTCGGTGCGGTGACGATGAAGCTGACGGCAGCGCCCATCCTGCGGCGCTATGGTTTCAAGAACGTGCTGTGCGGCAATGCCTGGATCAGCAGCGCGATGATCGCTTCGCTGGCGTTGTTCACCGTCCAGACCCCGCATGCGGCGATCATCGCGGTGCTGCTGGTCGGAGGTTTTTTCCGCTCGCTGCAGTTCACCAGCCTGAACACGCTGAGCTACGCCGATGTAGAGGCCAGGCAACTGAGCGGCGCTACATCGCTGGTCGGCGTCGCGCAGCAGTTGTCGCTTGCAGCAGGCGTGGCCGTGGCGGCGATGCTGCTCGACGGCTCACGCGCCACAGACGGTCGCAGCGAACTGATGGCCGTCGATTTCAGTCGCGCCTTTTGGGCGATAGGCCTGATCTCGCTGGTCTCTGTACTGTGGTACCGAAAACTCAGCCCCGACGCAGGCGCCGAGATGTCAGGGCATCTGCGGGCGCCAGGCTAGCAGCCAGATCGACGCAAGAAAACCTCGACTTTGTTCATGACGGCGACCGGCATCAGGCCATGATGTCGGTCGCAGCCGCTCAGCCCAAAGCCGCGTAGCGCTCCAGGTGGTGATCGGCATCGCCAAAGCGCTGCGCTGCCATGGTCAGACGCCGGAAGGTGTGCGAGACCTTCAACTCCTCGGTCATGCCCATGCCACCGTGCAGTTGCACCGATTCCTGGCTGATCTGACGCGCCGCATCGGCGATCTTGACCTTGGCCATAGACACCGCGCGCGACCGGTCGGCAGCGTCGCCGCCGGCGTCGACCTTGGCCGCAGCCAGGATCGCCAAAGACCGCGCCTGTTCGCAGACGATGTACATCTCGACCATGCGGTGCTGCAGTACCTGGAACGAAGCGATCGGCACGCCGAACTGCTTGCGGGTCTTCATGTACTCAAGCGTCGCATCGTTGGCGCTTTTCATCGCGCCGATCGCGTCGGCGCACAGCAGCGCGGTGGCGAAATCAACCGCCTCCTCGATCAGCGGCATCGCTGCGCCGAGCGGACCGAGCAGCGCACCAGCCGCCAGCTTGACGCCCACCAACCCGACATCGGCGGCGCGCTGCCCGTCGACGCTGCGGCTGGGGTTGAGCGTCACGCCAGCGGCATGACGATCGACCAAGAACAGGCTGACGCCGCCAGCCGGCCCGGCCAGCGCCGAGACGACCAAGGTATCGGCCGAAGACGCACCGAACACCACGCATTTCTCGCCGTCCAGCACCCAGCCATCGCCAGCCGCACGGGCGTGGGTCTTGCTCGGTGTCAACGCATAGCGGCCACCCGGCTCGAGACCGGCGAAAGCCAGCTTGAGGCTGCCGGCCATCAAGCCCGGCAGCATGGCTTCACGCTGCGCCGCCGATCCCGCGCGCGACACCAGGCGGCCACCCACGATGTTGTCGAGCAAGGGCTCGACCACCAGCGCCTCGCCGCAGGCTTCCATCGCGGCCATCAAGTCGAGCGCACCGCCGCCGAAACCACCATCGGCCTCGGGCAATGCGATCGATGTCAGGCCGAGTTCGGCAAACGTGGTCCAGGCTGCATCGCTCAGGCCGCTGGGCGACGTGAGGATCGTCTTGCGCTTTTCAAAGCTGTATTCGTTGGCCAGGTACTTGCCGATCGAGTCAGCCAGTTGCTGCTGCTCTTCGCTGTATTCGAAGTTCATGACATGCTCCGAGTCAGAGACCCAAGGTCATCTTGGCGATGATGTTGCGCTGGATTTCGTTCGATCCGGCGTAGATGCTGGCCTTGCGCAGGTTGAAATAGCGCGGCGCCAGGCGTGATTTGAAGTGGTCGATCGCGCCGTTGTCGACCGCGGCAAACGGCTGGGCCATCGGGCCCACCGCCTGCATCATCAACTCGGTGATGCCTTGCTGGACCTCGGTGCCGCGGATCTTGAGCATCGACACGTCAGCACCCGGAGGCTGGCCTGAGCGGCGCATCTTGTCAACGAAGCGCATCGAGGTCAGCTCAAGCGCGGCGAGTTCGATCTCCAGGCGCGACAGACGGTCGCGAAACCGCGTGTCTTCCATCAGCGGCTTGCCGTTCTTGAGCTCACGCCCAGCCAGTGCGCGCAGCGCAGCGATCTCGCGGCGCGACCCGCCGACCTGTCCCGAACCCATGCGCTCGTGGCCGAGCAGGTACTTGGCCACGGTCCAGCCCTTGTTCTCCTCGTAGACCAGGTTCTCGACCGGTACCCGGACATCGTCGAAGAAGATCTCGTTGACCTCGTGACCACCGTCCATCAGGATCAACGGGCGCACGGTGATACCAGGTGTCTTCATGTCGATCAGCAGGAAGCTGATGCCCTCTTGCCGCTTCTCGGCTGTCGGGTCGGTGCGAACCAGGCAGAAGATCCAGTCGCCGTAATGGCCCAGCGTGGTCCAGATCTTCTGGCCGGTGACACGGTAGTGGTCGCCATCACGCACCGCGCGGGTCTTGAGCGAAGCAAGGTCCGAACCAGCGCCAGGCTCAGAATAGCCCTGGACCCAGAAGTCATCACCGCTGCGGATGCGCGGCAGGAATCGGTTTTTCTGCTCAGGGCTGCCGAAGCGCATCAGCACCGAGGCGCACATCGCCGGACCGAAGCTCGGCAGTCCAGGCGCGCCAGCCAGACCGAACTCCTCGTCGTAGATGTAGCGCTGGGTGATGTCCCAACCCGTGCCACCCCACTCCGCCGGCCAGTGCGGCACCGACCAACCCTTGGCGGCGAGGATTTTGTGCCAGCGGATGAAATCCTCCTTGGTCAGGTGGCGATAACCGACCACCTTGTCGCGGATGTCGCTGGGAAGATTGCCGGCCAGCCAGGACCGGACCTCGTTGCGGAACGACTGTTCCTCGGCTGAATAACTCAGATCCATGATCGATGCCTTTCTTGTGTTGGAGTCCAGCGGCGCGCAGCGCCTGGCTGGGCAAGACTTTAACGTTCAGATTGCGCGCACTTCAACGCGCTACTTATCCACTGCATCTTCGAACAACGGGCCGAGCTTGAAAGTGCCACTGACCCGCGCCACATTCTGACCGTCAGCAGTGACCAGGCCTTGCATGAAAACCAGACTTCGCGTGACACGCAGCACCTGACCCTCACCCTGAACCCAGCTGCCCAGCGGCGAAGGGGCGAGATAGTCGACCTGCAGACTGATCGTGGGCAGGAACCGGCCGGCCAATTCCTTGGCCTGCAGGTGCGCGCTCATCGGCAGCAGCATGTCGCAAAAAGTCGCCATCATGCCGCCGTGGCAGATCTTCATCGGGTTGCAATGGCGCGGCTCGACGCGAAACCCCATCACCAAACCGCGCTCGCCACGGCGCGTGTAGAGCGGGCCATTGGCCGAGATGAAGCCGTCGCCAAAGTTGCGCGGCTTGAAACCCTCGGGAATCGCGAGGTCGGGGCTCAGATGCGCTCGATGATGATCGCCGGTGCCATGCCGCCGGCTGCGCACATCGTCACCAGGCCGCGCTTCAAGCCACGCCGCTCGAGTTCGTCGAGCAAGGTGCCGATCAGGATCGAACCGGTCGCGCCGATCGGGTGGCCCAGCGCCATCGCGCCGCCGTTGACGTTGACCTTGTTGCGGTCGAGACGCAAGTCGCGGATGAACTTCTCGGCCACCACCGCGAAGGCCTCGTTGATTTCCCAGAGGTCGATGTCGTCCACGGTCAAGCCGGCCTTGGCCAGCGCTTTGCGCGCCGCAGGCACCGGGGCGTTGAGCATCAGCGTCGGCGAATCGCCCACGTTGGCATAGGCGACGACGCGGGCGCGGGCCTTCATGCCGTGCTTCTTGGCATAGCTCGGTGACGCCAGCAACACCGCGCCAGAACCGTCGACCACGCCCGACGAGTTGCCGGCGTGGTGCACGAAGTTGATGTCCAGACCTGGGTGCTTGGCCAGGATCAGCTTGCGGAAAGTGGTGCCCTGATCATCCAGCGCCACGTCGGCCAGCGTCGTGAAAGCCGGCTTCAGGCCGGCCAGGCCTTCGGCGGTCGTCTGCGGGCGGGGAAATTCCTCACGGTCGAGCGCCAGCGTGCCGTCGGCGCGGTAGACCGGCACCAGGCTCTTGTTGAAGCGGCCTTCGGCGATCGCCACTGCGGCGCGTTTCTGGCTCTCAAGCGCGAGTGCGTCGAGGTCAGCACGGCTGATGCCTTCTAGCGTGGCGATGGCGTCGGCGCAAACGCCCTGGTGCGACTGCGGATGCTTGGCGCGCAGGCGCAAATTGCCCGCGTCCATCATGCCAGGGCCGTCGCCGCGCAAGGTTGCCGTCATCGACATCATCTCGCAGCCGCCCGCCACCACCAGGTCCTCCATGCCGGACATGATGGATGCGGCCGCCAGGTTGACGACCGAGATGCCAGAGCCGCAGAAGCGGTCCATCGTGATGCCGCTGCTGCGCTGGTCGTAGCCAGCGTCGAGCGCGGACATGCGGCCCAGGTCGTTGCCCTGGGTGCCCTTTTGCGTGCTGGTGCCCCAGAGGATGTCGTCGACTTCGGCCGTGTTGAGGTTGTTGCGCTCGGCCAATGCCTTGAGCACTGTCGCACCCAGGTGCTGCGGGTGCATGTCGGCCAGGGCGCCTTTGCCCACTTTGCCGATGCCACGCGGGGTGCGGCAAGCGTCGATGATCAGGGCTTCAGTCATGGCCAGGCTCCAGCAAGAAGTGAGTTGTGCGCTGATTGTGGTCCCGCGCTGACGGCCACCGCAGTCCAGTCGGTGACAGATGCGGGGAACGCTCGCCGCTACGCTGCCATCCATCACCCTGGAGACCAAGATGAGCCAAGATTCCACACCCATGTTCGAGACGATCCGCCTGGAAATGACCGGCTCGGTCGCCACGCTGACACTGAACCGCCCACAGCGACTGAACGCCGCGCCGCCCGCGATGTTCGTCGAGATCGGCGCCGCGCTCAAACAACTGCCGGCACTGGGCGCACGCGCCTTGTTGATCACCGGCGAGGGCCGCGCTTTTTGCAGCGGCGCCGACCTGCAAGGCCGCAGCACCGACACCACCGCGTCGCGCGGCGCCCAGACCTACAAGTCACTGAGCGAGAGCTACAGCCCGACGATGGTCGCGCTGTCGAAGCTGTCGGTGCCGGTGATCGCCGCCGTCAACGGCGTGGCCGCCGGCATCGGTTGCTCGCTCGCGCTGGCAGCAGATTTCACGCTCGCAGCCCGCTCGGCCTACTTCCTCGAGGCCTTCGTCAACATCGGGCTGGTGCCCGATGGCGGCGCGACCTGGATGCTGGCGCGCCAGGTCGGCAAGGCCCGTGCGACCGAGATGATGATGCTGGGCGAGCGCATCGCCGCCGAAAAGGCCGAGCAATGGGGGTTGATCTACCGCGCGGTCGACGACGCCGACCTGATGACCCAGGCCCAGGCACTGGCTGAGCGCCTGGCCAATGGCCCGACGCTAGCACTGGGCATGATGCGAAAAGGTCTGGCGCGCGCGCTCGAGCAGACCTACGACGAAACGCTGGCGATGGAAGCCTCGCACCAGGCACTGGCCGCCGACAGCGCCGATGCGCGCGAAGGCGGCATGGCTTTTCTGGAGCGCCGCAAGCCGGCGTTCAAGGGCGCTTGATTGCGCGCTGATCGCTGCCCATTCCAGCCCGGCGCGAAGGCGGCAAGCCTTCGCACCCCATCGACCAGGACGACCACATGACAAGCAGCACCCAGCCAGCCAGCCAGCCTGTGGGCTACAACACGGCAGCGGTCGAGGCCTGGATAGACCGCCAGATCCCGAGCCTGAAGACCCCGCTGGTCTGGACCCGGCTCGAGGGCGGGCATTCCAACCTGACCTACCTGATCGAAGACGCTCGCGGCCAGCGCGCGGTGATCCGCCGCCCACCGATGGGCGAGTTGCTGCCCAAGGCGCACGACATGGCCCGCGAATGGTCCTTGATCAGCGCGCTCGACGGCAGCGCCGTGCCAGTGCCGAGCGCACTCGGTTTCTGCGACGACCCGGGCGTGACTGGCGCGGTGTTCTACGTGATGGGCCATGTCGACGGCCACCCGCTGTATTCGGCCGACGATGCCCGGCGCTGGGCGCCAGCGCCGCTGCGGACCAAGCTCGCGCATTCCTTCATCGATGTGCTGGCCGACCTGCACTCGATAGACCCTGACGCGGTCGGTCTGAGCGACCTGGGCAAGAAAGAAGACTACATCGGGCGACAGCTCAGAACCTGGTACCGGTCGTGGAACGCATCGATCGCCGGCGCCGACCTGGACGACCCGCGGGCGCACTCGCTGCAGCAGTACTTCCTGACCAACGTCCCGGACCAGGGGCCGGCGCGAATCGTCCACGGCGACTACGGCCTGCACAACACGCTGGTCGGCGCTGACGGCGCGATCGCAGCGGTCGTCGACTGGGAGATCTCCACGCTCGGCGACCCGCTGGCCGATCTGGCTTACGCCTTGAACCAATGGGCAGAACCCAGCGATCCGCCGCCAGTGCGGGCCGTGCCACCGACCACCCTGCCCGGCTTTCCCAGCCGCCGCGAGATGGCTGACCGCTACGCAGCGCGCACCGGCCGCGATCTGTCCAAGCTCGACTACTACATCGGCTTCAACCGCTGGAAGACCGCTGCCATCATTCACGGCGTGTACTCGCGCTACCTCGAAGGCAAGAAGAGCACGGTCGGGGTCGACCTCGAAGGCCTGAAACGATCGATTCTTCAAGCGCTGGCGCAGGCCGAGGCCGCAGTCGAGCGGCTGGAGCGAAGGGTTTGATGCAGCCCGGATCAGGCGCGACGGCGCCTCATCTGCTCCATCACCGGGCCGTCGGCGCGGTAGGAATGACAGGTGTCCTGCAGCGCCTCGATGCGCCAGATGCGTACCGGCTCAGGTGCGCCGGGCTCGCGCGGTGCGTAAGCATTCGACGCGAAAGACTGCGTGGCCGCAGCGGCCATCGCTTCGAGCAAGGCCAGCACATGGGTGCAACCGTCGACACCGCCGAGCCGCTCGCGCAGCGCCTTGCGAAAACCCCGGCCGATCGACAAACCGACCACGCGCTGGAAGTTCGGGCTGACGTCGGAGCAGCCGGTGTAAGGCGTGTTGGGCATGGCCGCGACCAACTCGTGGATCGCGCGCTCGCGGTTGATCGTCAAGCGCAACTGCATGTTGTGCAGCGCCGCCCCAGGCAGGCAAGCGCCGCGGAAATCGTTGTTGTAGGCAAACGGTCGAGTGTCGATGAACCGACCATCGATGTCGATCATCTTGTCGTCGCGCCTGAAACTGCGGCAGACGATGCTGCGTGTGTGCACGGTTTCGCGCGCTGCGGGTGGCGGCAGGATCCAGCCGCCCTCGAGGTCGGCATGCAGAGCTTCACCAGGCACGGTCATTCAATGTCTCCAGGGTCGAAAGATGTCAGTTCAGCTCGGTGGTCGAACGCTGCATGCAGCGCCGATGCCCTCGGCTCGGGCCGCATGCTCTCACAGCACAGCCAGGATTGCAGATGACGAACAGCGAACGCCCTTTCGACGGCTTGAAAGTGATCGACTGCGCCAGCTTCATTGCTGCGCCGGCAGCGGCGATGATGCTGGCCGATTTCGGTGCAGACGTCGTCAAGGTCGAGCCGCCCGACGGCGACCCGCACCGCGGCCTGTACCGTTTTCCCGGCAGCCCGGCCGCCGACAGCAATTACCCCTGGGACTTGAGTTCACGCGACAAACGCAGTCTGGCGCTGGACCTGAAGCAGGCCGAGGGCCAGGCGGTGTTGCATCGATTGGTGGCGCAGGCCGATGTCTTCATCACCAACCTGCCGTTGGCGGTGCGCCAACGCCTGGGCATTGCCCACGATCGCTTGCTGGCAATCAACCCGCGGCTGATTTACGCATCGATGACAGCCTATGGCGAAACCGGGCCCGAGGCCGAGAAGAGCGGCTTCGACGTCACCGCTTACTGGGCAAGGTCCGGGCTGATGGACATGGTGCGGGCAGACCATAGCGCCGCACCGACGCGACCGGTCTCGGGCATGGGCGACCAGCCCAGCGCGGTCACGCTGTTCGCTGCGATCACCACCGCGCTGTACCGGCGCGAACGCAGCGGCCTGGGCGGGTTGGTCAGCACCTCGCTGCTGGCCAACGGCCTGTGGGCCAACGGCGTTCAGGTGCAGGCCCATCTCGCGGGCGTCGTCTACCCACCGCGTCAGCCGCGCGACAACGCGCCCAATCCGCTGGGCAACATCTACCGCTGCAGCGACGGCCGCTGGCTCAACCTGGTGGTGCTCAACGAGGCGCGCCAATTGCCCTCTCTGCTGCAAGCGCTGGATCTGGCCCATCTGGCCACCGACCCGCGCTTTGCCACGCAAGCCGCCAGGGCCGAGAACAAGGTCGCGCTGATCGCCTTGTTCGACCAGCGTTTCGCCCAGGACAACCTGGCAGTCTGGCGCCAGCGGCTAGACGCCGCGGGCATCACTTTCGGCGTGATCGGCACGCTGGCCGACATCAACGATGACCCGCAGATGCGCAGCGCAGGCGCCATCGTGCCCTACGCGCACCGCGACGGGCTGACGGTGGCCAACCCGATCGCGATCGCCGGCGTGGCCAAGCGCAACCCCGGGCCGGCACCGACGCTGGGCCAGCACAGCGCCAGCGTGCTGCGTGAAGCCGGCTATGACGAACAGACCATTGCCAGACTGATCGAAGCCCGGGTGGTCTTCGAGGCAGACGACAAGGCCGTGGACTGATAACCATCTATTGCAGCGAACAAATCACTGAAACCCCAAACCGAGGACTGACATGAGCTACGCCAACGGACGCTTGATCCACGATGCCGACAGCCACTTGATGGAGTTGGACGACTGCCTAGACCCGTACTTCGATCCGCGTCTGCTGGCGCAGTTTCATGCCTGCGCAGGCTATCGCGGCGCGTTGAACCGCAACCTGCGGCCGGGCCGGTCGCGCGAGGCCCATGCCGATCCAGTATTCCGCGCCGGCATCAATGCCAACCTGCTGCTGCGCAAGAACTACGAGGCCCACGGCGCGTTCATCGCCGCTGACCGGCCGCATGCGCTGGACCAACTCGGCTTCGCCAGCCAGCTGGTCTTCACCACCTTCAGCCTCGGCAACTTCGGGCTCGACCAGGGCAAGGACATGGCGCTGTGCTACGCCGCAGCGCAGGCCCACAACCGGATGATGACCGACTTCTGCAAGGCCGACCCGCGCCTGCTCGCCACCGCCTATGTGCCGCTGGAAGACCCGGCCCGCGCCAAGGTGCTGACTCAAGAGGCGATCGCACTCGGCGCCAAAGCGCTGATGGTGCCCTCGCGCTGCCCGCAGCACCATGCGCCCAGCCACATCGCGCTCGACGCCGTCTGGGCCCAGGCGCAGGAAGCGGGCTTGCCGGTGCTGTTCCATGTCGGTGGCGAAGAGAAGATGAGCCCGGTCTACAAAGAAAACGGCATGCCGCCAGTGCCCGACTTCCACGGCGGTGACGACAACTTCACTTCGGTCAGCTACATGCCGATCCCGAGCTCGGTGATGCAGACCCTCGCCACGCTGATTTTCGACGGCGTTTTCGACCGCTTTCCGCAGCTGAAGTGGGGCGCGATCGAACTCGGCGCGGCCTGGGTGCCGGGCTGGATGCGGGCACTGGATTCGGCATCGCATGCCTTCCTGCGCAACGAGGACAGGCTGCAGAAGTTGTCGGCCAAACCCAGCGAGATCGTCCGCCGGCAGCTCCGCGTCACGCCCTACCCGCACGAGGACAGCGGCTGGATCGTCTCGCAGGCTGGCGACGAGGTCTGCATGTTCTCGTCGGACTATCCGCATGTCGAAGGCGGCCGCCACCCTTTGAAGCGATTCGACGAGTCGCTGCAAGCCTGCAGCAGCGCAGCCCGGCAACGTTTTTACGCCGACAACTTCATCGACCTGATGGGCGCCGGCCTGGCGCCCGCGCTGCGCCGGCCAGCAGCCGAGCCAAGCCTGGT
>CAMCTC010000092.1 GCA_945878355.1 Bordetella parapertussis | reverse complement strand
GGCAGCACCGCGATCAACGGCGGCAGCATACGGACCACCGGCGCGCAGACCTATGCAGACCCGGTGACGCTGGGCGCGGGCACCACGCTGACAGCCTCAACGGTCTCGACACTGGGCACCGTGGTCGGCAACAGCAACGCGCTGACCGTTACCGGCGATGCGGTGTTTGGCGATGCGGCAACAGACACCGTCACGGGCTTGAGCACGCTGGCGGTGAGCGGCAGCACGACGATCAACACCAACACGGTCACCAGCAGCGGCGCGCAGACCTATACGGGCGCGGTCATGCTCAGCGCGGACAGCACCTTGACGGCGTCGACGATCACAACACAAGCTGCGGTGACGGCCAACACCCATGCGTTGACCTTGGCTGGCAACGCCGTCTTGGGCGGTGCGATCATCGGCGTGACGAACCTCAGCGTGTCGGGCACGAGCGAGTTGGGCGTCGACATCAGCACCACCGGCACGCAGGCCTACTCGGGCGCGATGACGCTGTCGGGTGGCGACCGTACGCTGAGCGCCGGCGGCGCTGTCAGCCTGGGCGCAGTGGACAGCGACAGCACCGCGGCGCGGGCCTTGCGCATCACCGCGACGCCAACCACCTCGAGCGCGCCGGTCACGCTGGGCGGCGCCGTGGGTGCTTCGTACCCTTTGTCGAGCTTGACGGTCACGGCTGACCACACCCGCATCGGTGACGGTGTCGCGCCGACCAACGCGGTGACGACCACCGGCCATCAGAACTACAGCGGCACCGTGCAGCTCAATGCCGACACGAGCTTGATCACGCTGGGTTCTGGCGCGGCCGTCGGCGACCTGGTCGTGGCCGGTGTGTTGAACGGACTCGGCAGCGCACGCAGCCTGACGGTGAGCGCTGGCGCAGGTTCAGCGACCTTCGGCGGCGCCATCGGCGGCACCACAGGCGGCGCCGCCGGCATCGCCAGCATGACGGTGGGCGCAGCCAACATCAGTGCCAACTCGGTCGCCGTGACGACAGCGCTGAATCTGACGCCAACAGTGGCGGGAGCGGTCTCAGGCGCGATCTCGGGTGCCGGCGCAAGCCTGACCAAAGCCGGCGCAGGCGCGCTGACCTTGACCGGCAGCAGCAGCTACGGTGGCGCCACCACCATCAGCGGCGGCAGCCTGGTGCTGCAAGGGACGGCCAGCCTGGGCGCTGGAAGCTACGGCGGCGCGATCGCGATTGCCAGCAGCGCCACGCTGCGGGTCAGCACCAGCGTTGACCACACGCTGGGCGGCGTGATCAGCGGCACCGGCGCCCTGGCCAAAGACAGCTCGGCCACAAGCACGCTGACGCTGACCGGCGTCAGCAGCTACAGCGGCGCCATCGCGGTGGACGCCGGCACCCTGCAGTTGGGCGGCGCCGGGCAACTGGGTTCGGGCAGCTACGCCGGGCCGGTGACGCTGGCCGCCGGCACCAGCTTGCGCCACAGTTCGAGCGCCGACCAGACGCTGGCCGGCGTGGTCAGCGGCGCTGGCAGCCTGGTCAAAGACAGCAGCGCTGGCAGCCTCTTGATCCTGGCCGCTGACAACAGCTACAGCGGCGGCACCACTGTCAGTGCGGGCGTGTTGCAAGTGGGCAATGGCGGCACGACCGGCCGGGTTGGCGACGTGCTCGACAACGCCACGCTGAGCTTCAATCGATCGGACAGCTACAGCTATGGCGGCATCATCAGCGGCAGCGGTGCGCTTCGTCAGAACGGCTCGGGCACACTGAGCCTGACGGGCGCCAGCATCTACACCGGCGACACCACGGTGAGCCAAGGCACGTTGGAGATCGCCGGCACCGGCGCTTTGGGCAGCGGCACATATGCCGGCGCGGTGTCCTTGGCCAACGGGACCAGCCTGGTGCACAGCGCCAGCATCGACCAGACGCTGAGCGGCGCCATCAGCGGCAGCGGCGCCTTGCGCAAGACCGGTAGCGCCAGCCTGACGCTGGGCGGCAGCAACCAGGCCAGCTACAGCGGCGCGATGTCGCTGAGCGGCGGCACGCTGGAGATGGCCGGCGCTGGGGCGCTGGGCAGCGGCACGCTGGCGGTCAGCGCCGGCGTGCTCGACATCGGTAATTTCGACCAGATCAGCGGCGCAGTGACTTACACCGGCGGCAGCATCACCGGCGGCAGCGGAACCCTGAGCGCTTCGTCGCTGGCCGTGAGCGGCGCCACCGACCTGACGCTGGCGGCGAAGCTGGGCGGCAACGCCAGCCTGAGCAAATCGGGCACCGGCACGCTCACGCTGAGCCGGGCCAACAGCTACAGCGGCGCCACCACGGTCAGCGAGGGCAAGCTGGCTGTTACCGACGCCAGCGGTCTGGGCAGCACCGCAGGCGCAGGCGCGACGACAACAGTGGCCAGCGGCGCCACACTCGACCTGCAGGCCGTGGCGGTGGGCGCAGAGGCCATCAACCTCGACGGGGGCACGCTGTCGGCATCGACCGGGGTCAGCAGCCTGTCGGGCCCGGTGAGCTTGGGCGCGGACAGCAGGGTCGATGTCGTCGGCACGCAGCTCACGCTGTCGGGGGTGATCGCCGGCAACAGCCATGGGCTGGCGCTGACGGGCACTGGCGCTTTCGACTTCAGCCATGCGTCCAACACATTGACGACGATCGCGTCAGGCCCGACGGTCGCGTCAGACCCGGGGATCACATCGCTTCGCTTGAACAACAGTGCCGACCTGACCGTGGGATCGATCACCATCGGCAGCAGCACCTACAAAGGCATCAGCAGCACGGGCGATGTGACGCTCGCCAACACGGGCAAGCTGACCTTGGCCGCTGGCTCGACCAATGCCAGCGCCAACAACATCAGCACCACCAACGGCGATATCGTGTTGGCAACCAACCGATTGGACAACGGCTTTGGGGCTGCTGCGCTGAGCGCTGGCGGGGATGGCAAGCGGTGGCAGATCTGGAGCAGCAATGCAACGCCGTTCGGTCCCACCAACGGTGATGTCGTCAACGGCCTGGCCAACGACTATGTGCAGTATGCGGCGACTTACGGCAGCACCGCCGTACAGGGCGTTGGCAAGGGCTTGCTCTATGCGCTGGCCCCTGTCGTCACGACGACCGTGGCAGGCGCCCTGACCATCAGCAAGATCTATGACGGCACGACTACCGTCAACAGCATTGCCCCGGAAGCCTACTCGGTGGCCGGCGCCGTCAACGGCGACATCGTGACGCTGGCGGTGTCCACCAGCGGCGGCGTGCTGACGAGCACCGGCACCGGCACGACGATAGAGGGCGTGGGCACCGGCAAGGCGGTGAGCTTCTCGGGTTTGTCGGCCAGCGCGGTCAATGGCATCAAGCCGGTCTACGGCTACGCGCTGGCGGCCAGCACGCTCAGCGGCACTGTCGAGGTGACGGCAGCACCGCTGAACCTGACCATCAGCAAGACCTATGACGGCAACACCACCTTGAGCAGTGCGAATACCTACACGCTGGCTGGCATGGTACCGGCGGCTGGGGTGGCTGGCGCGACCGAGCCTGCACCAACAATCAACGCGGCGGTTGGCGGCGTTGGCACTGCCACCTTGTCCAGCTCCAATGCCGCGGTCTACACCAGCCTCGCGACCAATTCATTCGCGTTGAGCGATCCGAACTACACGCTGACCGGCGGCACGGTCTCGGCCACGGTCAACAGAGCGCCGCTGGGCATCACGGTGGCAGGCATCTACAACGGCAGCACCACGATCAGCCCCAGCAACTACACCGTCACCGGTCTGGTCAACAGCGAAACGCTGGTGCCCACCAGCGTGACGATGAACAACAAGAACGTCTCAAGCAACAGCAGCAATTTCGTCACGGCCATCGCGACGCTGACCAGCGACAGCGATGCGCAACTGGCCAACTACTCAATCACGCAGAACTACAACGCAGCACCAGCCACCGACACCACCAACACCATCACCCTCAGCGCGGCAAGCTTGCAGGCCACCGGCCTGTCTGCAGGCAACAAGGTCTACAACGCCAACACCACGGCCGCGCTGAGCGGCACCCCAACCGTGTCACCGATCACCGGCGATGCAGTGACCTTGGGCGGCACGGCAGCCGGCGTGTTTGCCGACAAGAACGTTGGCAACGCCAAAGCGGTGACCGTCACGGGATTGACGATTTCCGGCGCCGACGCGACCAACTACCAACTGCTGCAGCCCACCGGGCTGACGGCGTCGATCACCCCGGCAACGCTGCAAGCCACCGGCTTGTCTGCTGGCAACAAGGTCTACGACGCCAACACCACAGCCACTTTGGGCGGGGCCGCAAGCGTCGCACCGATCGGCAGCGACTCGGTCTCGGTCGGCGGCGCGGCAGCAGGTGTGTTTGCCGACAAGAACGTCGGCAGCGCCAAGGCGGTGACCATCACCGGCGTGACGATCGCAGGCGCTGACGCCGCGAACTACCAGCTGCTGCAGCCCACAGGGCTGAACGCGTCGATCACCCCAGCAACGCTGCAAGCCACCGGCTTGTCTGCTGGCAACAAGATTTACGACGCCAACACCCGCGCCACGCTGAGTGGGGCCGCAAGCGTCGCCCCCATCGGCAGCGACTCGGTCTCGGTCGGCGGCGCGGCGGCAGGTGTGTTTGCCGACAAGAACGTCGGCAGCGCCAAGGCGGTGACCGTCACCGGCGTGACGATCGGCGGCGCTGACGCGGCGAACTACCAGCTGCTGCAGCCCACCGGTCTGAACGCGTCGATCACCCAGGCAACGCTGCAGGCCACCGGCTTGTCCGCTGGCAACAAGGTTTACGACGCCAACACCCGCGCGACGCTGAGTGGGGCCGCAAGCGTCACGCCCATCGGCAGCGACTCGGTCTCGGTCGGCGGTGCGGCGGCCGGTGTGTTTGCCGACAAAAACGTCGGCAGCGCCAAGGCGGTGACCGTCACCGGCGTGACGATCGCCGGCGCTGACGCCGCGAACTACCAGCTGCTGCAGCCCACTGGGCTGAACGCGTCGATCACCCCTGCAACGCTGCAGGCCACCGGCTTGTCTGCTGGCAACAAGGTCTACGACGCCAACACCCGCGCCACGCTGGGCGGGGCCGCAAGCGTCGCACCGCTCGGCAGCGACTCGGTCTCGGTCGGCGGCGCGGCGGTCGGATTTTTCGCCGACAAGAACGTCGGCAGCGCCAAGGCGGTGACCGTCACCGGCGTGACGATCGGCGGCGCCGACGCGGCCAACTACCAGCTGCTGCAGCCCACCGGGCTGAGCGCATCGATCACCCCTGCAACGCTGCAGGCCACCGGCTTGTCTGCTGGCAACAAGGTCTACGACGCCAGCACCACGGCCACGTTGGGCGGGGCTGCAAGCGTCGCACCGATCGGCAGCGACTCGGTTTCGGTCGGCGGTGCGGTGGCCGGCGTGTTTGCCGACAAAAACGTCGGCAGCGCCAAGGCGGTGACCGTCACCGGCGTGACGATCGCCGGCACCGACGCGGCCAACTACCAGCTGCTGCAGCCCACCGGGCTGAGCGCGTCGATCACCCCTGCAACGCTGCAGGCCACCGGCTTGTCTGCCAGCAACAAGGTCTACGACGCCGGCACCACGGCCACGCTGAGTGGGACTGCAACCATCGCCTCGCTCGGCGGCGACTCGGTCTCGGTCGGCGGCACTGCTGCCGGTGTGTTTGCCGACAAGAACGTCGGCAGCGCCAAGGCGGTGACCGTCACCGGCGTGACGATCGCCGGCACCGACGCGGCCAACTACCAGCTGCTGCAGCCCACCGGGCTGAGCGCGTCGATCACCCCGGCAACGCTGCAGGCCACTGGCCTGTCGGCCAGCAACAAGGTCTACGACGCCGGCACCAGTGCCACGCTGATCGGCGCCGCAACCATCGCCTCACTCGGCAGCGATTCGGTCTCGGTCGGCGGCACCGCTGCCGGCGCCTTTGCCGACAAGAACGTCGGCAACGCCAAAGCGGTGAACGTCACCGGTGTGACGATCGCCGGCGCTGACGCTGCGAACTACCAGCTGCTGCAGCCCACCGGGCTGAGCGCGAGCATCAGCCCGGCGCAGCTGCAGGCCACCGGCCTGTCGGCCAGCAACAAGGTCTACGACGCCAGCACCGGCGCCGCGCTGATCGGTGTCGCTTCCGTCGCCGCGCTCGGCAACGATTCGGTCTCGGTCGGCGGCACCGTCGCCGGCACGTTTGCCAATCCGAATGCCGGCAGCGGCAAGCAGGTGACCGTCTCAGGCGTGACGATCGGCGGCGTCGACTCGCTCAACTACCAACTGCTGCAACCCGCGGGGCTGGGCGCTGAGATCACACCAGCACCCTTGACCCTGAGCGCCAATGCGGTGGTCAAGACCTACGACACCACCGCTGTCGCCACGCTGGTACCGGGCAACTACTTGCTGAGCGGGTTCCTGGGGACCGACAACGCCACGGTGACAAAGTCCAGCGGCAGTTATGACTCGCCAAACGCAGGCGCCGGAAAGCCCGTCACCGTCAATCTCAACGCCAGCGATTTCACACCCAGCGGCGGCACCTTGCTGTCGAACTACAGATTGCCCGCAAGTCTGAGCGATGCGGTGGGCACGATCAACAAGGCCAACCTGACCGTCTCGGCCACTGCCAACACCAAGACCTTTGACGGCACGACCTCCGCCTCGGCCAGCCCTGTGGTGGTCGGCCTGCTGGGCTCAGACAAGATATCCGGCCTGGCCCAGGCCTATGCGGATTCAAACGTCGGCACCGGCAAGACGCTGAATGTGTTGGCTGGCTACACCCTTTCAGACCAAAACGCTGGCAACAACTACGCGGTGACCTTGCGGCCCAGCGTCGCAGGCGCGATCAATGCGTCGGCCGATAGCGGCGGGGTGCCAGTGGTCGATCCAGCGCCTGCACCTGCACCTGCACCTGCACCCGCAACTGCAGCTGCGCCTGCGCCGGCACCTGCGGCTGAATCTGCACCCGCAGCTGCGCCAGTTGCAACCAATGCGACCGGGGCTGGGCCTGTGGAGGCTGCCACGACCACCGTCGCCGCTGAACCGCAATCTTCTGCAGCACCCGCCGCAGCAGATTCAGGCGCTGTTGCGCAGAGCACGGAAGCCACGCCCGCAGCGTCCGAGACCGCCGCAGCCGAGAAATCCTCAACCGAGGACGACTCGGAGGAAGCCAAACGGGTAGCCGCCGGTGCGGCCGCCACCAGTGCCGTGACACCGGGCACCAACACGCCCGCAGCCACCAGCAGCGCAGGCATCAGGGTCAGCACCGTCAACCTACCAACACCGCAGGCCAACGGATTGGTCAACGTGGTGGTGCCACAAGCCGCCGCCAGGACCAGCGCCGGCCTGATCATCGCGTTGCCAAAGGAGGTCACGGCACAGACACAGGAAGTGAGCACCAACGTCAAGATGACGCTCATCAACGACCAACCCCTGCCGAACTGGGTCCGTTTCGACACCAAGCTCAATGCGCTGGTGACGGACGCCGTGCCTCAGGCCACGTTTCCGCTGACGGTGCTGCTGACCGTGGGCAACCAGCGGACGGTGATTCGAGTAACGGAGTGATAGCTCAGGCCACGCTATGCCGTCGCTAGCCCCAAGCTCGATGGAACCCTGAGTTCAAACCTGGACTTGCACCACAGGCAGGTGTCAGACCTGCATATTCATGATCTCACTGTAGGCCTGGACCAGCCGGTTGCGCACTGTCAGCGCTGCGGTGAAGCCGAGTTGGGACTTGTTCATCGCGATCATCGTCTGCTCCAGGCTGACCGTGGGGTTGTCTAGCTGCAGTTCGCGCTGCATGCCCGAAGCCTCGAGCTGCGAATCGCTCACCGCGCGCAGCGCCTGCGTCATCGCCGCGCCGAAGCCCGCGGGCGCTGGGTCAGCAACAGCGCTGCCCAGCGGATGCCCGTCAGGCCGCAACCCGGCCCGAGCCACGGCCTGGGCAAAGTCGAAGGGTTTGAGTTCGAGCTTCATCGCAGGGCCACTGTAGGCGCTGCGGTCGGCCAGGGTGACGCGAACTGGCGTCCGAAATGCGGCTTGTTCGTCCTCTGGTGCTGCGCACCGCACAACAACAATCCCTAGGCCGACATGCACCACCAAGCCAAGGCTGTGGATTAGTCGAATCCTCCGCAGCGCCATCCAACCAACCCCGCCCTCCATGGAATCCGCCGTCACCCCGCTGACTCCAGCCAATGCCGCCGCCATCCGGGCTGCGTCCGAACCTGCGGCACAGGCTGGCCCACCAGGACCGCTGAGACGCCTGCAGTTGCTGGCGCCGCGCAACATGGTCTGGCTGGCGCTGGGCAGCGCCGGCTTGCTGGCGCTGGCGCTGGCACTGGTGCTGTGGGGCCGGCAAGTCTCGATGGCGCCGCTGTTCACGCATGCGCTGCCCGAAAACGAGGCCGGCGCGGTGATCGAGCAGCTGACCAAGCTGGGCCAGCCCTACCAACTCGGCCCCATGGGCAGCCTGATCCTGGTGCCCGCCGAGCAGGTCAACGAGCTTCGCATGAAGCTCGCGACGCTGGGCTTGCCCAAGTCAGCGCCCAGCGGTTACGAGCTGATGGACAAGCAGAGTTTTGGCCAATCGCAGCTGCAAGAGCGCACCAACCTGCAGCGTGCGCTCGGCGGCCGGCTCGAGCAGCAGATCGCGACGATTTCGGCGGTGCAATCGGTCAAAGTGATGGTCGCGCTGACGAACCAGAACGGCTATTTTCGCGACCAAGACAAGCCTTCGGCTTCGGTCGCGCTGACGCTGCAGCCCGGCCGGCGGCTCGACAGCGGCCAGGTCGCCGGCATCGTTCACATGACAGCGATGGCCGTGCCCGGCCTGTCGCCCAAAGGCGTGACGGTCACCGACCAGGATGGCAACTGGCTGACACAACCCGAGCCCGAGGGGAGGTCCGACCTGACCCAGCAGCAGCGCGCCCATGTGCGTGAGACCGAGGCCAGGCTGCTGCGAAATGTCAGGGAGGTGCTCGAGCCCGCGATAGGCGCCGACAACCTTCGCGCGACGGTCACTGCCGAGCTCGACTTCAAACAGATCGAATCGACCAGCGAGGCCTATGCGCCCAACCAGAGCCCCGACCGGGCAGCGGTGCGCAGCCAGCGCAGCGTGGAGGCCGGGGCCGGTAGCGCTGGCGCACAGCCCAGCGGCGTGCCGGGCGCTGCCAGCAACCAGGTCCCGACGGCAGCCACCGCGCCGATCACCAGCGCCTCGGCGCCGCTGCAGGCCGCGCCCTCAGGCTTGGGCAACGGCGCCAAGCGCGAGAGCCAGATCAACTACGAGGTCGACAAGCGGGTCGAGCTGCAACGCAACGCGGTAGGCAACATCTTGCGTGTCAACGTAGCCGTGCTGGTCAACCACCGCATCAGCACCGACGCCCGAGGCAAGTCCACCAGTACACCGCTGTCGCCCGAGGAGATCGACAAGCTCAACACATTGGTCCAGGAAGCGGTGGGCTTTCGCAAGGAACGCGGAGACTCGGTGCGGGTGGTCAACATCCCGTTCCGCATCGAGCCCAAGGTCGAGCCCGAGCCCATGCCGATATGGCGTCAGGCCTGGCTGCTAGACCTTGTCCGCGCGGCCAGCGTTCCTGCAGCGCTGGTCGGCGTCGGGTTGATGATGTTGTTCGGCGTGATCCGCCCGGCGCTCAAGTCGATGCCAGGCAGCCGGCAGCCGGCAATACTGGACGCTTTGGTCGACGACGTGCAGGCCTTGCCTGGCGCCAGCAGCCCACCGGCACTGGGCGCACCCAGGGCCGACAAGCAGCTCATCGATGCCCGGGCCATGGCGCTGGAAAACCCGCTCGCAGTGGCCAACATCCTGCGCAGCTGGGCCGGCGGCGCTGATGCATGAATCCGGCATGAGTCCGGCATGAGTCCGGCATGAGTCCGGCATGAGACCGCAGCGAGCGCCCGCAGCGCCGGCTGTGTCGGCCCCCTCACCCACCCGAACCTGAGCAGATCATGGCCGACGCTGGCATGGAAGACGCCGCCATCCTGTTGATGTCGCTTGGCGAGATCGAGGCGGCCGAGGTGTTCAAGCATCTCGCGCCCAAGGAAGTGCAAAAGCTCGGCGAAACCATCGCCCGGCTCAAGGTCGTGCCGCGCGAGCGGCTGACCCGGGTGCTGGACAAATTCAGCACCGAATCCCTAGAGCAGCACACCCTGGTCGCCAACACCGACGAATACGTCAAGAGCGTGCTTCGCAAGGCGCTGGGCGACGACAAAGCCAACCTGCTGATCGACCGCATCCTGCAAGGCAGCGATGTCACCGGCATCGAGGGCCTGAAGTGGATGGACCCGGGCACCGTGGCAGAGCTGATGCGCAACGAGCACCCGCAGATCGTCGCGGCGATCCTGGTGCATCTAGACAGCGACCAGGCGGCCGAGGTGATGAAGTGCTTCACCGAGCGCCAGCGCAACGAGGTGATGATTCGAATCGCCACGCTCGATGGCATCCAGCCCGCGGCGCTCAAGGACTTGAACGAGGTGATGAGCAGCGTGCTCGCCGGCGGCGAAAAGATGCGAAAGGCCTCGCTGGGCGGTGTCAAGACCGCGTCCGAGATCATCAACCAACTCGGCAGTGCCCTAGAGACCAGCGTGCTCGACTATGTGCGCGAATCCGATGCCGACCTGGCGCAAATGCTGATGGACAACATGTTCGGCTTCGACGACCTGATCAAGGTCGACGACAAGGGCATCCAGGCCGTCCTCAAAGAAGTGCAGAGCGAATCGCTGGTGCTCGCGCTCAAGGGTGCGACGCCCGAGGTGCGCGACAAAGTGTTCAGGAACATGTCCAGCCGGGCCGCCGAAACCCTGCGCGAGGACCTGGACGGCCGCGGCCCGGTGCGGGTCTCCGACGTCGAGGCTGAGCAAAAAGAGATCCTCAAGATCGTTCGACGGCTGGTCGATGATGGCCAGATCGTGATCGCTGGCGGCGGTGCCGATGAGTTCCTCTGACCGCGGGCCGCGCCAGGTGCCAGCGCCGCCCAACTCGCGCGCCGGCCTGGGCTACACCCGGTTCATCCCGCGCGAGGAGTTGCAGGGCTTTGCGGCCTGGCAGCCCGCCGCGTTCAGCCAGGCCGCAGGGTCTGGCCTCGACCCAGCCCAGCCGCCGGGCAGCGAAGGCTTCAGGGCCACGCTGCAGCCGGCCTCAGCGCAGCCCTTGCCCCGGGCCGATCCCGCAACGACATTGGCCGCGCAGCAAACCAGGATGCAAGGCGAGATGGCTCGCCAACTTGCCGAGGTCCGAGCCCAGGGCTACCAAGACGGCTACCGCGACGGTCTGGTGGCGCTCGAGAGCTTCAAGCAGCGCCACGCCAGCCAGCTCAGCGCTCAGGTCGGTCAGCTGTTGGCCGCGATGGACCAGGAACTCGGCACACTCGAACAACAGATCGCCGCCAGCGTTGCGCGGGTGGCCACAGAACTGGCGCGACAGGTGGTTCGCAGCGAATTGAGCCTGCGACCCGCGCTGGTGACCCAGGTCGCGCGTGAAGCGGTCAACGCCGTTCTGGCGAGCGCGCGCCAGATCACCGTGGCCGTGAATCCCGAAGACCACGCCTTGGTGGCCGCGGGCTGCGAGGAAGCACTGGCCGCGCGCGGCGCGCGCCTGCTGAGCCAGGCATCGATCGCACGCGGCGGCTGCAGCATCGAATCCGACGCCGGCGTGATCGACGCCCGCATCGCCTCGCGCTGGGCCATGGCCAGCCGCGCACTGGGCACAGGCTTGGCCTGGGACGACAGCGAGTCCGAGGCGATGGAGTCGGCAGGTGATGCCTGAGCATGCGCAGCCGTCGCTCGCCGATCCGATCGAGGCGGGTCGCCCGCGGGTCGACGCAGCGCCGGATCGGGTCGAACCCGCAACGACTTCAGCGCGACGCCAACGCTGGACCCGCTACCTCGACGATCTGCAGACCTGCGCAGAACAGCCGACGCCGTTGCCAGCCCATGGCACGCTGGTGCGCATCACCGGCCTGGTGCTCGAAGCCGCCGGCTTGCGAGTGCCGGTGGGCGCCGTCTGCGATGTGCACGGCGACGCGCTTGAACCGATACAAGCCGAGGTCGTCGGCTTCCATGGCGACCGTGCGCTGCTGATGCCCACCGGCGACCTGCAAGGCCTGAGCAGCGGCGCGAGGGTCAGCCCGCGCCTGCCGCCCACCGCACCGCCTTTGCTGGGCAGCGACCTGCCCCGTTGGCGCAGGGCAGAAGACCGCGGCCTGCACCTGCCGATGGGCGCGGGCTTGCTCGGCCGGGTGGTCGATGCGATGGGCGCGCCGATCGACCGGCTGGGTCCATTGCGGCAGGTGGTGAATGAGCCGATGCTCAGACGAGCCATCAACGCGATGGACCGCGACCCGGTACGCTGCCCGCTAGACACCGGTGTGCGCGCGATCAACGCCTTGCTGACCGTCGGCCGCGGGCAACGCCTGGGTCTTTTCGCCGGTACCGGCGTGGGCAAATCGGTGCTGCTGGGCATGATGGCGCGCTATACCGAGGCCGACCTGATCGTCGTCGGACTGATAGGCGAACGCGGCCGCGAGGTCAAGGAGTTCATCGAGGACATCCTCGGGGCCGACGGCCTGGCACGCAGCGTGGTGGTCGCCGCCCCTGCGGACTCGCCGCCGCTGTTGCGGATGCAGGGCGCGAACTACGCCACCGCGATCGCAGAGCATTTCCGCGACCAGGGCCGCCATGTGCTGTTGCTGATGGACAGCCTGACCCGCTTCGCGATGGCCCAGCGCGAGATCGCGCTGGCGATCGGTGAGCCTCCTGCCACCAAGGGTTATCCTCCGAGCTGCTTTGCCAAGCTGCCGCAGTTGGTCGAGCGCTCGGGCAACGGCTTGAACGGCGTTGGCTCGATCACCGCTTTCTACACCGTGCTCAGCGAAGGCGACGACCCGCAGGACCCGATCGCCGACGCTGCGCGCGGTATCCTGGACGGCCACATCGTGCTGTCGCGCGAACTGGCCGAGGCCGGCCACTACCCGGCGATCGATGTCGAACGCTCGATCTCGCGGGTGATGAACGCAGTGGCCCCACGTGAACAGGTCGAGGCCGCGCGCCGCGCCCGAGCCATGCTGGCCAAAGTGAACAAGGCGCGCGACCTGGTCCAGCTCGGCGCCTACCAGAGTGGCCACGACGCCGATCTAGACCAGGCCCTCGCGCTGCACCCGAAGCTCGTCGCGCTGCTGCAGCAAGACATGCACGAGCGCGCGTCCATCGCTCAGAGCCGGACCCTGTTGTGCCGGTTGCTGGGCGGTTGATATCTCTGGTGAAAATGACATTCAAAATGAGCGCACAAAACATGCTGGAAACCCTGCTGCAGCGCGCCCAGGCCGACCGCGACCGCGCCTCAGCCGCGCTGCGCCAGGCTGAACGCCTGGTGGCGCAAGCCCAGTCCCTCGCTGGGCAACTCAGCGACTACAGGACAGAGTTCGACGGGCGTTGGATGACGCGTTTTCGCAGCGCCGGGACACCCGAACTGCTGCATTGCCAGCGCGGCTTCGGCCAGCGCTTGGACCAGGCGATCGCAGCCCAACAAAACAATACCCAGCAACTCGGAAACCGGGTGGAGCAGGCCCGAACACTGCTGATCGCGCGTGAGCAGCGCGTCGCCGCGGTGCAAAAGCTGATGGCCAGGCGTCATGCCGACGCGCAAAAAATCGCTGCAAGGCGCGACCAGCGCCACACCGACGAGGCCGCGCAGCGCCATGGCCATCTGGCCGCCGGCCGCCCATTGAACCAGCGGGAGACGACATGCTGACCGCCTTGCGAACGTCACTGAACAAGGCCTTGCATCTGCCGGCCGCGGCCCAGGCCGATACCCGCGAGGCCAGCGATGCCGACCGGGGCTTTGCCGCCGTGATGCAGCGCCAAGTCGAACTGCAGAGCCCGGCCAGCGCCGACCCGGCCCTGCCCGCCTTGCCGGACACCCGGCAAACCACAACCGACGCTGCGCCTGCACCCACCCCGCCAAGCAGCAACCGGCCGCCACGCATCCCGGAGGCAGGCCCAGCCAGCGACTCTGCGACTGCGACCTCGCGTCCGGCCCTGGCCTCGGTACCGGCACCGGCACCGGCACCGGCATCGACATCGGCATCGGCATCGGCATCGGCATCGAACGCGATCCTGACCCTCGGCAAGCCGGAGCCGCACGGTAGGTCAGCGGCGGTTCAGGTACTTGGTGCCGGCCAGACGGTTGGCGTGCCGGCGCCGGACTCGGTGCAAGCTCGGGCGCCCCACTCGCCGGTCCGCAACCGGGCCGCAACGACAGCTTTGCAGGAGTTTGCAGCGCTCGGCAGCAGGCTAGCAACTGCCAGGGACCACGCCCAGGCCAGGACTATTGCCACCAGCGGCAAGCCTGCCAAGGACGGGCGCGAAAGCGAGGGGGGCGACAGCCTAGACGCCAGTACGGCCGAGGCCACCGACACCGCGGCGAGTTCGCAGCCCGACTTGCAGCCCAAGCAACGCTCAGCGCAGACATCGGATCCAATCGCCCAAGCCTTGATGGCGGGTTGGCAGCCCGCAGCGATCAACCCGCCTGCCTCAAGCTCTGCAGCCACTCCCGCCGCTGACGACGCCGCTCACGACGCCGGCACGCCAGCACAGGTCACCGCGGCCCCGGGTCGGCCTGGCGTTCACGCAAGCGACTCTCCCCGTGCCGAGACGGCCCAACAAACGCCGACCGCGCCAGGCCCTCACATCGGCTCGCCGAACCAGGTGGTGGGCAGCCAGGATCGCCAGACGACAGGGCTGGGCATCGGCAACGGCGCCGGCTTCGCCGCGCGATTCGACCGCACCAGCAAGCCCGAGGGCGATTCCTCAAGAGGTCCCGAAGCTGCACGGTCAGCGACTGTGGCCGCAGTCGATGCAAGGCCTGCACGGCCAGCCGCCACGGTTGAACAACAAGACCTTGGTCAGCAAGACCGCGGTCGGCATCACGCCATCGACAGCGCCGCTGGCACGGTCATCCGACCCACCGCCGTCGCCGAAAACGGCAACACCAGGCGCTCAGGCGATGCGGCCCAACCCGACGCGCCGACGATTCGCGCCGTCGCCTGGCCGCAGCTCAGCGCCATCGACGAAGGCGACAGTTTCCCAGGACTGCCCAGCGCCACGCCCACCCCAGCCCCAGCCTCAGCACCAGCACCAACAGCAGCGACGGTGGCCCCGCCACCCATCGAACCCGCGGGGCTCACGCCAGCCCCGCACAGCATCACGGTGCCGCAGATCACGACTGCCAGGCCTGAGCAACCCGTCGTCATGGCCGGTGTCAAAGCCCCGCAAACCCCGTCTGGCACCAGCACGGACCGCACGACCCCAGGCAACACCGAGCGCTTGACCGACAAAGCGCGTGAACAACGGTCCACCCGCACGGACCGATGGCCGTCAGGCTTGCAAGTCGCAGGGCCATCGACAGTGGCACCCGAGCGCGTGGGCAATCCCGCGTCGACAGATCGGCCGGCCGAGGTCTTGGCGCCCAGCGAACAAGTCGCCATGCGGCCGAACCGAGCCGACGCGGCCCCCTTGGACCACCGGCGCGGCATGGCCAATTCGGCTGAATCGGCGCTGCACAACTCGTCCACACCGGCGATGCCAACACCGGACCCGACACCTGAGGTCGCGGCAATCGGTCACGACCCGATTCGGTCGACCGAACGCCAGCCCGCGGCGCCAAACGCCACACCAGATCCAGCACCAGCGGCCGCACCAGCCGCCACACCACCCGCTTCGGCCAGCGCCGGCGTCACCACCAGCCCAGCGCCGGCAGAAGCCCGCATCGCTGCACCGATCGACAGCCCGGCGTTTGGGCCGGCACTGGGGGCTCAAGTCAGCCTGTTCGTGCGCAACGGCCTGCACAGCGCCAGCCTGCAACTCAACCCAGCCGAGATGGGCCCTGTCTCGGTGCGGATTGCACTCGAAGGCAGCACAGCACAGGTGGAGTTCCAGGCCGACCGGGCCAGCACACGGCAAGCGATTGAAGCCTCGCTGCCAGCGCTGGCCGCAGCGCTGCGCGACGCCGGCATCAACCTTGCCGGCGGCGGCGTGTTCGAGCAGCATCCGGGTCGCCAGCCACCGCGCGAAGACACTGCACCCAGCAGGCGCGATGCTCCTCAGGGACGGGACTTCGCGTCAGGCCCGGTGAACCGCCCGGTCACGCGCAACCAGCGGCGCGGCCTGATCGACCTGGTGGCCTGACGAACCGAGCGCCCAAGTCGGCGTGATTCGCCCTGCTATTTGGCGCATCGCTGGCGTCGCCTGGCTCAAACAATGAGCTGTCTTCGTGGCCGTGCGCAAGCACCCACGGCGACCTCCAGGAGCCTCGAGAATGTCCGCCCCCGCCATCACCGTTCCAGCCAGTCCCCGCAGCAAGAAGAAGCTGATCATCGTGATCCTTGCCCTGCTGCTTTTGGTCGGCGGCAGCGCAAGCGCTTGGTTGCTGCTCAAGAAAAGGGCCGCTTCGAGTGACGAAGACAACGCCGACGTCAGCCAGGTCGAAGCCCGCGACACCAAGCCTGGCATCACCCACGACGTCAAGCACCCGCCGAGCTTTGTCGCCCTCGACCCGTTCACCGTCAACCTCGCCGACCACGACGCCGAGCGCTATGCCCAGATCGGCATCACGCTGGAGATCCGCGACGCCAAGGTCGGCGAGGAGCTCAAGGCATACATGCCGATCATCCGCGGCAACATCTTGATGGTCTTGGCGCACAAGACGGCCGCCGAGTTGCTGACCCGCGAAGGCAAGGAAAAGCTCGCCAGCGCGATCCTCATCGCATCGGTGCAGCCGCTGGGTCACGGAGTCAGGGACGAAGCACAACGCGCCAGCGCGCCGGGCAAAAAGAAGGCTGCACCCGCCGAATTGCCGGTCACGGCAGTGCACTTCTCAAACTTCATCGTGCAATGAACTCGACCAACGCTGGACGGCTCACCTGATGAGCCAACAGATTCTGTCGCAGGACGAGGTCGATGCGCTGCTGCAGGGCATCACCGGCGAGAGCCAGAAACCCGAGACCGCCGAGGTCAACACGCCGGGGGGCGTGCGCAACTACAACATCGCGAGCCAGGAGCGCATCGTTCGCGGGCGAATGCCCACGATGGAGATCATCGGCGAGCGCTTCGCCCGCAACATCCGCATCGGGCTGTTCAACCTGATCAGAAAGAGCCCCGAAGTGGCGATCGGCGGCGCCAAGGTGATCAAGTTCAGCGCCTTTCTGCGCGAGATCGTCGTGCCGACCAACTTCAACATCGTCTCGGTCAAGCCCTTGCGAGGCAGCGGATTGATCGTCTGCGAGCCCGCGCTGGTGTTCGCTGTGATCGACGCGTTGTACGGCGGCAGCGGCAAGTACCACACGCGGATCGAGGGCCGCGATTTCTCGGCCACCGAGCAGCGCGTGATCCAGCGCCTGGTCGAATGCATCATCGTCGAGTACCGCAAGGCCTGGGCCGGCATCTACCCGGTCGAGCTCGAATACCAGCGCTCGGAGATGCAACCGCAGTTCTGCAACATCGCCACGCCCAGCGAGGTGGTCGTGGCGACCAGCTACACACTAGAGATTGGCGACATCACCGGCACGGTGCACATCTGCATTCCGTACTCGACGCTGGAACCGATCCGCGACGTGCTCTACAGCACGATGCAAGGCGACGCCGAGCCCGACCGCCGCTGGATCCGGCTGCTGCGCGCACAGATCCAGTCGGCCGACGTGCCGCTGGTGGCCGAACTCGCGACCGCGCGCGCCACGGTCGAGCAGTTGCTGAGCTTCAAACCGGGCGACTTCATTGAGCTCGATCTCGAAAAAATGATCCAGGCCAAAGTCGATGGCGTGCCGGTGTTCGACTGCCATTACGGCACTTCCAACGGCAAGAACGCCATCAAGATCGACCGTTTGTTGACCGGCTCAGACGCCGGTTGGTTGGGAGACCTGCATGAGTGAAGAAGTCGCACTGCTGACGGAAGAAGACCGAATGGCCGCCGAATGGGCTGCCGCGCTGGACGAGTCGAGGCCTGAACCGACCCGCAGCGATGCGGGGTCCGGCACGGCACCAGGCTTTGCGGCCAGCGTCAACGGCGTCAACGGCGCCGACTCGGTGGCTGCAGCGTCGTTCACCAACTTCACGGCCTCAACGCCGGACGGCGGCGTCGCGGGCAACGACCTGAACATGATCCTCGACATCCCGGTGCAGTTGACCGTCGAGCTTGGCCGCACCCGGATCCCGATCAAGCACATCCTGCAACTCGCCCAAGGCTCGGTGGTCGAACTCGACGCGCTGGCAGGCGAACCGATGGACGTTCTGGTCAACGGCTATTTGATTGCCCAAGGCGAGGTGGTGGTGGTCAACGACAAGTTCGGCATCCGCCTGACCGACATCGTCACGCCGGGCGAGCGCATGCGCAGGCTGAGCCGGAC
>CAMCTC010000091.1 GCA_945878355.1 Bordetella parapertussis | reverse complement strand
AAGCTCGTTCGCAAGCGCGGTAGGGCGGGAAACTCGACGGAGCGGCCCATCGGGCTCGCCTAGCGTACCGCCGACTCCTGAGTGCCCCAAGGCCGGCCGAAGCCGGCCGCCCCCCGTGGGGATCAAGCAAAGTGGCAAAGCCACATTTGCTTGAGAGCATGGGCGGCTGAGCTCGCGGCCCAGATGTCCAGCACCCGCGCTGGCCCGGAGACGGCGGTTCGTCGGGCTATGCCGCTGGCGTCAGTTCTGGATAGTCGGTGTAGCCCGCCGCCCCACCGCCGTAGAAGGTCGCCCGCTGGTAGGGCGTGAAGGCTGCGCCGAGCTCGACGCGCTTGGGCAGGTCGGGGTTCGAGATGAAGAAGCGGCCGAATGCCACCGCGTCGGCGCGTCCTTCGCGAACCGTCTGCAGCGCGCCATCGCGGTCGTAGCCACCGGCATCGATCAGCACGTTGGGCCACATCGGGCGGAAGATCTCGGCCGTCGAGGGCTGGCCTTCACGAACGATGTCAGCCTTGCCGGTGCCGCTGGCGCGCGGCTCGATCAGGTGCAGGTAGACCAGGCCGATCTTGGCGAGCTCGCGCACCAGGTACGAGTACAGCGGCAGCGGATCGGTCTCGCCGCTGTCGTTGGCCACGCCCAAGGGCGACAGCCTGATGCCGGTGCGGTCGACGCCGATCTCGTTGGCGACGGCCTGGGCGATCTCCAGGTGCAGCCGGCAGCGGTTCTCGATGCTGCCGCCATAGCGGTCGCTGCGATGGTTGCTGCGCGACTGCAAGAACTGCTCGAGCAGGTAGCCGTTGGCGCCGTGGATCTCGACGCCGTCGAAGCCGGCGCTGATCGCATTCGCCGCTGCCTGGCGCCAGCTCTCGACCAGCCCCGGCATCTCGGTGGTGTCTAGCGCGCGCGGCACCTCGAAAGGCGACGGTGTCCCGTCGCGCGCGGTCGTCATGCCTTGAGCGGCAATCGCCGACGGCCCGACCGGTGCACCACCATCGGCCTGAAAGCTCGAATGCGAGACCCGTCCGGTATGCCACAGCTGCAGGTAGATCACGCCGCCCTTGGCGTGCACCGCATCGGTGACCAAGCGCCAGCCGGCGACCTGTGCCGCGGTGTGGATGCCCGGCACCTTGGCGTGGCCGTGTCCCTGCCAGGACACTGGCGAGGCCTCGGCAATCAGCAAGCCGCCGGGCGTGGCCCGTTGCGCGTAGTACAGCGCGTTCTGTGCCGTGGGCACGTTGCCGTCAGGGCTGGCCCGCATGCGGGTCAGCGGGGCCATCACGACGCGGTGCTGCAGCGCGACCGGACCCAGCGCCAGGGGAGAGAAGAGTTTTTCGGTCATCGCGGGTGGCTCGTTTCTTGAAATGACGTGAATGAAAAAGAGGCGCTCAAGCGTATCAGCACAGCACCGACCGCCAGCGCTGTTGACAGCCCGAGCAGATCAAGACGCGACCCTGAGGCCCATCGCCTGCGCCTGCCGTCGGTCGAAGGATTGACAGTGGGCGTCGTGGTGGTGGCCGTGGATGCCGCCGCGCAGCAGGCCGGACTCGGTCGAACCCCAGAACGGGGCCCATCCCGATGGCAGTTGCGGCGCGCCAGGTGTCGACAGCCACAAGCGGTACAGCAGGCGCTTTTGATCTTCGGCCTCGTGGTCGTGAAACTCGGTTCGCGAGTGCAGCGCCGTGTGGTTGGACAGTATCTGCATGTCACCGGGCTTGAGCCGCATCGAATACATGAACTCGGGTCGGCGAACAATCTCGTCCAGCAGTTCCATCGCTTCTCGCTGTTGCACGCCGAGTCTGGGCGCACCCGGCAGCTTGTCGCCGTTCTCGATGCGGTTGCGGTTCCACTGGCAGAAGACCTCGTCGCCGACCTGGCCGTAGATCGGCATCTGTATGAACTCTGGAGCGCCTTCGGCCTGCTCACCCTGGCGGCTGTGGGCCACGGGTTGCTCGAGCAAGGCCGCGAGGTCCGGCCTTTCGGCGACGAGTTGGCGGAACGCGGCGACCGAGCTGCTGCACAGGCTGTCGCCACCCGAAGGCGCTTGGTTGTAGCAGCTCAGCAGCACGATGTCGGCGCCATCGATGTGGAAGTCGAGCTCGGCCCTCGACGAGTAACCGCGGCCGGTCGGGCTGCGGTAGACCGCTCCGACATCCTTGACCTGGTTGATGTAGCGGCTGAGCTTGTCCTGCGGCCGTGCCACGCCGACATGCAGGCCGATCGCCCAGGTCAGCAGCTCGAACTCGGCCGGGCTGACCGACTCGCGTGGCAAGCCCTCGACCAGCGCGATGCCGCGCCCATGCTCGGCCTCGGCCACCGCCCTGGCGATCGGCGCGAGCGTTTGCGGGCCAAAGTCGAAGTCTTGCAACGTGTAATCGAGCAGCGACTTGCCCGGCGATAGCCCGGCGCGCACGACTCGCATCAAGTCGGTGCGCGCGGCGTCGTCAAGCGCCACCACCCAGCGCTGGTCGCGCTGCAGATCGGCGGCGCGCCAGGCCGACAGGTCGCGTCCTGCGCCGTGGGCAGGCGCCGCGGGCAAAGCGTGGTTCGGGCTCATGTTCGCCCCTTATTCGATCGGGAAGCGCTTGGCCAGCGCCCCAAAGCGCTCACCCTCTTCGCGCACCATGGTGGCGAATTCAGCCGGTGTGTTGCCTATGGCCTCCGACCCGATGGTGCCGAATGCCTTGCGCAAGTCCTCCGCCTTGACCGCTTCGCGAACGGCTGCTGCAATGCCTTGAACGATGTTCGGTGGCGTGTCCTTGGGCGCGAACAGGCCGTACCAGGTCACCACGTCGAAACCCGGGAAGCCGGCTTCGATCGCGCTCGGGATCTCCGGCGCGACCGACGATCGCTTGGCGCCCATCGTCATCACGACCTTCAGTGTCCCGGCTTTGTAATGCGGCAACACGGCCGTGATGCCCATGATGCCGAGGTTGATGTTGTTGCCAACGATGTCGGTGATCAGTTGTCCGCCGCCCTTGTAATTGGCAACGATCAGGTTGGGCAACGCACTCTCGACACTGAGCATTCGCGCTTGCAAGCGGGCGATGTTCTCGGTCGTCCCCAGCGAGCAGGGCTGAACCGCTGTTCTGCAATGGCGCACGACATCGGCCATGGTTTTGACCGGCACCACCGCCGCGGCGACGACGACACCGGGCATCGCCGAGAAGGCTGACACCGGCAACAACTGCGTCACCGGGTCTATGCCCTTGAACGTCGGCAAGTGCTTGAGCAGTGTGAGCGAGGGCAACTGCACGAGCAGCGTCAGGCCGTCCGGTTTGGCTTCGATCGCCTTGCGCGTGCCGATGAGCCCGTCAGCGCCGGCAACGTTTTCTACAATCACCGTCTGGCCCCAGAGGCGCTGCAACTCGCGCGCGACAGCGCGGGCCTGGGCATCGGTGCCGCCGCCAGGGCTGTAGGGCACGATCACCGTGACGGTGCGCTCGGACTTCCACGTCGGCTCGGCAGCATCCGCGGCCGACAGCATCGCAACCAAGGCGATGGCCAAGGCGATGGCCAAGGCGCTTGAGCGCCGGCTGATGATCGAAGGCATCTGGACTCCTGTTGGATTCTCAGCCGGGTTTGCCGGCTGGCAGTGGCCCTCAGGTTACGTCAAGTCGCCGGCCTTGGCGTGTCCGGGGGCATGCCGGGCGATGAGCCCGACATGTCCTTGCCTCGCTCATTCGAAGCGCAGCGTGCCGTCGTCGAGGTCGGCCAGCGGCAGCTGCTTGCGGTCTTTGTCGTAGTCCTGGCCGTGGGTCCAGGGTTCGGTCGTTCCTTGGCGAGGCATCAAGTGCATGCCTCGGTTCAGGTAGCCGGGGTTGAAGTTGGTCGGGTCGACCCAGGGCTTGAGCGCCATGGCCTGCTCGCCCGGTCGCAGCTGCGGCGTCACCATCTTCGCGCCGTGTTCCTTCATGTGGCCTAGCAGCCGGCAGACGAAGTCCCCCATCAGGTCGACCCGCAGCGTCCAGCTCCAGCGCAGGTAGCCGAAGACCCACAACAGGTTGGGCACACCGGTGAACATCGCGCCGCGGTAGGCGACGGTCTGGCTGAAATCCAGCGCCTGGCCGTCGACGCTGAAATCGATCCCGCCCATCGTGCTCAAGTGAAATCCGGTGGCGGTGATGATGATGTCGGCGTCCAGCGTCGCGCCGGACTTGAGCTTCAGCCCGGTTGGCGTGAAGGTCTCGATCTGGTCGGTGACGACCGAGGCTTTGCCCTTGTTGATCGCATGGAACAGGTCGGCGTCGGGCACGAAGGCCAGTCGCTGCTGCCAGGGCCGGTAGCTGGGCGTGAAGTGCTTGGCAACATCGACCTTGTCACCGACCAGTGCCTGGATGTTGGCCACCAGCTCTTGCTTGACCAACTCGGGCTCGCGGTGGGTGCGCTCGGCAAATGCACCTTGTTCGAACAACACCTTGCGGCGCACGATCTCGTGGATCCAGGTCTCGGGAATCTCAAGCTGGCGCAGCATGTCGGCGAGCTCGTTGATGTTGCGCGCGGTGCGGAAGTAGGTCGGCGATCGCTGCAGCATCGTGATGTGCTCGCAGTCGTCGGCCATTGCCGGGATCAGCGTCGCGGCGGTCGCGCCCGAGCCGATCACCACGACCTTCTTGCCGCTGTAGTCCAGGTCCTCAGGCCAGGTTTGCGGATGGACGATCCGGCCCTGGTAGCTGTCCATGCCGGCCCAGTCGGGGGTGTAGCCCTGGTCGTGCTGGTAATAGCCTTGGCACATCCACAGGAAACCGGCGCTGAACTCGAGCATCTCGCCGGTGTCGCTGCGACGCACGGCGAGCCGCCACTGGCGCTCGGCGCTGGACCAGGCTGCCGAGACGATCTCATGCCGGTAGCGGATGTGAGCGCCGAGCTGGTTCTCCTCGACCACCTCGCCCATGTAGCGCAGGATTTCCTCGGCGGTGGCGATCGGTGTGCCGGTCCAGGGCTTGAAACGGTAGCCGAAGGTGTAGAGCTCGCTGTCCGAGCGTATGCCGGGGTAGCGGTGCGTGATCCAGGTGCCGCCGAAGCTGTCTTTGGACTCCAGCACCAGGTAGCGGGTGCCGGGGCTCTGGGTCTTCAGGTGGTAGGCAGCGCCGACGCCGGAGATGCCGGCGCCGACGACGATGACGTCAAAGTGTTCAGGGCTGTTCATTCAGGCATTCTCCACCCGTGGATTCAAAACCTGGCGCCAGACAACTGGCGCCGCTCGGTACTCGGACGAAGTTCACGCCACAGTGCTTGGCCTATGGCCCGGGCTTGCGGCGTGTCGTGCTGCTCGGTCCAGATCTGCAATTCGATCATCAGCGCACGCAACGCATGCTGTCGCTGATCAAGTGCATCGGCCGCCTCGCGCGAAGCTTGGGCCAAGTCTGCTGGGCAATGCCCGCGTGGTGGGCCGGGTCGGCCCGGCGAGATGCGAAGCAAGAGCGCTGCTCGCCGCCGCGTACCAGACTGAAAGCGCCGTCCATCACCTCGCGGTTGGGGTAGAGCCCCAGGCTGATGCCGAAGTACAGCGAGGCGTCGGCCGCAAACCCACTGAGCCAGTAGCGGTCGTAGAAATTGCGGTCCATCGACACCGGGTGTGCCAAGGGCTCCGGCGTCTGGTGGATCAGGTATTCGTCGAAGCGGGTCAGCATGGCTTGGCTCTTCGACTCGGTGCCAGCTCAGGCGTTGAACTGGATCACATGGCGCGCCATGCCACCTTTTTTCATCGCCGCAAAGCCTTCGTTGATCTGCTCGAGCTTGATGTGGCCGGAGATCATCCGGTCCAGGTGCAAGCGGCCTTGCTGGTAGAACTGGATCAGGCGCGGCATGTCGGTGCGGAAGCGGTTCGACCCCATCACGCTGCCCTGGATGCGGCGCTCGCGCAGCAGGTCCAGTCCGTTCAACTCGATCTTGGTGCCGTAGGGCAGCATGCCGATCACGGTGGCGGTGCCGCCTGGGCGCAGCATCGCGAAACAGTCCTCGGCAGTCTGCTTCAAGCCTATGCACTCAAACGAATAGGGGACACCACCGCCGGTCATCTCGACCACGCGCTTGGCCACGTCACCGAGAGAGGCGTCCAGCGTGTCGGTGGCGCCGAACTCGCGCGCCAGCGCCAGCTTGCCCGCGTCCATGTCGATCGCGATGATGCGCGCGGCGCCGGCGATCTGCGCCGCGTTGACCGCCGACAGGCCGATGCCGCCGCAGCCCATCACAGCCACTGTCGACCCGGGCTCGACCTTGGCGGTGTGGACGATCGCACCATAGCCCGTCATCACCGCGCAGCCGATCAGCGCGGCGCGGTCCATCGGCATCTCGGGCGTGATCTTGACCAAGGCATGTTCGTGCACCAGCATCTGCTCGGCGAAGCCAGACAGGTTCAGGATCTGGTTCAAGGGCTTGCCGCGCCAGTCGAGCCGCTTGGACGGGCCGGGCGGAAAGCGGATCTCGGGTGTGTTGCAGATCGACATGTGACCGCTGAGGCAGAACTCGCAGTGGCCGCAGAACACCGACAGGCAGGTGATCACGTGGTCGCCCGGCTGCACATAGCTGACGTCCTCGCCCACGGCCTCGACCACGCCCGAGCACTCATGGCCCAGCACCGCGGGCACCGGCCCTGGGTACTTGCCCTCGATGATGTGCAGGTCGCTGTGGCACAGGCCGGTGGCCGCGGTGCGGATCAACACCTCGCGGCGACCGGGCTTGGCGATGTCGATGTCCTCGATCGTCAAGGGTTGGTTGGGGGCGTGGAATACGGCAGCTTTCATGGATATTCTCCGACTTGATGGTGCCGCAGGGTCTGCGGCGGGTTGAAAGAAGTTCAGTGCCGAATCAGCACCAGCGTGATCCAGGGGAAGGCCACCAGGATGGCCAATCCGGCCACCACCAGCAGCAGAAACGGCACTGCGGCGACGGTCAGGTCGCTCATCTCTTGCTTGAAAGCGCGGGGCGTGGGCCCAGGTCCGTCGCCTTGGCGATGCCCAGGTACAGGCACAGCACGCGGCTGAGCTCGCGCTCCAGGCGTTTGCTGCGCAACGGGATGGGTCCGGGGTCGTTGAGCAAGGCGTTGATGCCGGTGCCGTAGAGCAACTGCATCGCGAAACGTATTCGTCCTGCGCGCTGGGCCGGCGCGATGTGCGTGAGCTTGGGGCCCAGCACCGTGATGACCTCCTTGACAACCTGGCGTCCGGCGCTCTGGATCGGGCTCCAACTCGCCGGCTGGGTCGAGGCGTGCCGCAGCGCCGCGCGGACATAGCCCGCATCCTTGCGAAACCCGTCGATCACCATCGCGCAGACGCTCGCCACGATCGCCCCGGCGGTGCTGGCTTGTCCGTCCTTGGGCAGCAGCGCCTGGCGCGCGGCGAGCAGAAATTCTGCGGTGACCTGTTCTTGCAACTGCTCAAAGAAGGCCTCCTTGTCGCGAAACCGGCCGTAGAACGACCCGACCGACAGCTTGCTCGCAGCCGCCAGGTCAGCGATCGAGAGCGAATCGAAATCGCCATCGGCCAGCATCGCGCGCCCAGCCGCGAGCAGCGCATCGCGGGTGGCATGGGCTCTGGCCTGCACCGGCTGAAGCGGATCGACGTCCAGCGCGATGCTGCGCTTGACGGCAGCGCGCTGGCGGACAGGTGCCTGCGGGATCTCCATATTGACGCCGGTCAGAATTCGAATTACGGTTCGAATATATTAGTCAGGTCATTTGTGCTGGGTCAATCAGCACAAACGCCAACCCAGGAGCGCAGACGATGAACGACATGCTGATCAAGGGCGCCACGCTGGTCGACGGCACAGGCGCGCCAGCGCGCACCGGCGACATCGCTTTCCGGGACGGCCGCATCACCGAGATCGGCGGGTCTATCCGATCGGCAGCGCGCCAGACCTTGAATGCCGATGGCGCGCTGGTGGCGCCGGCCTGGGTCGACATCCACACCCATTACGACGGCCAGGCAACCTGGGACGACGCGATGGAGCCTTCCGCGGGCCAGGGCGTGGGCACTGCGATCATGGGCAACTGCGGCGTCGGTTTTGCGCCGGTGCGCCCTGGTGGTGAGCGCGAGTTGATCGAGCTGATGGAGGGTGTCGAGGACATCCCAGGCTCGGTGCTGCACGAGGGCATGCCTTGGGGCGCTTGGCACAGCCTGCCTGAGTACCTCGACTTCCTGTCGCAGCGCCGTTGGGCGCTGGACATCGGCTCGATGGTCACCCACGGCGCGGTGCGGCTGGCGGTGATGGGCGAACGCGGTAAGCGCGACGAAGCCGCCAACGCGCAGGACCTGGCGCAGATGGCAGACCTGGTGCAAGAAGCGGTGCAGGCCGGCGCGATGGGCTTTTCGACCTCGCGCATCCGTGGTCACCGTTCGATCCACGGCGACCCGGTGCCGGGCACTTTCGCTGCCGAAGACGAGGTGCTGGCGTTTGCTCAAGCGCTGCGCCGCGCTGGGCGCGGGGTCTACCAGATGATCCCGTCGAGCACCGTGGGCAGCGCGCCTATGCTCGGCGGCGAGCGCCATTCGCAGTTAGACGAACTCGCGCTGATGGCCAAGGCTTCGCGCGTCAGCGGCCGACCGGTGACCTTCACGCTGTTCCAGGTCGACGAGTGGCCAGAGCTTTGGCGCCAGGTGCTGGCGGGCGTGGTCGATCTCAACCAAGCGGGCGCGCAGCTCTATCCCCAGGTCGGCGCGCGACCCACCGCGATCGTGCTCAGCCTGGCGACTTACCACCCGTTCATGCGCAAGCCCAGCTACCTGGCGATCCGCGACCGGCCCTTGCCCGAGCGCTTGGCAGCGATGCGCCAGCCAGCGCTCAAGGCGGCGATCCTGGCCGAGACGACGATCCCCCACCCGCAGCCGGGGACGATGGAAAACGTCGTCGTCCACATGGCGATGAACTGGGACCAGGTCTACCGCTTGTCCGACTGCGCTGCCGATCACGAGCCAGCGCGTGGCCTCTCGCTCGCGGCGCGCGCCCAGGCTGAGGGCGTGTCCCCGATGTCTTGCCTGTACGACTGCTTGACGGCCGGCGACGGCCGTCAGTACGTGATGCGGTTTTTCACCAACTACAGCGACTTCAACCATGACGCGCTGCACGAGATGCATTCCCACCCGGCCACCGTCACCGGCCTGGGGGACGCAGGCGCCCATGTCAGCGTGATCTTCGACGCGGTCGCGCCGACTTTTCAGCTCACCCATTGGGTACGCGACCGCAGCCGGGGTCAGCGCCTGGCGCTCGAATCGGTGGTGCATCGTCAGACGCTGAAGAACGCGAGGCTGTTCGGCCTGCACGACCGCGGCGCGTTGGCCGTGGGCTTGCGCGCCGACCTCAACGTGATCGACTTCGACCGCTTGTCGCTGGGCGAGATCGCCGTGCACCGCGACCTGCCCGCCGGCGGCGCGCGGCTGCTGCAACCGGCCAGCGGTTACCTCGCCACGTTCGTCAATGGCGTGATGACCCGCAGCGATGACCTCGACACCGGCGAGCGCCCCGGCAGGCTGGTGCGCTCGGCCGGCTGAACCCGAAGCGGCGTCAGCCGGCGGTCGTCGGTTTGACTTGCTCAGCGGGAAGCGTCGGTGGCGATGTCGCAGTCGCAGTCGCAGTCGCAGCTTGCCTTGTCGCCCAGCAATGTATATCCTGTATATACTTTCATGCAAGGAGAGGGCCCATGTTGACCCGTGTCTTCAAAAGCGGCAATTCACTGGCCGTGCGCATCCCCAAGGAACTCGGCTTTGTCGATGCGGCGCAGGACCTTGAGATCGAGTGCGTGGGCAACACGCTGGTGCTGCGTCGGGTGGCGCAAGAAACCATCGGTGACCTGACCCACATCCTGGCCATGTTCAGCCCTGATTTCATGGCAGATGGCCGGGAATTTCATGAACAACGCGACCGCGACTGGAGCGGCTTTGGCGAACCGTGCGCTATTGCGGGCACCGGGGTGGACAAAGCGCAAGGCTGAAGCCATGCGCTACATGCTCGACACCAATATTTGCATCTACATCATCAAACGCCAGCCGCCACAGGTCTTGCACCGGCTGGCCACCTTGGCGCAAGGCAGTGCGGTGATGTCGGTGGTGAGTTACGCCGAACTGCGCGCGGGGCTGGAGATCCAAACCGCCAACCGTTCTCAGGACGCAAGCGTGCTGGCGCTGCTGATCAGTCGCATCCCCGTGCTGCCGTTCACTGAATCCGGCGCTGAGCGTTTCGGCGTCCTGCGGGCTGCTGCGCGTGATCGCCGCCGGGACACCATGGATCAACTCATCGCAGCCCACGCAGTCAGTGTTGGCCTGACGCTGGTGACCAACAGCGAAGCCGATTTCAAAGACTACCCTGGCTTGCGCGTCGAAAACTGGACGCTCATTCCATGATGTAGAACTTGCACCGGCAGTCAGGCGGCTGCCCAGCGTGGCCCCAACGACGACGCGCAGCCGTCCCGCCGATCCGCTGCGATGGCCGCTGGCCCGAAAGCGCAGCCACTCCAGCCGCATGGCGAGCCATGTTGGCAACGGGCTGTCTTGTTGCGGCGGTCTGGCCAAGTGAAGGGCAGACCGGCTCAGACGGTGCGCTTCCTGATCAGGTACTTCTGCTTGCCGTCGAGCACCAGCACCCCGGCCTGGTTGACGACGCTCGACTTCATCGTCAGCACACCTGTCGTGCGGCCCGGCACCAGCTCGATGACTTCCAGCGCCGAGTAAAGCGTGTCGCCGGCGAACACCGGATGGACGAAGCGGCTCGATTGCTCGATGAAGGCTTTCAAGGACTCCTCGACCATGTGGGGAAACAGGCCCGCGCCCGCGGCTGTCTGGATCAGCACCTGGAAACCGTGCGCCAGCATCTGCGGCATGCCCAGACGGCGGCAGTATTCGACGTCGTAGTGGATCGGGTGGTTGTCGCCGCTGGCGAGTTGGAACGCCGCGAACATCGCGTCGGTCATCGTCCGCGACGGCAGGATGAAGCGCTCGTTGAGTTGGAAGTCTTCGAAATAGCGCTGCTCGCACATGCGGTGCGCTGAGAAGTCGAAGCGCTGGGAGTCGTCGTCACTGGTGTGGGCCATGGGCAGCGATGGTACGACGCCGACCATCAGCGTTGAAGCCCGGGCGGAAACACGACTACCCGCACCTATTTTGATGCAACAGATGATGCAAAATTGCATCAATCTTGAATCAGGAGCCGCTCTTGCGCACGACTGTCACCATCGACGACGATCTCTATAACAAGGCACTGGAGGTCGCCGACCCAGGCATGGACAAGGCCGACCTGATCCGCGAAGCCATGAGGACATTCGTTCGGGTCCAGGCCGGCAAGCGACTGGCAGCGCTGGGCGGCAAGGCGCCAGACATGAAGCTTGTAGCGCGCCGCCGCCCGCTGCCCCACCCCCGATGAGCGTTGTGCTGGCCGATACATCGGTGTGGGTCGCGCATTTCCGCCGCGCCATCCCGCACTTGCAGACTCTTGCGGCCACCGGCCAATTGATCTGCCATCCGCTGGTGTTGCTGGAGCTGGCTTGCGGCACGCCACCCGCCCCGCGGCAGGCCACGCTGGCCGACCTTCGGCTGCTCATGCAAGCCACCGTGGCCAGCTTTGACGAAACCTTGGCGCTGGTCGAACGCGAGCAACTGAATGACAAGGGTTGCGGCGCTGTCGACATGGGCTTGCTGGCCTCGGTCTTGTTGACACCTGGCGCACGCCTGTGGACCCTGGACAAGAAGCTCCACGCCTTGGCGCTGCGCCTGGACCTGGCGTACGTCGCCGCCTTGCATTGACGAGGCCGTAGCCGTTCTAGGGTCGACGACTCCGCCTGTCCACCTGCGCACGCCCTGAGGTGTGGCGATCGAAGATCTCGGACAATCCAGCGATGGCTGATTCACTCAACATGCGCCCCGTGCTGATCGCCGGCGGCGGCATCGGGGGCATGACCCTCGCCCTCACGCTGCACCAGATCGGCGTGCCCTGCGTTGTCTATGAGGCTGTGGCCGACCTGCAGCCGCTGGGGGTGGGCATCAACTTGCAGCCCAATGCGGTTCGCGAGCTGCACGACCTGGGCTTTGACAACCAGGTGCTCGACAGCATCGGCATCCAGGCCCGCGAATGGGCGCTGGTCGGACGCAACGGCAACGACGTCTACGCCGAGCCGCGCGGACTGCTGGCCGGTTACCGCTGGCCGCAGTATTCGGTGCACCGGGGCCAGCTGCAGATGATGCTAACCCGAGCCGTACGCGATCGTCTCGGCCCCGATGCGCTGAGACTGGGTCATCGGGTGACCGGTTACCGCCAGCAGCAGAACGCTGTCACAGCGCTGATCGAGACGCGCGACGGCGGCCGCAGCGAAGTCGATGGCGCGCTGCTGGTCGCTGCCGATGGCCTGCATTCGGCCGTGCGGGCACAGATGTACCCGCAGCAGCCGCCGATCCAATGGGGCGGCGCGATCATGTGGCGCGGCACCACGCCAGGCGTGCCGATACGCAGCGGCGCGTCGTTTGTCGGCGTGGGCTCGCTGCGGCACCGGGTGGTGCTGTACCCGATCTCGCAGCCCGAACGCGCCACCGGTCTGGCCACGATCAACTGGATCGCCGAGATCACCGTGGACAACGCGCAGGGCTGGACCCAGGGCGACTGGACGCGGCGGGTGGATCTGGCCGATTTCATCGGCCACTTCGAGGGCTGGAATTACGGCTGGCTCGATGTGCCGGCGATGCTGCGCGGCGCCACCGAAGTCTTCGAGTACCCGATGATCGACCGTGACCCGGTCCCCAGCTGGGTCGACGGCCGCGTCGCGCTGTTGGGCGACGCCGCGCATGTGATGTACCCGGTGGGCTCGAACGGCGCGACCCAGGCCATCATCGATGCGCGGGTGCTCGGGGCCAGCCTGCTGGCGCAGGGCATAGGCCCGGCCGCGCTGAAGGCCTACGACGATCGGCTGTGCGCCGACATTTCGGCGCTGGTGCTGCGCAACCGAGGCGCCGGCCCGTTCGGCATCCTGGGCCTGGTCGATGACCGCTGCGGTGGCGTGTTCGACGACATCGACCAGGTCATCCCCGCAGCCGAGCGCGAGGCTTACATGGCGCGCTACAAGGCCGCTGCGGGGTTTGCGATCGAGACGCTGAACGTCGCGCCGCCGACGATTGCGCCGGGTGCGCGGGTGTTGCCTGCGGCGGGCTGAGCGGGCTGTTTTCGCGGCCGGTCGGGTCGGGCGACCCGGCTACGCGATCAGCCGTGTCGCGATAGCGAGCGCCGAGCGCGACAGCGTGGCTCGGCGCTGGAAGTTCGCGGTCGCCTCAGGATGCGGGGTGCGCGATCGCTCCCAGGACGTCAGGTTGTCGTACCAAGTCAGCAGCATCATGCGGCCACGCTCGGCCGACGAATCGTCGAATCGAAACAAGCCCATCGGTTCGGCAGCGTATTGCGCGTCGGGCTCGAAGGTCTGCCAGGCGACGCGCGACAACTCCACCACCTCGGCCACATCTGCCGCACGCACGTCGAAGAACCGGAACACATAGACACCGGCGCGCGTCAACGACGCATCGTCGCTGGGCCTGACGGTGGCCCGCAGCGCCAGCGTGTCCACCAGCTCGACATCGGCAGGCAGGCGTGCGCGAAGCTCGGTGCGGCCGTCTTCACCCGCAGGCAGGCTCAGCAGCACGAACAGCTCCTGGTTGCTGATGCCGAACAAGCCCATGAAGTTGCCGACCCGTACCACTGCCGGCCAGTCGGCCAGCACTGCGGTCACTCGCTCGTTCAGCGCCTGCCAGCCGCCTGCGGCGGCGCGCAAATGGACGAACAGAAAAACACGGTTCGAAGCAATCGTCATGGGTCATCCATTCATCACTAGAGGCAGAGCCGGCTTGGTCGGATTCAGCCAGCGCCGATCAGTCGGCCCAAGTTGTCGAGCGCGAGCCTGGCTTGCGTCATCAGTCGGTCTATCACCGCTTGCACGGTTTCGCGCTGCTGCACCCAGACCACGCTTTGGCCGGCCGGGGTGTAGAGCAGGCTGGTCACGCTGTGTTCTTCGACCGCCGCGACCAGCGGACCGGTCAGCACCTGTTGGTAAGGCATAGGCAGCGGCTCGGGCGCGCCGGGGGCGTGCCATTCGTCGGTCCAGCCCGAGCCCAGCACGCGGCAGGGTTTGCCACTGTGCGATCGCGTCAGCAAGGTGTCTTCGCTGCGCGCTAGCAGCAACTGGTCGACCAGCGCTGGCGCCAGCGCATGCTCATCGGTGGCCAGCCACAGCGTGCCCAGCCAGACGGCTTGCGCACCGATGGCCAGCGCGCCGGCCAGCTGCCGGCCGTGGCCGACGCCGCCAGCAGCGATCACGGGGGTGTCGCCGGCGACTTCGAGCACCTGCGGCAACAGCGTGAACGTGCCCACCGGGCCGGTGTGGCCGCCAGCGTCGTAGCCCTGGGCCACCAGCAGGTCGACGCCCGCCGCCAGTGCCGCCTGCGCATGCTTGACCGAGCCCACCAGCGCCAGCGCTGTCTTGCCGCGCTGCTTGATGCGCGTGACCACCTCGGCCGGCACGCCCACGGCGGCGGCGACCAGGTCGACATCCGACGCCAGCACCGCGTCGAGCTGGGCCTCGAACATCGCGGCGTTGCGAACGGCAGCGGTGAAGAAGGTCGGCCGGGTCGCCGCGGGCACCTGGTGCTTGCGCAGCAGCTGAGCCACGAAATCACGGTGTTGCTGCGGGATCGCGGCTTGAGCCTGCGCCACCGACGCCTCGTCGCCGGCCAAGCGCGGGAACATCAGGTCGACACCGAAGCGGCGCGCACCGACCGCGGCGCGAACCTGGCGCAGCGCGCGCGCAATGTGCTCGGGGTCGTCGCGCGCCACCCCCAGCACCGCGAAACCGCCAGCCAGCGTGATCGCGATCGTGACGTCGACGCTGTGCGAGAAGCCAAAGATCGGGTGGGTGATGCCCAGCTGTCGGCACAGCGGCGTGCTCAGGCTGCGCTGAGCCGTCACGGCTCGAAGCTCACCAACACCCGGCCCGCTGTTGTGCCTTGCAGCTGGCTTGCGCTGTGCGCCATCAGCTCGGCCAGGCTGATGTGTGCAACATGCGGCAGCAGCTTGTCGAAATCGGGTTTCCAGTCGCTGCCCAGCCGGGCCCAGAGCCTGTGGCGCTGCGGCCAGGGGGCGTTGGCGACGACGCCGAACAGCTGCACCCGCCGCATGATGAAGGGCAGCACGCTGCCCTCGAAGCTGTTGCCCGCGGCGTTGCCGACCGATGCCACACAGCCGCCGTCCTGCATCGTCCGCAGCAACCAGGACAGCATCGCACCGCCGACGTTGTCGATCGCCGCTGCGAAGCGGGGTTTTTCGAGCGGGCGCTGCGGTTGCGCCAGCACCGCAGCGTCGATCACCTCGGCAGCGCCGGCCAGACGCAAGCCGTCGGCGAGATCCATGCGCCGCGTGATCGCCGCGACGCGGTAGCCTGCGCGGCTCAGGATCGCGATGCTCATCAGACCGACCGCGCCGCCAGCACCGCTGACCGCGATCGGGCCTGACGCTGGCGTCACGCCCATCTCCTCGAAACGCTCCAGCGCCATCGCGACGCTGAAGCCCGGCACGCCGAGCACCGCAACCTCATGCGGCGTCAGGCCTGCGGGCAGCCCTTGGGCGTGGCCGACGGGCACCCGGACGTAGCTTGAAAAGCCGCCGTCGTGGGCGATCCCAGTCTGGAAGCCGTGCACCAGCACGGGCTGCCCGGCGACCCAGCCCGGCGCGCTGGCGTCGACCAATTCGCCGACCAGTTCGATGCCGGCCACGCGCGGGAACGCGCTGATGATCTTGGCCTGGCCGTGCAGCGACAGCCCGTCCTTGTAGTTCACCCCGGCATACCGGGTGCGGACCACCAATTCCCCAGGCGACAGGTCGTCGAGCGCGAGTTGCTCGATCCGGCTCTCGGTTCGGCCGTCGATCATGTGGGTCCGCAACGCGGCAAAGGTCGCGGGCACGCTGGCAGTGGCTTTGGGCATCAGGGCAGGCATCGAGGTGGCTAGGGTGATCTTGGGCATGGGTCTGGGCCTTGGTGGCGGTAGTTGCGGTGGTGTCGGTAGTGTCGGTAGGGGCGCCGTATCTGAACACATCCGGCGCTTCGCCTGTCACAACAAAACTCGACGCCGCGACTTGCAGTGGCGATGATGGCGCCATCTGCGACCTTGAAGAACTCCGATGAACCAAGCCTCCCACCAGCCCCGACTGTTCGGCGACCACTTTCTGCGCTCACTGGCCGACGATGAGCAGCAATTGATCGAACGCCTGCGCGGCCTGTGCCGCAGCCACTTCGGGCCACAGGCCGCCGAGGTCGCCCGCCAGGATGTCTTCGCCTGGGACACCTTCAGGCTGCTGGCGCGCGAGGGCATCGTCGCCACCGCTTTCCCCAAGGCCTACGGCGGCAGCGACGCCCGTCAGGTGCTGCGCATCCGCGTCATCGAAGAGCTGGCGCGGGTCTGCAGCACGGCGGCGTCCATCGTCACTGGCACCGATCTGTCGAGCCGGGCGATCGTCGCGGGTGCGTCCGACGCGATCAAGCAGCAACTCGTCCCCAAGCTGTGCAGCGGTGAGCTGCAGTCGGCTTTCGCGCTGACCGAGCCCGGTGCGGGCTCGGACGTTCGTGGTTTGCAGACCACAGTGCGGCGCTCGGGTGACGGTTATGTCGTCAACGGCGCGAAGAAGTTCATCACCCGCGCCAGCACCGCGGACTGGTTCGTTGTCGTCGGCCGTGCCGAGGAAGACGCGACCAGCTTCATCGCGGTGTTGATGCCTCGCGACGCCGCCGGGTTTGACGTTGGCCCCGAGGTCGGCAAGCTCGGCTGGTACGGCGTGCCGATCTCGTCGCTGCGCTTCGACGGCGTTCAAGTGCCCGCCAGCCATCGCTTGGGCGCAGAGGGCGAGGGTTTCAGCCTGGCGCAGGACGCCTTGCTGCGCGCGCGCATCGGCCACGCCGCGATGGCGCTGGGCCGGGCCATCGGCGCAGTCGAGATCGCCGCGGCATACGCCACCGACCGCAACACCTTCGGCAAGCCCTTGGGCGGGCACCAGGGCGTGCAGTGGATGCTCGCCGACATGCTGACCCAGGTCGAATCGTCGCGCGCACTGCTCACGCTGACCGCCGAAAAGTACGACCGCGGCGACGCCGATGTCGCGATCTTCGCGTCGATGGCCAAGATGCAGGCCACCGACCTGTGCATGAAGGTTGTGACCGATGCGCTGCAGCTGACCGGCGGCCGTGGTTATCTGCAGGACTTTCCGCTCGAGCGCTTCTTCCGTGACGCCAAGCTCAACCAGATCGGCGAAGGCGCGAGCGAGGTCCACAAGACCGTGATCGGCCGCGACCTGGTGCGACGCGCGCGCAGCGCTGAGCGCAACCCCTGCCTGCGCGACGGCTCGCTGGTCGACTATTGAGCGCCCCGAGACCGGCCGAAGCCGGCCGCCCCCGTGGGGTCAAGCCGCCAAGCCACATTTGCTTGAGAGCCAATGCGAGCACGGCCGGGCCGCGCTGCACCGAGCCCATAGCCAGGTTCGACGGCCTCGGCATGGAGGCCGCGGCGCAGACGCCGGCGCCATTCGACGCCTTCATCGCGCAGGAATTCGCGAAGTGGAGCAAGGTGATCAAGCAGGCCGGCATCGAGGCGCAGTGACCGACCCGGCCCTTGCCCTCGTCCACCTTGCACCGAAGCGCTGGACCTCCGCGCAGGTGTGACTTCAACCAAAGCCAATGCCCAAATTCTTGTGTTTGACGGCATCAAGCGTGCTGCTTGACCCAGCGTGGCGGCTCAAGGCTTGAGCGCCCTGACTCGGCTAGACGTGGGAACCGTTGTAAACCATAATGGTTCCAATTTGGATGGAACTGGAAATGCCCACGACCTTGACGCTGAAGAACATTCCGGACGACGTGTACGCGCGACTGAAGGCCTCTGCGCAAGAGCACCGCCGGAGCATGAACGGCGAGGCGATTGTGTGTCTTGAGGCCATGCTGCTGCCGGCGAAGGTGACGCCTACAGAGCGACTGGCGCGTGCACGTGCTCTGCGCGACGCCTTGCCGCAAGCGAAATTTCTAGCGCGCGACATTGATGCGCTCAAGAGGGCCGGCCGTCCGTGATCGTGGTCGACTCCAACATCTTGGCGTATCTGTATTTGCCGGGTGACAGGACGGCAGCTGCTGAAGCGCTGCTCGAGCAAGACCCAGAATGGGCGGCGCCGACACTCTGGCGGAGCGAGTTCCGCAACATTCTTGCTGGCTACATGAGGCGAAAGGCCGTGACCTTCGACCAAGCGTGCAGTCTGCAAAGAGAAGCCGAAAGCCTGCTTGCCGGCGCCGAGTTCGCGGTGGATTCCAGCGCCGTGCTTGAACTCGTGCGTGACAGCGACTGTTCTGCCTATGACTGTGAATTCATTGCGCTGGCGATCAAACTCAATACAAAGCTCGTGACGGTGGACAAGAAGCTGCTTCGGGAGTTCCCAACGCGCGCCATCGGTCTTGCTGGTAGATAGTGTTCGAAGAAAGTTGCGTTCGGGGGTGA
>CAMCTC010000090.1 GCA_945878355.1 Bordetella parapertussis | reverse complement strand
GGGGCAGGGGAATCGGGTAGCGAAAGGGTGCTCTGAGCGAGCCGTCCCAGCGCCTGTGTAAGCTTGAACGCGGTGGCAAGCAGTCCGTCGTGGGCAGGGTCGGCAACGAAAGGCAAGGAGGCCACCGGCGAGCGCCCCGTCAAAACGGGACGCTCGCGCAAAGCCGTCAAGTCTATCATTGGGCTTGTGCGCCATTCCAGGCCGTCCAAGGCCATCCAGCACCCCAACGCACGCGCCCCATATGCAGCCACCGCCCGGCCGAGTTCGACTGTTGTTGCCCAGCGACACCCACGCCATCGGCCAGGCGATCGCCCAGAGCGAGCCACTGGTGGCGCTGGGCCAGCGCATGCGGGCTTCGCAAGCAAGGCTCGAAGCCTTGCTGCCACTGCTGCCGCCGGCGATGCACGCTCATGTGAAAGCAGGGCCGATCGACGAAGTGGGTTGGACTTTGCTGGCCACCAACAGCGCGGTGTCGGCCAAACTGCGCCAGATGCTGCCGGCACTAGAAGCCCATTTGCGAACCCGGGGCTGGGCCGGCCCGCCGGTGCGGGTGAAGATGTTGAGCCCGGGCTGAGCCCGCGTTGAGGCCTGGGCGCCGGGGCAGAAAATCGCCCAGGACTTGTGGTGCTGGCTATCCGAGTCGAACGGATCACCTACCGCTTGCAAGGGCGTCGAGGTGATCCGATAGACCACCACCACAATGCCCAGCGCTGTGTTGCGGACCTGGCCTCCCCTGATGAGGGCCGCCACGCAGCCGGATTGACAGCCGTGGCAATGGGATTCACGGGCAAGCTGTCGACCAACCTGCGAGTCCCGTTCGTGCAGGCCTTTCAGAGCGCCACCCGCCACATCGAAACGCTGGAACGTCGGGCGCCAGAGTGGCAGGCCGCCGGCCGTGACGCGGCGCAGGGCCAGAGCCTGAAGGCGATGGCCCTCCAGGCCACCCGTGAGGCTGCGGGAAAAGAGACCTAGGCCTTCCACTAGGCCCATGAGGCTGGGCTGTTGTCGTTCGCCATGACCGGCCAGTCAAAGCCCGTCATCGACCGCCAGCATCTGAGCACTGCGGAATTGAAGGTGCTCAAAGCCGCAGAGAGCCTCAAAGCCAGGTTGACGATGCTTGGCAGGACGTATGACGACAGCAAGGCAGCCTGCCACAAGCTGGCCGCCTTGCGCATGGCGCTACTGCCAGCGCCGGACCGGGCGACGCCGACCCTGGATGCAGCGATGAACAGCGAGGCATGGGCATGAGCCGCGGCGAGCCGTACGGCAAGCGGGCGCCGTGTGCGTTCTACGGCGGCAAGGTGACGCTTGCCCCGATGCCAGGCACAAGGGGTTGGTGGCAAGTGCGCTGCAGGGCCTAACTGTGTGGCGGAACGACATGGGACATGAGCGAGGTGGAACTTGCCGTTGACGCCTGGAACAGGCGCCACCGCTGCATCGTCGCCTTCCGGCGCCCCACCGTGCGGCAGCAAGGTTTGCTCGAAGCGGGCGCGGGTGGCCTCGGGCGCATCGCATCCAGGTGGGTCCAGCCGCACCAGCTGGCCAGCATGTTGCGCAGCAGACCGAACGGCTGGTCCTGCGTGCCCGGCACTGCGCGGCTGCGAAAGCGGACCTGAGCTCCGGCATTTGCCCCACAAGCGTCGCTGAATGCCTGCAGCAGCCGACTCTTGCTCAGGCCCGCCTCGGCCACGACAGTGAAGGCCAGCAGCCGCGGTTTGGTTTGCAGGCTGACCAGGGCCTGCTGCAGCGTGCCCAGCTCGTTGCCTCGTCCGTGGATGCGCGCGCCTGCTGCGCGGGCGCCACCTGGATGCTGTCGTGCCGGCCCTGCCGTCAGTGGTCCATCCATGTCGCGGGGCCGGGCTCAAGGCAAGGTAACGGTCGCGCATCCGACCTGCGGGCCACCCGACCAACGCCGCGTGACACGCCGCTGCGACCGAGGCCAAGACCAGATTGAGGGGGGCGCCGCCGCCGCGCTAAGTGGCACCATGGCAGACATGAATCGCCACCCACCGGCCGTGCCGGCGGCACCTGCCCCCGTGCCGGTGACACAGTTGCTGCGCGCTTGGCAGAGCGGCGACGGTGACGCCTTCGGCACGTTGCTCAAGAAGGTGCACAGCGAGTTGCTGCGCATGGCTGGGTCGCGCCTGCGCGGTTCGGAAACGCCGTCGCTGGCGGTGAGCGACCTTCTCAACGACGCCTTGCTGAAGGTGCTGCGTTCACCCCCTGATTGGCAGAACCGGGGCCACTTCTTCGCCACGCTGTCGTTGGCCATGCGCTCGGTGCTGGTCGACCATGCGCGTGCTCGGCAGACCGACCGACGCGGTGGCGATTCGCAGCGCGTGACGTATACGCTGTCGGCGCTGGGTGAAGTGTCGATGGACGCCGACCTTCTGACGCTGGACGCGCTGCTCCAGCGGTTGCAGCGCGAAGACCCGCGCGCCGCCCAGGTGCTGCAGCTCACCTATTTCGGCGGCCTGCAACGCAGCGACATCGCGGACGTGATGACACTGTCGCTGGCCACAGTCGACCGCGAATTGCGTCACGCCCGCGCCTGGCTGGCCGAGCAATTGCAGCGCGACCTCGAAGCCTGAACGGCGGCGCGCCATGACGGGCCCGGACGACATCACCCGCAGCCCCGGCTACCGCCAGATCAAACAGTACTTCAACGCCGTCTGCGACCTGCCCGACATGGGCGCGCAGCGCGCCGCCCTGGTGGCCCTGGGTGCCGACGAGGCGACGCTGGTCAGAGTGACGCGCATGCTGCGCCATGCCGACCAGGTGACTGCTTTCTCCGATCCCGTGGCGCAGTCCGCAGCGCGCTGGCTGGACAGCCCGCTGCAGCCCGGCGACCGGCTGGGGGCCTGGACACTGGCGCGCCCGCTGGGCGAGGGCGGCATGGGGCGGGTTTTCCTGGCCGAGCGCAGCGACGGCCACTACCAGCAGCGGGCAGCGATCAAGCTGCTGCTGGGCTGGTCCGGGCCGGAAGCCCTGGCGCGGCTGACGCGTGAGCGACAAATCCTGGCCGATCTGAACCACCGACACATTGTGCGCCTGCTGGACGGCGGCACCACGCCGTCCGGTCAACCCTACCTGGTGATGGAGCACGCCGATGGCCTGAGCATCGACACTTGGTGCAACCAGCAAGAGGCCTCACTGGCCACCCGCCTGGCCCTGTTCGACACCGTGTGCGATGCCGTGGCCCACGCCCACCGGCAACTGGTGATCCATTGCGACATCAAGCCGTCCAACGTGATCGTCGAGCGCGATGGACGTGCCGTACTGCTGGACTTCGGCATTGCGCAATTGACGGGCCAGGACAGTGACGCGTCGCCGGCCATGACGCCAGGGTACGCCAGCCCTGAACAGACGGCTGGCGAGCGGCCCGGGGTGGCCAGTGACGTGTACAGCTTGGGCCGTTTGCTCAGCGAATTGCTGCGGCCCGTCGCCGGCCAACACCGGCGTGCGGCTGAACTGGCCGCGATCGTTGCGCGCGCCACGGGCCAGCAGGCCAATCAGCGCTACGAATCGATCGCGGCGCTGCGGCGTGATCTGCAGTGCGTACTGGCCCATCGGCCGGTGCTGGCCATGAACGGCGGCAGTCTGTACGTGCTGCGCAAGGCACTGCGTCGGCACTGGCCCTGGGCACTGGCTAGCGCACTGGTGCTAGCGCTGATGTCGAGCGCGGTCTCTCAACTGGTGCATGAGCGCGACCGCGCCGTGATGGCCGAGCGAGCGGCGCTTCAGCGCCTGTCTGAACAACAACCGCAGCGCACCGCGCCGTAGCCGGCTTTGCCGGGCGACGCACGGCCAGAACCTGCGGCCGACTGGTCGAGCCAGCCTGCGGCGTGTTGCACGCCGACGACGATGACAGTTTGTCCGACCCGTGGTCGTTTAGGCAGTTAGGGCGTGCACAGGACCGCAGGCGGCAGAGGTGGCCGACGCGGCGGGCTGCGTTGACACCCCACTGGCCTCGTCAACGACCTGCGGGAGTTTCTGCATGACTTCGAAAGATATGGGGGGTCTCGCGATCCCGGGGGTGGCGCCCTTGAACGCCCGACGCCTAGCCGGCGTCCTTGCTGCGGTGGTCCTGGCCGGCAGTGCTCTGGCCGCAGGCGTGCCGGCGCAGGACGGCAGGACCTGCGCCGGCTACGAGTCTCAGATTCTCGTCCTCGGCGGCACCCGCGCCGACCATGCCGCCGCTTGCGAAGGCTTCGCGCGTGCGGTCGGGTTCTTTGCCCGGTTCGGCTACCGGACCGAACAGTCGGTAACGATCCTGTTCAGCGACACAGTAGTGCTGCCGGTGAAGGACGACAGCGGCCACGACACTTTCGTCGGAGGCACGCGGGTGGTGGGGCAATACGAAGTGGCCTCCCAACGAGTGACGATGACCTCGCTGTCGGCGCCGTGGCTGCGTCAGCGGCCCTACTTCAAACTGCGCTACGACCGCGAGCTGCTCGTCTCGGTGCTCGCGCACGAGAGTGCACACGCGCTGTCCAAGGCCTTCTACCGCTACCCGCTGAACCCCAACGTGCATGCACAGGAGGAATACATCGCTTACGTCGCCCAACTGTCGACCATGGACCCGAAAAAGCTGAAGCGGGTGCTGGCACGGTTTCCGACCAGTCGCTGGACCTTCTCGAACGAGCAAAACGTCAACGACCTGGTGCATGCCGTGGCGCCGCATGCATTCGGTGTCATGTCCTACAACCACTTCAACGGCGCGGGCGGCGGCCGGGCGTTCCTCGAACGGATCTACAGCGGGGACTTCAGGCCGCTGGACCTCGCAGACCTGAACTGAGGGGATCAGCGGCACCCGGTGTGGCGGGGCGTGACAGTTTGGCCTCCCGAACCACGTTTAGCTCCACAGGGGACCGTCGGCCTTCACGGAGTGCAGGGCTGCGGTGCCCACTGCTCACTCCAACCCGGAGGCTTCAACATGCGCTTCTCACCCCTCGCCATCACCGTCTCGATCCTGTTGCTGGCCGCGCCACTGCCGCCCGCGTTGGCTCAGGACGGTGGCATCACCGACCTCAACCTCAAACAGCGCGCGGTGTATGACCACGCCGTTGACGCGTTCCGCGCGCAACACTACGCGGCCGCTTTCGGCCGCTTCGCCGAACTGGCCGACGCCGGTCATGCGCCCTCGGCCCGGCTGGCGTTGGTCATGCTGCAAAACGGTCCAGCGCTGTTTGGCGCCGAGTGGAGCGCCTCGCTCGACCAGCAGCGGCGCTGGAACGCGATGGTGGTCAATAGCGGCCGACTGCACATGGCCATAGTGGGCCGGACCGATCAGGAGTAGCCGCGCCCGGCGCGCCGGGGCAAGACGCTTCGTGCCAGCGGCAGGCCGGACTCAGCACGAGGGGCAAGCTCAGCGCAGCTTGCCTGAGCCCTTGGCCAGCTTGCCGTGACCCCTGTCGTCACAACGCGTGCGCACGAAACCCTGGGGCATGGATGCTGTGTTAGCCCGGCGTTACCCCGCCGTTTGGGCGACCACGCCGATCGCCCCCTAAGTCATTGATTTAAATGGTGCCGGCTATCCGAATCGAACGGATCACCTACCGCTTACAAGGCGGTTGCTCTACCAAATGAGCTAAGCCGGCACAGTCGACTATTCTAAGCAATCTGGGCTGACCACCCGCCCGCGGACTACTTGATTCGCTTGAGCGAAGGCCGTCCACCCGCTGCGGGCGGTGGCGGTTCAGGCGGCGGGTTGTCAATGGCAACGCCGTCGGCAGATTGCGTCTCAGGCTCGGCAGCGCCAGCCTGGGGTGCGAGCCTAAGCCCGACCCGTGCAGGCTCAGGCGTCGCAGCGACGCTCTGAGCGTTGGGCACAGGGAACGCCATACCTTGACCGTTTTCTCGGGCGTAGATCGCCACCACATGGTCGATCGGCACCGCGATTTCGCGCGGCACACCACCGAAACGGGCTTTGAACTCCAGAAATTCGTTGCCCAGGCTCAGGCCGCTGGTGGCTTCGAAGCCGACGTTGAGCACGATTTCGTTGTTCTTGACGTACTCCATCGGCACTTTGACGCCCTCGGTGACGAACACAGCCACATAGGGCGTGAATCCGTTGTCGGTGCACCATTCATGCAACGCGCGAATCAAGTAGGGGCGGGTCGAGCTGCCTTGCTCGTCCGGAGCGGCCGGTTTGGTCATCGTGCAATCCTACTTGCGCATCACTTTCTCGGACGGCGTCAGCGCCTCGATGTAGGCCGGGCGCGAGAAGATGCGTTCAGCGTACTTGAGCAGCGGTGCGGCGTTCTTCGACAGATCGATACCGTAGTAGTCCAGGCGCCACAGCAGCGGGGCGATGGCGACATCGAGCATCGAGAAGTCGTCACCCAGCATGTACTTGTTCTTCAGGAAAATCGGCGCGAGTTGGGTCAGGCGCTCACGGATTTGCGAGCGCGCCTTCTCGAGCTGCTTTTCATTGGACTTGGTGCCGCTGCGGCCTTCGAGCAGGTTGACCTGCGCAAAGAGCTCTTTCTCGAAATTGAACAGAAACAGCCTCACCCTGGCGCGTGCGACCGGGTCACCGGGCATCAGCTGCGGGTGCGGAAAGCGCTCGTCGATGTACTCGTTGATGATGTGTGATTCGTACAGGATCAGGTCGCGCTCGACCAGGATCGGCACCTCGTTGTACGGGTTCATCAGCGCGATGTCTTCGGGCTTGGCGAACAGGTCCACATCGCGGATCTCGAAGTCCATGCCTTTCTCGAACAGCACGAAGCGGCAACGGTGCGAGTAAGGGCAGGTGGTTCCGGAATAAAGCACCATCATGGCGGTGGACTCCCAAATGAGCGTGTACTTGAGCGGATTCTTGAGCCGGAGGCTCAAAAAACAATGCGCGCAGCGGGCCTGAGTTGGCTACCGCTGCGCGCTCGGCCCGGCCATTGAGCCGGACCATAGGACTGGCACTACTTGATGTCTTTCCAGTATGAAGCGTTCATGCGCCAGGCGATCACCGTGAAGATCGACAGGAACAGCAAAACCCAAACGCCCAGGCGTACGCGCTGATTCTGGCCAGGCTCGCCCATCCACTGCAGATAGCCCACCAGATCGGCCATCGCGATGTCGAAATCGCCCTTGCTCAGGCTGCCCGGCTTGGTCAGCTCGAAGCCCTTGAACACATGGGTGGTCTTGGCGGGATCGTGCGGATCCTTCATTTCAGAGTAGACAGCGCGCTGCTCTCCTTGCAATTCCCACAGCACATGCGGCATGCCGACCGAAGGAAAGACCAGGTTGTTCCAGCCGGTCGGGCGGGTCTCGTCGCGATAGAAGCCGCGCAGGTAGGTGTAGAGGTAATCGGCGCCTGAGCCATTCGCGCCAGCGCGCGAGCGTGCGATCACGCTGAGGTCTGGCGGCTGCGCGCCGAACCATTCCTTGGCATCCTTGGCGGCAAGCGAAACCGTCATCAGATCACCGACTTTTTCGCTGGCGAACAGCAGATTCTTCTTGATCTGGTCATCGGTCAACTCGAGGTCGCGCATGCGGTTGTAGCGCATGTACGAAGCCGAATGGCAGTTCAAACAGTAGTTGACAAACAGCTTGGCGCCGTTCTGCAACGCCGCCATGTCGGTGATGCGGTCCTTGGGAAACTGGTCCCAGGCCGGGCCGTCGGTATTGGCCAGCGCCGAGGTCGAGAGCCCGGACAGGCCCGCAAAGATCGCGATTGCTGTCAGCAGGCTTGCAAGTATTCTTTTCATGTCGAGCGCTCCCGCTTCAATGGGCCGCGAAAGTGACGCGATCGGGCACTTGCTTGAAGGTGCCAATCGTGCTCCACCAAGGCATCAGCAGGAAAAAGCCGAAGTAGAACAAGGTGCCGATCTGGGCCACCAGCGTGCCGATTTCAGACGGCGGCTGGATGCCGAGGTAGCCCAGCACAGCGAAGAAAATGACGAAGATGCCGTACATCGCTTTGTGCCAACTCGGCCGGTAGCGGATCGACTTGACCGGGCTGTTGTCGAGCCAGGGCAGGAAGAACAGGATGATCACGGCAGCGCCCATCACCACCACGCCCCAGAACTTGGCGTCGAAGGTCTTGAGCAGCGCGATGCCGATGATCACGCTGACCGCGATGGCAATCCTTGACCGGCCTTTGACGCCCAGCAGCGAGATCAGGCCCGCAATGCCGGCCAGACCACACAACACGTTGACCATGCCGTCGTTGGTGGCTCGAAGCATCGAGTAGTAGGGCGTGAAATACCAGACTGGGGCAATGTGGGCCGGGGTCTTGAGCGGATCGGCCGGGATAAAGTTGTTGTACTCGAGGAAATAACCACCGAGTTCAGGCCCGAAAAAGATGATCGCGCAGAACACCATCAAGAACATCGACACCGCGAAGATGTCGTGCACCGAGTAGTAAGGGTGGAAAGGGATGCCGTCGAGCGGAATGCCCTTGGCGTCTTTCTTGGCCTTGATCTCGACGCCGTCGGGGTTGTTCGACCCCACCTCGTGCAAAGCGATGATGTGCGCGACCACCAGACCCAGCAGCACCAGCGGCACGGCGATGACGTGGAAGCTGAAGAAACGGTTCAGCGTGGCGTCGCCCACCACATAGTCGCCGCGGATCAGCAGCGCCAAGTCCGGGCCGATGAAGGGTACTGCAGCGAACAGGTTGACGATCACCTGCGCGCCCCAGTAGCTCATCTGGCCCCAGGGCAGCAGGTAGCCCATGAAGGCTTCGGCCATCAGTGCCAGGAAGATCGCGCAACCGAAGACCCAGACCAGCTCGCGCGGCTTGCGGTAGCTGCCGTAGATCAGCCCGCGGTACATGTGCAGATAGACCACGACGAAGAACGCCGAGGCACCGGTCGAGTGCATGTAGCGGATCAACCAGCCCCAGGGCACGTCGCGCATGATGTACTCGACCGACGCGAAAGCCATGCCTGCATCGGGCTTGTAGTGCATCGTCAGGAAGATGCCGGTGACGATCTGGATCACCAGCACCAGCAGCGACAAGGACCCAAAGATGTAGAAAAAGTTGAAATTCTTCGGAGCGTAATACTCCGACATGTGGTCCTTGAACAACTGCGTGGCCGGGAACCGGTTGTCCACCCAGCTCATGAGCTTCACGCCCACGGACGCGTCGGCCGGAGCCGTCTTGAAATCTGCCATGTCGACCTCTGTGCTTGGGTTGGGGCTCAGGCCTTCTTGTCCTCACCGATCAGCAGACGCGTATCGGTGAGAAACATGTGGGGCGGCACTTCGAGGTTGTCGGGTGCGGGTTTGTTCTTGAAGACCCGGCCCGCCATGTCGAAGGTGGAACCGTGGCAGGGGCAGAGAAACCCACCCTGCCAGTCGTCGGGCAGCGAGGGCTGCGCGCCAGGCGTCAGCTTGTCACTGGGCGAGCAACCCAGGTGCGAGCAAATGCCCACCGCCACCAAGAACTCGGGCTTGATCGAGCGGTGCTCGTTGCGTGCGTAGGCCGGGGTGAGTTCATCGACCTTGCGCTGCGACTTGGGGTCGGCGAGCTGCGGATCCAGCTTCTTCAGACCTTCCAGCTGTTCGGGCGTTCGACGCAGGATCCACACCGGTTTGCCACGCCACTCGACGGTCATCTTCTCGCCGGGCTTGAGGCCGCTGATGTCGGCTTCGACTGCGGCGCCGGCTGCCTTGGCACGCTCGGACGGGGTGATGCTGCTGACGAAAGGCACGGCTACGGCTGCCGCGCCGATGGCGCCGGCACCAGCCGTGATCGCCACCCAGGTGCGTCGGCCTTGGTCGACGGGGCTGTCACTCATGGGAATCCTCTTCTAGAGCACCCGCGGCGGACTGCTACGGGCTGCTACGGGCTGCAAATGTTCTAAGGGTCAACCCGCCATTCTAGCGGACACCGCATGCACCAGCATTTCAGGGGCTGCGCATTGACCTGCTGCCGACGATACTGACTTCCAGCCGGTGCATGGCCATCAACCGACGCGCATTCAGGAGGTGCAGACATGGGTTTTGCGAGCGAATTCAAGGCGTTTGCGATCAAAGGCAACGTCGTCGACTTGGCGGTCGGGGTGATCATCGGTGCGGCCTTCGGCAAGATCGTCGACTCGGTGGTCAAGGACTTGATCATGCCCTTGGTCAATCTGGTCGGCGGCGGGCAGATCGACTTCTCGAACAAGTACCTGGTGCTGTCGGGCCAGGTGCCGGCGGGCGCCGCGCTGGCTGAAGCACAGAAGTTGGGCAATGTGTTTGCCTATGGCAATTTCATCACCATCGCGATCAACTTCGGGATCCTGGCCTTGGTGATCTTCATGATGATCAAGCAGGTCAACCGCCTCAGGCAGGCGCCGGAGCAAGCAGCGACGGTCACGCCAGCGCCAACGCCGGAAGATGTGCTGTTGCTGCGCGAAATCCGCGACACGCTGAGCCGGCGCCCGCTCGCGGACAGCGGGCTCACGCGCCAGCGCTGAAGCCCGCTGTTTGCGGCCCAACGCCGGCCAAGCGTCTTGCCATGCGCAGCGCTGCGATCAGGCTGCTGGCGTCGGCGCGGCCGCTGCCAGCGATGTCGAACGCGGTGCCGTGGTCCGGGCTGGTGCGGACAAACGGCAGACCCAGCGTGACGTTGACGCCTTCGGCGACCCCCAGGTATTTCACCGGGATCAGGCCGTGGTCGTGGGTCATCGCCACCACCAGGTCGAACTCGCCCAGGTGGCCGGGCGCATTGCGCGCGCGCATGAACACCGTGTCAGGCGCGAACGGTCCTTGCGCGTCGATGCCCTCGGCGCGCGCCGCAGCGACCGCCGGGGCGATGAAGCGAAGCTCCTCATCGCCGAACAAACCGCCCTCGCCGGCATGCGGATTGAGCCCAGCCACCGCGATGCGCGGCGCGGCCTGGCCCCAGGCTGCGGCACTGCGGTGGGCAATGCGCAGCGTCTGCAGCACGGCGTCGAAATCGAGCATCTCGATGGCCCGCCGCAACGCCACATGGATGGTGACCAGCACCACCCGCAGTTCGTCATTGGCCAGCATCATGCGCACCGGCGCGCCGCCGGCCGCGGCCTGCAGCATCTCGGTATGGCCCGGGAAGTGCACGCCCGCCGCGGCCAGCGCCTCCTTGTGGATCGGCGCGGTGACGATCGCCGCGACCTCGCCGCGCAAGGCCAGCGCCGCGGCAGCCTCGATGCACAGCGCGGCGGCTCGGCCGGCGTCCGCCTGCACCCGGCCCATCGGCAGATCGACCAAATCGGCCCGGCCGACGCCCTGCAGGCCCGGCGGCTGCCACACCGCGATGCAATCGGGCGGCGCAAGCAATGCGTCACCGGGGGCGTCGAGGCGGACCACCGGCAGCATCAGACCGCAATGCGCCGCAGCGCGACGCATCACCGCCACGTCGCCGACAACCAGCGCTGCGCCGGTGGCGCGGGCTGCGACGGCACGGGCGATGGTCTCGGGGCCGATGCCGCAGGGGTCGCCCATCGTCAGCGCCAGCAAGGATGCGCTTGTCGTCTCGGTCATGGCTGGCGTCGACGCGGATGAAAGCCCACCAGCAGGGGGCTGCTCAGGCATTGGATATGGGATCTCATGCTGGATTGTCGATCTCGATGAATTGGTGATGCAGACCGAAATGCGCCGCCAGGTGCTCGCCGACCGCTGGCGCGCCGTAGCGCTCGGTGGCGTGGTGGCCACAGGCGAGAAAGGCCACCCCCGTCTCGCGGGCAATATGGGCTTGCGGCTCGGACACCTCGCCGGTGATGAAGGCATCGGCGCCGGCCGCGATCGCCGCCTCGAAATAGCCCTGGGCACCCCCGGTGCACCAGGCCAGGCGACGCAGCGCCCGGCCGTCGCCAGGCAACAGCAGCGGGGCTCGGCCCAGCGCCATGCCCACGCGGGCCGCCAAGGCCTGCGCGTCGACAAGACCCGCCGCGGCACCGATGAAGCCCAGATCCTGCTCGCCGAAACGGCCATCGGCCAGCAGCCCGAGCCGCAGGCCGAGCTGGGCGTTGTTGCCGAGTTCGGCATGGGCGTCCAACGGCAGGTGGTAGGCATACAGGTTGATGCCGTGGGCCAACAGCAGCGCCAAACGCTGGCGCAGCCAGCCGGTGATGCGTCCGTCCTGGCCGCGCCAGAACAGGCCGTGGTGCACCAGCAGCGCATCGGCGCCGTCGGCCACCGCAGCCTCGATCAACGCGAGGCTTGCGGTCACACCCGACACCAGCCGCAGCACCTCGGGCCTGCCTTCAACCTGCAGACCGTTCGGCCCATAATCCTTGAATCGGTCCACCGTCAGCAGCGCCGCCAGGTGCGATTCGACCTCCCCGCGCAGGGCCATCTTGCCCACCTTTCTGTTCATTCACGACGCCCTCGATGCGAAGACTCTGGCTGATTTTCTCCCAGGCAGCGACTGTTGCGCTGGCCTGTCTGTTCGTGGTCGCCACGCTCAAGCCGCAATGGCTGACGCGCGACGGCCAGCCGCTAGGGCCGATGCTGTCGCAAGTCGTGTCCTTGCGCACTGCAGCGCCTGCAGCGTCGGGCGCGCGTTCAACAGGCTGGGCCGACGCCGCCAGCCTGGCCGCGCCGGCGGTGGTCAGCGTGAGCACCAGCAATTCGCGCGTGCGCAACCCGCATGCTGACGACCCGGCTTTCGGCGACGGTGAGCAGATGGGCATTGGCTCGGGCGTGATCGTGTCGCCCGAAGGCATCCTGCTGACCAACAACCATGTGGTCGAGCAGGCCGGGGAGATCAGCGTTCGCCTGTCAGACGGCCGCGAAGTGCCCGCCGAGGTGGTCGGCACCGACCCCGAGACCGACTTGGCGGTGCTGCGCATCGCGCTGGACCGGTTGCCGGCGATCACGCTCGGCCGATCGCAAGACCTGCGGGTTGGCGACGCGCTGCTGGCGATTGGCAACCCCTTCAACGTCGGCCAGACTGTGACCGCAGGCATCGTCAGCGCGCTGGGCCGCAACGGGCTGGGGCTGTCGACCTTCGAGAGCTTCATCCAGACCGATGCCGCGATCAACCCCGGCAACTCGGGCGGCGCGTTGGTCAACGCCCAGGGCCACCTGGTCGGCATCAACACCGCGATCTACTCGCGCACCGGCGGCAGCAACGGCATCGGTTTCGCAGTGCCGGTCGACGTCGCCCAGCGCGTGATGGAGGGTTTGCTGCGCGACGGTGTGGTGCGGCGCGGCTGGATCGGGGTCGAGCCGCGCGAGCTGACCGCCGAATTCATCGAGAACTTCAAACTCGCGGTCAAGCAAGGCGTGCTGATCGCCGGTGTGCTGCAGGACGGTCCGGCCAGCAAGGGCGGGATCAAGCCCGGCGATGTGGTGATCAAGGTGGCAGGCCAGCCCGTCACCAGCGTGGCACAGCTTCTAGACAGCGTCGCCGCGCTGCCGCCCGGCAAGCCGGCGAAGCTGGTTGTTCAGCGTGGCGCCAAGGCGCTGGAGCTGACGGTCGACATCATTCAGCGCAAGCCGCCTGCAGCGCGCCGCCAGTGACCTGCCGTGCCACCCGCCGTGCCGGGCATCAAGGCTCGGTGGTCTTGGCCTCGGCGTCAGGCGCCTGGGTGTGCTTGATGAAGATCTGCGCCGCCCAGATGCCGACCTCATAGAGCAGGCACATCGGGATCGCCAGCGAGAGCTGGGACACCACATCGGGCGGTGTGATCACCGCCGCGATGATGAAAGCGACGACGACGAAGTAGCCGCGCCACTCTTTGAGCTTGACCACCGTGACCAAGCCCATGCGAGCGAGCACCACCACCGCCACCGGCACCTCGAAGGTGGCGCCGAAAGCGACGAACATCGTCAGCACAAAACTCAGATAGGCCTCGATGTCAGGCGCGGCCGTGATGCTCTTGGGCGCGAAGCCCTGGATGAAGGCGAACACTTGGCCGAACACGAAGTAGTAGCAGAAAGCCACTCCCGCGATGAACAGCAGCGTGCTCGAGACCACCAAGGGCAGCACCAGCTTCTTTTCATGGCTGTAAAGACCCGGCGCGACAAAGGCCCAGACCTGGTACAGGACCACCGGCAGCGCGACCAGAAACGCTGACATCAGCGTGATCTTGAGTGGCACGATGAAAGGCGAGATCACGTTGGTCGCGATCAACGTCGTGCCTTTGGGCAGGTGCGCAATCAGCGGCGCAGCCATGATGTCATACAAACCCGCCGGGCCTGGCCACAGGCACAGCACACCAAACACCAGGCCCACGGCGATCAAAGCCCGCACCAGCCGGTCGCGCAACTCGATCAGGTGCGAGACGAAGGGCTGCTCGGTGCCTTCGAGCTCGTCTTTGGTTTCAGCCATCGTTCGCTCAGCTCTTGTTCAGTCCGGCGGGCCGGAAACGCGCCACGCGCGCCGCGCCCGACTGGGCATGGCCGCGCAAGCCTGCGCGCTGCTTGTACCAGCGCGGCAGCGCGCTGCGCTTGAGGCGCCAGCGCTTGTTGGGCCGCTTGTACTCGGGTGGCGGTGGTTCGTAACCGGCGAAAGCCGGGGTGCTGCTCAGCCCAGAGCTGATGTCGTTGACCTGCTGGTCAAGCGCCTGCTGGGCGTCATTGACCTCGCGGTTGACCGTCTGCTCGACATCCTGAACTGCCGTCTCGAACTGCGACTTCATCTTCTGCAGTTCTTCGAGCTCGATAGACCGATTCACCTCGGCTTTGACGTCGGCCACATAGCGCCGCGCTTTGCCCATCAGCGCGCCCACGGTGCGCGCCACGCGCGGTAGTTTCTCGGGGCCGATGACGATCAGCGCCACGGCGCCGATCAGCGCGATCTTGTCAAAACCGAAATCAATCATGCGCGGCCCAGTTCAAGCCTGCCGGCACCGGGCCAATGCCTGCCAGGGGCGCGGCTCACAGCTTGGTCTTGGCTTCGACATCCACCGTGTTGGCATCCACCACTTTTTGCGCCGTGACCTGCTGGGCCGGCGCCGCCGCCGCCGCCGCGTCAGCCGAGCTGGTGCCGTCCTTGACGCCGTCCTTGAAGCCCTTGACCGCCGAACCCAGGTCGGCGCCCACGTTCTTGAGCTTCTTGGTGCCGAAGATCAGCACCACCACGACCAGCACGATCAGCCAGTGCCAGATGCTGAATGAACCCATGACGAACTCCTGAAAGCTTGAGAGAAGAGAGCAATCATTCTAGGTCAGCCCTCGGCCATTTCAGCAAACCAGGGCTTGGCCTTCAATCCAAGGGCAGCACCAGCTCAGCCATGGATCCAGGGTCTAGGCCCACCCATCACGTGCAGGTGCACATGCATCACTTCCTGCCGGCCATCGCGCCCGGTGTTCACGACGTGGCGAAAGCCGTCAGTAACGCCGAGATCGCGCATCAGCTTCGGGCTGATCGCCATCATCTTGCCCAGCAGCGCCTGGTGCTCGGGCGTCACATCGACCATGCTGGTGATGTGCAGCTTGGGGATGATCAGGATGTGTACCGGCGCCCAGGGGGCGATGTCGTGGAAGGCGAGCACCTCGTCGTCCTCGTAGACCTTGCGCGACGGGATCTGACCCGCGACGATCTTGCAGAAGAGGCAGTTCGGATCGGTGTGCATGGGAAGTCGGACTGAAAGTCGTTGAGAAGTGGTTGAAGGTTCAGACCCGTTCGGTCGTCAAGCGCCGTCCTGGTCGCGCTTGACCGCCTTGCGCAGCGCAAACTCTTCCAGGCCGGACAAGCCCTCGCGCCTTGCCAGTTCGGCCAGCACGTCGGCCGGTCGCAGGTCGAAGTGCGCCAATGCGATCATCGAGTGAAACCACAGGTCGGCGACCTCGTAGACGATCTTCTCCGCCACACCGTCCTTGGCCGCCATCACGGTCTCGGTGGCTTCCTCGCCGATCTTCTTCAGGATCGCGTCAGTGCCCTTGCTGAACAAACGGGCGATGTAGCTCTTGTCAGGGTCACCGCCATGGGCAGGCTTGCGCGACTCGATGATGTCAGCGAGCCGGGCCAGCAGGTCCTGCGAGGTGGTTTCGATCATTTCCTGTAGATTCGTTCGGGGTCTTGCAGCACCGAATCAACCGCCTGCCACTGCGTGCCGTCGAGCTTGCGGAAAAAACAGCTGTGCCGGCCGGTGTGGCAGGCAATCCCGGGTGACGCCGCGTCGTGCCCGAGCTGGCTGACCTTGATCAGCAGCACGTCGGCATCGCAGTCGACCCGGATCTCGTGCACCTGCTGGAAGTGGCCGCTCTCTTCGCCCTTGTGCCACAAGCGCTGGCGTGAGCGGCTCCAGTACACGGCCTGGCCGCGCTCGACCGTCAGCGCCAGCGACTCGCGGTTCATGAACGCGAACATCAGCACGTCACCGCTACCGGCCTCTTGCGCGATCACCGGCACCAGGCCGTCGCGGTCCCACTGAATGCTGTCTAGCCAGGTCATGGGCAGAGAGTGTAGTCAGTCGGGCTGCGCTACCAGCGGCCCGGCATGGCCTCGCTCGGCGGCAAACCAGGTCAGCACGGGAATCGTGCCCGGCAGCACCGGCGCCACTGTCACCGGCAAGTCGCTCCAGGCCATCTGCTGCTGCTCGCGCATCTCGAACTCGCCTTGCCAGTCGAAGACCTTGCAGAAGTGCAGCCGGACCAAGGCATGCGGGTAATCGAAAACCTCCTGCTGCCAGGGCTGCACCGCACCGATCGTGATACCCAGCTCCTCGTGCAACTCGCGCGCCAAGGCCTGCTCCAGCGTCTCGCCGGGCTCGAACTTGCCGCCCGGGAATTCCCAGTGCCCGGCGTAGACCTTGCCGGCGGGCCGACTGGTCAGCAGGAAACGGCCTTCGCGGCCCTGCGCATCGCGCTCGATCAACACCCCTACCGCCACGTCGACCGCCTCGCGACCCGGTCGGAACAGGCCGTCGGCCGATGTGACCGCCACGACCTGGGCCGGCTCAGACACGGTCCAAGCCGTCCGGCGCCGTGTATTCAGCCACCACGGCAGGCGTCGCATCGCTGCCATGGTCGCGCCCGGCCCAGTCTCGCGCGAACTGGTATGCGACCCGCCCCGAGCGAGAACCGCGCTCGAGCGCCCACACCAGCGAAGGCTGGCGCGCGCTGGCGATCGCGGTCTCGGTGACGCCGAAATGTCGCAGCCACTGCGCGCTGATCGCCAGGTACTCGGGCTGGCTGAACGGATAGAAGCTGATCCACAGGCCGAAGCGCTCGGACAGCGAGATCTTCTCCTCGATCACCTCGCCCGGATGGACCTCACCGTCCTCGGTATGGGTGTAGCTGAGGTTGTCCTTCATGTACTCGGGCAACAGGTGGCGGCGGTTGCTGGTGGCGTAGATCAGCACGTTGTCGCTGGCCGCCGAGATGCTGCCGTCGAGGATGCTCTTGAGCGCTTTGTAGCCGGGCTCGCCCTCGTCAAAGCTCAGGTCGTCACAGAACACGATGAATCGTTCAGGCCGTTCGGCCACCAAGTCGACCAGATCGGGCAGGTCGACCAGGTCGGTCTTGTCGACCTCGATCAGGCGCAGGCCGCGCGGCGCGAACTCGTTCAGGCAGGCTTTGATCAGCGAGCTTTTACCGGTGCCGCGGGCGCCGGTCAGCAAGACGTTGTTGGCCGGCAGGCCGGCTACGAACTGCGCGGTGTTGCGCAGCAAGCGGTCTTTCTGGCCATCGACCTCCTTCAGGTCGGCCAGCGCGATCGGGGCGACCTGGCGCACCGGTTGCAGCCAGCCGGCATTGCCGCGCTTGCGGTAGCGGAACGCGATCGACGCACCCCAATCGGGCGACGCCAGAGCCTGGGGCAGGAATTGCTCCAGTCTCTGCATCAGTTGATCGGCGCGTTGCAGCAGGGATTCGAGGGCGGTGGAACTCATGCGCCCAGTGTAGCGAGCAGGATTGCCGGGACCGCGCGACCCGAATTCGCTGTGGCAGGCCGAAGCCGGAGATTTCGAGCTGAAGATCGGCAGTTCTTCGGCCGACATCCGACTGCGCGCGAACTTAGCACTGCTCGACTGATCGTCTCATGAGAAACAAAACGTTCCGCATTGTGGAATGACCCAAGTTCGGTCGTTTCTCCGCGACCGCCGGGCGCCGACCGGGGCCTGGGATGCTCACAAGCAACTGTGACTTTGCCACTTTGCTTGATCCCCACGGGGGGCGGCCGGCGTCGGCCGGCCTCGGGGCGCTCTCAAGCAAATGTGGCTTTGCCACTTTGCTTGATCCCCACGGGGGGCGGCCGGCTTCGGCCGGCCTTGGGGCGCTCAATTCGGTGGCAAGTTCGCGGGGTTTTTCGTTGACTTGCGCCGCGTCACCGGACCGCTGATCGGGCTGAGACCCGGCGCCCGTGCCGGGCTCGAAATATCGGCGAGGGTCACAGGGTCGAGCACGCTGAAGTAGGCCTTGAGCGCATCGCCGAGCAAGCCCTTCAGGCGGCAAGACGGCGTCAGCGTGCAGTGATCGGTGGCCGCATCAAAGCACTCGACCAGCCTGAAATCGGTCTCGGCCTTGCGCAGCACCTCGCCGACCCGGATCGCCGATGGCGCTTGCAGCAAGCGCAGGCCGCCGCCACGACCGCGGGTGGTTTCGAGCATGCCCTGGCGCGCCAGATCGTTGACGATCTTCATCAAATGGTTCTTGGACACGCGGTGAACATCCGCGATCTCGGCGATCGTCACCAGTCGGTCGGCGTGGGTTGCGCAGTACATCAGCACGCGCAGCGTGTAGTCGGTGTAGTCGGAAAGCCGCATCGTTGTCCAAAAGATGTATTTAACGTATTGCTTTGTGGCGATGCTCAATATAACATGCTTATCACATGCATCTTAAACTCAAACCAAAG
>CAMCTC010000089.1 GCA_945878355.1 Bordetella parapertussis | reverse complement strand
CACCCAAGCACGCGGCAACCCACGCCGTTGCTGGCGCCCCGCCGTCGTGTCAACCGAAGCGGGTTCTCACACCATCCTTTTTCATACTATTTTCATACCACAAACAAAGACGGCCCCCGAAGGAGCCGTAAGTCTTTGATTTATATGGTGATTCTTGGTGGGCGGTGCAGGTTTTGAACCTGCGACCCCTGCCGTGTGAAGGCAGTGCTCTACCGCTGAGCTAACCGCCCGGTATTCCGGGGCGCCAAGCGACACGCTTCGACGCCCGGCAAGCTCTCAATTATGCCACAGCGCCGGGGGCCTCCGTCGCGCGCCAAACCGTCTTGCCGCTGCTGGACTTGTCCAACTCTTTCAGGATCACCTCGTGCGCAGCCAGTTCATCGGCGTTTGCATCGATCACTTGCAACAGGTATTGGGTCAGGTCGCGGGCCTGCAACTCCTGCGGTGTGTCAGAGGCTTGGTCGTGGTGCTGGATCACCAGCGAATCCTGACCGCGCGTGAGCCGGATATAGACCTCGGCCAACAGGCCGGCGTCCAGCAACGCGCCATGCAGGGTGCGGTGGGTGTTGTCGACTTCGAGGCGGCGGCACAACGCGTCCAGCGAGTTGGCCTTGCCGGGGAACATCTCGCGCGCCATCGCCAAGGTGTCGGTGACCTTGGCCGCCACGGTGTGGAAGGGTTGACGGCGCAGGCGCTTCAATTCGGCGTTCAGGAACCCGACGTCGAACGCGGCGTTGTGGATGATGACCTCGGCGCCGGCCAAAAACTCGAGCAGGTCCTCGGCGACCTCGATGAACTTGGGCTTGTCAGCGAGAAAAGCGTCGGTCAGGCCGTGGATCTTGGTCGCTTCCTCGCTGCCCTTGCGCTCGGGGTTGAGGTAGACATGACGACTCTGGCCGGTGAGCCGTCGGTTGACCATCTCGATGCAACCGATCTCGACGATGCGGTCACCGCTCTCGGGGTTCAGGCCGGTGGTTTCAGTGTCGAGAAAAATCTGTCGCATGTTGCTGATCCTAAAGCGTAGAGCGCGCCGGCATGCCCATGTTCTGTCGGCCAGCCCACCACCACAGCGCGGCGCCAGCGGCGATCATCGGCAAGCAAAGCCATTGGCCCATGCTCAGGCCCAGCGCCAGCGGGCCCAGAAAGCTGTCGGGCTCGCGGAAATACTCGGCCACGAAGCGGAACACCCCGTAGCCAAACAAAAAGGCACCCGACACCTGTCCGGTGGCGCGCGGCCGCCGGGCGTAGATCCACAGCAGCGCAAACAGCAGCATGCCCTCGAGCGCAAATTGGTAAAGCTGCGACGGGTGGCGCGGAAGATTGCTACCCGACTGCGGAAACACCATCGCCCAAGGCAGCGTTGGGTCGGCGGCACGGCCCCACAGTTCGCCATTGATGAAGTTGCCGATGCGCCCCGAGGCGAGTCCGGTGGGAACACAAGGGGCGATCAGGTCGGTCACCTCGAGCCAGCTGCGGCCACGGCTGCGGGCATAGGCAGCCATCGCGACGATCACGCCCAGCATGCCGCCGTGAAACGACATCCCGCCTTTCCACACCGCCAGGATCTCGAGCGGGTTGCCTCCGTAATAGCCCGGCTTGTAGAACAACGCATAGCCCAGCCGTCCGCCCAGCACCACGCCCAGCACACCCCAGAAGAGCAAGTCCTCGACCTCGCGCCGGGTCCAGCCGGCATGGGCGAAAGCGGGCTGGCGGGCGCGCGCGTTGGCCAGCGCCATGAACAGCGCAAATGCCACCAAGTAGGTCAAGCCGTACCAGTGGATCTGCACCGGACCCAGCGCCAAGGCCACCGGGTTGAACTGGGGATGCACGAGCATCGTGGAGACTCCGTTGGATGGGGCGGCCATGCGCTGCCGCCGACCGCGGATTGTCGCTGCTGGACGCCTGACGCTCGCGGCCGGCCCGGCATGCCGCCTACACGACAGAAGCTGCGCCGCCCACAGTAATAATCAGGTTCCAAGCCCGGCACTCAGCGATGACTGCGCCGGGCTCGTCTGACGGCCCTCCTCCCAAGAAACCCACGAGACCACCCATGAGCATCAACCGCCGCTCCAAGAACATCACCGAAGGCGTGGCCCGCGCGCCCAACCGATCGATGTACTACGCCATGGGCTATACCGAAGGCGACTTCGTCAAGCCGATGATCGGCGTGGCCAACGGTCACTCGACGATCACGCCCTGCAATTCGGGCCTGCAAAAGCTTGCCGACGCCGCAGTCGAAGGCCTGAAGGCCGCCGGCGCAAACCCGCAGATCTTCGGTACGCCGACGATCTCGGACGGCATGGCGATGGGCACCGAGGGCATGAAGTACAGCCTGGTCTCGCGCGAGGTGATCAGCGACTGCGTCGAGACCTGCGTCGGCGGCCAGTGGATGGACGGCGTGCTGGTGATCGGCGGCTGCGACAAGAACATGCCCGGCGGCATGATGGGCATGCTGCGTGCCAACGTGCCGGCGATCTATGTCTACGGCGGCACCATCCTGCCGGGCAAATACAAAGGCCAGGACCTGAACATCGTCAGTGTGTTCGAGGCGGTCGGCCAGTTCTCGGCCGGCAACATGTCGGAAGAAGACTTCTGCCAGATCGAGCGTCGCGCGATCCCTGGACCCGGCAGCTGCGGCGGTATGTACACCGCCAACACCATGAGTTCGTCCTTCGAGGCGCTGGGCATGAGCCTGCCCTACGCCAGCACCCAGGCCAATGTCGAGGACGAGATCGTCGAGACTACCCGCCACGCCGCCAAGGTGCTGGTCGAGGCTGTCAAGGCCGACCTGAAGCCGCGCGACATCGTCACCAAGAAGGCGATCGAGAACGCCGTGGCGGTGATCATGGCCACCGGCGGCTCGACCAACGCCGTCCTGCACTTCCTGGCCATCGCTCACGCGGCCGAAGTCGAATGGACGATCGACGACTTCGAACGCATCCGTCGCAAAGTGCCGGTGCTGTGCGACTTGAAGCCCAGCGGACAGTACCTGGCGATCGACCTGCACCATGCCGGTGGCATCCCGCAAGTGATGAAGATTCTGCTCAAGGCCGGCCTGCTGCACGGTGACTGCATCACCATCACCGGCAAGACGGTGGCCGAGAACCTGGCCGACGTGCCCGATGCGCCGCGCGCCGACCAGCATGTGATCCGCACGATAGACAAGCCGATGTACGAGCAAGGTCACCTGGCGATCCTGCGCGGCAACCTGTCACCCGAGGGTTGCGTGGCCAAGATCACCGGCCTGAAGAGCCCGGTGATGACAGGCCCGGCGCGGGTGTTCGAGGACGAGCAAACGGCGCTGGCCGCGATCATGGCCAAGCAAATCGTCGCCGGCGATGTGATGGTGTTGCGCTACCTCGGCCCCAAGGGCGGGCCAGGCATGCCCGAGATGCTCGCACCCACCGGCGCACTGATCGGCCAGGGCCTGGGCGAGAGCGTGGGCCTGGTCACCGACGGGCGCTTCTCAGGCGGCACCTGGGGCATGGTGGTCGGCCATGTCGCGCCAGAAGCCTATGCCGGCGGCAACATCGCGCTGGTGCAAGAGGGCGACTCGATCACGATCGACGCGCACCGCTTGCTGCTGCAGCTCAATGTGGACGACGCCGAACTGGCGCGCCGCCGCACGCTGTGGGTCCAACCCGCACCGCGCTACACCCGTGGCGTGCTGGCCAAGTTCGCCCACAACGCGGCCAGCGCCAGCTTTGGCGCAGTGCTCGACAAGTTCGACTGAAGATCGCTGCACCGCATCGACAACCGGCTTGAAGCGCCAATGCCCCGGCGGCCTGCCGAGGCATTGGCCGGCACCGGGAACGTGCCGTGCATCGGCACGCAGTGGCGGCGGCACTGAATGACCGCGTCGCGTCAACCGTCAAGGCTGCGATCCGTTGAACAAGCTGTCGTCCAATTTCCACCATTGAAGCCAACCTCCGCTCGAAAGCTCAACATGAAGAAAATCGCCCTGATCGCCATTCTGGCCGCCGCAGTGGCCATGCCGGTCTTTGCAGCCGACCCGGCGGCGAAGGAGCCGGCCGAGAAAGAAAAAGCCGAGAAGATGGCCAAGATGAAGGACCTGGCAACGAAGAAGAATTGCATGGCCTGCCACGCTGTAGACAAGAAACTGGTGGGCCCCGCTTACAAGGAGGTCGCCGCCAAGTACAAGGATCAGAAAGATGCTGGCGCCAAGCTAGCCGAGAAGATCCAGAAAGGCGGCGCAGGCGCCTGGGGCCAGATTCCAATGCCCGCGAACCCGCAGGTCAACCCGGAAGAAGCCAAGCAGCTCGCCAACTGGGTGCTGTCGCTGAAGTGATCTGAACGATTTGCACGAAAAAAGGCCCCGCACTGCGGGGCCTTTTTGCTGGGTGAGGCGAGCTTCGCGCCGCATGGTTCAGTAGTTCTCGCCCAACTGATCCTGAGGTCGCCGGGTTCTGGCTTCGCCGGAGCCCGGCTGGTCGCCTTCCGGCGCCCTCGGCGCTGGCGCGCCGCCTGGATCAGCAGGGCTCAATAATTTTCGCCCAACTGATCCAGGATTGCCGGGTTCTCCAAGGTGCTGGTGTCTTGGGTGATGACCTCGCCCTTGGCCACCGAGCGCAGCAGACGGCGCATGATCTTGCCGCTGCGGGTCTTGGGCAGGTTGTCGCCGAAACGGATGTCGCGGGGCTTGGCGATCGGACCGATCTCCTTGCCAACCCAGTCGCGCAAGCGCTTGGCGATCGCCTTGGCTTCGTCGCCGACCGGGCGCGAGCGCTTGAGCACCACAAAGGCGCAGATCGCCTCACCCGTGGTGTCGTCAGGCCGGCCCACCACCGCGGCTTCGGCCACCAGTTCGGTACAGCTGACCAACGCGGACTCGATCTCCATCGTGCCCATGCGGTGACCCGAGACGTTGAGCACATCGTCGATGCGTCCAGTGATCGTGAAGTAGCCGGTCTTGGCGTCGCGGATCGCGCCGTCGCCCGCCAGGTAGTACTTGCCCTGGAAATCGTCGGGGTAGTAGCTTTTCTTGAAGCGCTCCGGGTCGCCCCAGATGTTGCGGATCATGCTGGGCCAGGGCTTCTTGACGACCAGGATGCCGCCCTGGCCCCAAGGCACATCCTTGCCGGTCTCATCGACCACCGCGGCGATGATGCCGGGGAAGGGCAGCGTGCAAGAGCCCGGCACCATCGGCGTGGCGCCAGGCAGTGGCGTGATCATGTGGCCGCCGGTCTCTGTCTGCCAGAAGGTGTCGACGATGGGGCAGCGCCCGCCGCCCACATGCTGGTGGTACCACTCCCAGGCTGCAGGGTTGATCGGCTCACCGACCGACCCCAGGATGCGCAGCGATGACAAGTTGTAGCTCTTCGGGTGCACTGCGGCATTGGCTTCGGCCGCCTTGATCAGCGAACGGATCGCGGTGGGCGCTGTGTAGAAGATCGAAACCTTGTGGTCCTGGATCATCTTCCAGAAGCGGCCGGCGTCGGGGAAAGTGGGCACGCCCTCGAACACCACCTCGGTGCCACCCAGCGCCAGCGGGCCATAAGCGATGTAGGTGTGACCCGTGACCCAGCCGATGTCGGCGGTGCACCAGAAAACGTCGTCGGGCTTCAGGTCGAAGGTCAGTTTGGTCGTCAGCGCCGCGTGCAGCAAATAGCCGCCGGTCGAATGCTGGACACCCTTGGGCTTGCCAGTCGACCCCGAGGTGTAGAGCAGGAACAAAGGGTGCTCGGCGCCCACCCACTCGGGCTCGCAGCTGACGGGCTGGTCATCGGCCAGATCGGCCATCCACAGGTCGCGGCCAGCGGTCATCGCAATCTCGGCGCCCGAGCGCTTGACCACCAGCACCTTGGTCACCGATTGGCAGCCACCGAGTGCCAGCGCCTCGTCGACGATGCTCTTGAGCGGGAGTTGCTTGCCACCGCGCACCTGGTGGTCGGCGGTGATCACCAACTTGGCGCCGGTGTCCTCGATGCGGTCGCGCAAGCTTTGCGCCGAGAAACCGCCGAACACCACGGAGTGGGTCGCGCCGATGCGGGCACAGGCCTGCATCGCGGCCACGCCGTCAACCGACATCGAGATGTAGATGATGACCCGGTCGCCTTTGACGATGCCCAGGCTCTTCATGCCGTTGGCAATCTGGCAAGTGCGCTCGAGCAGGTCGCGGTAGCTGGTGCGCGAGACCTCGCCGCCATCGGCCTCGAAGATGATCGCGGTCTTGTCGCCGAGGCCGCGCTCGATGTTGCGGTCCAGGCAGTTGTAGGACGCGTTGAGCGTGCCGTCCGCGAACCACTTGAAGAACGGCGCATTGCTCTCGTCGAGCACTTGGGTGAACGGCGTCTTCCAGGAAATCAGCTCGCGTGCCTGACGGGCCCAGAAACCGGGGTAGTCGTCATTGGCTTCCTGGACCAGCGCCTCGTAGGCCGCCATGCCCTGAACATAAGCCCCCGCCACCGAAGCGGCTGAAGGTTGGTAGATTTTCAACTCGGTAGGACCATCTGAGCTCATGCTTGACTCCTGGGACTTGGAAACATTGACGATAACCCCGAACCTTATGCAGGGGCTCTTACGACGTGCTTACTTGGCACGAAACGATCGCGCCAAACCTTGCGTCACGCCATCTGCGCCAGGAAGCCTGACACAGTCGCTGCCTAGAATCGACTCTATCTACAAAGGCAGACAAGGCCCATGGCACAGACCCCAAAGACTCCAACCCTCCGACTGTCGCCGTTGCCAAGATTGATCTTTGCCAGCCGCTGGCTGCAATTGCCGCTCTACCTGGGGTTGATCCTGGCCCAAGCGGTGTATGTGGGCCAGTTCTGGGTCGAACTCGTCCACCTGATCGAAGCCGCTTTCGGCGACCAGGCGGCATTGGCCACGCTCGTCAAGAGCAGCGGCTACCAGGCCACCGCGATCTTGGGCGGGGCTGACGGCAAGTCCATCATCGGCTACGAGCCGATCGTCGCACTCAACGAGACCATCATCATGCTGGTGGTGCTCGCGCTGATCGACGTCGTGATGATCAGCAACCTGCTGATCATGGTGATCATCGGCGGCTATGAAACCTTTGTCTCTAGGCTGCGGCTGCAAGGTCACCCCGACCAACCCGAGTGGCTGGACCAGGTCAACGCCTCGGTGCTGAAGGTCAAGCTCGCCACGGCCATCATCGGCATCAGCTCGATCCACTTGCTCAAGTCCTTCATCAACGCTGCCAACTACACCGACAAGGTGCTGATGTGGCAGACCATCATCCACATCGCCTTTCTGTTCTCGGCGCTGGCCATCGCCATGGCTGACCGGATCATGCACCCCGCAGGCGAACACTGACACATCAACCGGCACACCCGTGGCCGCTCGAACGTCAGTCTCGCGCGCCGAGAGCGAGATCGGCCTGCTTCGGTAAGATCGGCCGCTGGTATCCCACGGCCGCTGCCGGGGAACTCAGTTCTTCGCCATCGCGGCGCCAGCCAGCGCCCTGAGCGCATCGACCCGGACCTCATCCATGACCACCACCATCCGCCAGGCCGACCTGATCGACAGCGTTGCGGCCGCGCTGCAGTACATCAGCTACTACCACCCGGCAGATTTCATTGCCCACCTGGCGCGGGCTTACGAGCGCGAGCAGGGGCCGGCAGCCAAGGACGCGATCGCCCAGATCCTGACCAATTCGAAGCTGTGCGCCGAAGGCCGGCGACCGATCTGCCAGGACACCGGCATCGTCAACGTCTTCCTCAAGATCGGCATGGACGTGCGCTGGGAAGGCTTCAGCGGCTCGATCGCCGACGCGGTCAACGCCGGTGTACGCCAGGGATACCTCAACCCCGACAACGTGCTGCGCGCGTCGATCCTGGCGGACCCGATCTTCGATCGCAAGAATACCAAGGACAACACCCCCGCGGTGATCCACATGGAGTTGGTGCCAGGCGGCCGGGTCGACGTGATCGTCGCCGCCAAGGGTGGTGGCAGCGAGAACAAGTCCAAGCTGGCGATGCTCAACCCCAACGACAGCCTGGTCGACTGGGTGCTCAAGACCGTGCCGACGATGGGCGCGGGTTGGTGCCCGCCTGGCATGCTGGGTCTGGGCGTGGGGGGCACGGCCGAGAAAGCGGTGCTGATGGCCAAGGAGGTGTTGATGGAGGACATCGACATGTTCGACCTGATGGCACGCGGCCCGCAGAACAAGCTCGAGGAACTGCGCATCGAGCTCTACGAGAAGGTCAACGCGCTGGGCATAGGCGCACAAGGCCTGGGCGGGCTGACCACGGTGCTAGACGTCAAGATCAAGACCTACCCGACGCACGCAGCGAGCTTTCCGGTGGCGATGATCCCCAACTGCGCGGCCACCCGCCATGCCCATTTCGTGCTCGACGGATCCGGCCCGGCCTATCTGGATCCGCCCAGCCTGGATTTGTGGCCCGACGTGGCCTGGGCGCCCGACTACAACAAGAGCAAGCGGGTCGACCTCAACACCCTGACCCCGGCCGAGGTCGCAAGCTGGCAACCCGGCGACACGCTGCTGCTCAACGGCAAGATGCTGACCGGCCGCGACGCCGCGCACAAGCGAATCCAGGACATGCTAGCGCGCGGCGAGAAACTGCCGGTGGACTTCACCAACCGGGTGATTTACTACGTTGGCCCGGTTGACCCGGTGCGCGACGAGGTGGTGGGGCCTGCCGGTCCGACCACCGCCACCCGGATGGACAAGTTCACCGAGATGATGTTGGCCCAGACCGGCCTGATCTCGATGGTCGGCAAGGCCGAGCGTGGACCGACCGCGATCGCGGCGATCAAGAAGCACAAAAGCGCTTACCTGATGGCCGTGGGCGGCGCCGCCTACCTGGTGGCCAAAGCGATCAAGGGCGCGAAGGTGGTCGGATTTGCCGACCTCGGGATGGAAGCGATCTACGAGTTCGACGTCAAAGACATGCCGGTGACTGTGGCTGTTGACAGCCTGGGCACCAGCGTCCACGACACGGGCCCCAAGACTTGGCAGGCTAGGATCGGCAAGATTCCCGTCACGGTCGTTTGACGAGGCGGCGGCCCCGAGGATCAGGAATCCTTAGGCTGCCGGCCTGATGCTGTGGGTCATCGAACACGCTGACTCAGGACACCCGTGAACAACGACCTTCATCACTTCCTCGCCCGCTTGATCGGGGTCGTCGGTTTCACGCTGATCCCCGTCATCCTGACGGCCTTCGTGGCGATGCCGATGAGTCTGAACCGCCATCCCGGCGAGCCAGCCGCCTCGCCAGTGGCGATGTCAAAGCACATGACTTGAACCCGGCCGCTGGGCTACCTGCCCTGCAGCCGCTTGACACCCTCAAGCCATAGCAAGCTCAGCAGCGCTGCCGCGGCCGCCGCGGCCAGCAGCATCGGCGGCGGCTGCTGGAAGGCGAACAGCCGGCTGACAGCCGGCACACCCAGCACCAGCGCCAGCACCGCCAAGGTGGCGACGGCAATCCAGCCGAATTGCCGGTTCGACGCCTTGCGTCCGAACCAGACCGTGCGGCCCCAGGACCGGTTGGCATGGATCAGACCCAGGTTGGCCAGCACCAGCACGGTGAAGGTCAGCGCGCGAGCGACATCGTCCGAACCCTCCAGCGCACGCGCACCAGCGAAAACCGCCAACAGCAGCGCCAGCAGGCCGGCGCCTTGCCACAAACCGCGCGCCATCACCGCCTTGTCGAACAAGCGCTGGTCCGACCGGCGCGGCGGCAGCGTCATCGCGTCGGGCTCCAGCGGCTCGGCCTCGAACACCACCGAGCAGGCCGGATCGATGATCAGTTGCAGAAACAGGATGTGCACCGGCATCAACAGCATGGGCCAGCCCAGCAGCACCGGCAGGATCGACAGCCCGACGATGGGCACATGCACCGCCACCACGAAGACGATGGCCTTGCGCAGGTTGGCAAACACTCGCCGCCCGTAGCGTACCGCCGTGACGAGCGAGCCGAAATCGTCGTTGAGCAGCACCAACGCAGCAGCCTCGCGCGCAACATCGCTGCCGCGAGCGCCCATCGCCACGCCGATGTCGGCGGCCTTGAGCGCCGGCGCGTCGTTGACGCCGTCACCCGTCATCGCCACCACCTCGCCCTGGGCGCGCAAGGCCTGCACCAGGCGAAGCTTGTGCTCGGGCGGGACGCGGCAAAAGATGTGGGTATCGGCCAGCCGAACACGCAAGTCCTCGTCGCTGAGTCGGCTGAGCTCGGCACCGGTGATGACCGGGCGGTCGACCTCCAGACCGGCCTGCCGGGCCACCGAGACCGCCGTGGCCGGGTGGTCGCCGGTCATCATCACCACCCGGATGCCAGCGGCCCGGCAATCAGCGATGGCTTGCGGCACGTCGAGCCGCACCGGATCTTCCAGACCGAGCAGGCCCAGAAACTCGAAGCCGAAATCGTGTTGCTGGCCGGGCAACACATCGCCCTCGAAGCGGGCCCTGGCCACGCCGAGCACCCGCAAGCCCTCGCCGGCCATCGCGGCGACTTGGCGTGCGATCCTGGCGCAGGCGTCGGCATCGAGATGGCAGAGGTCGGCGATCGCCTCGGGCGCGCCCTTGGCAGCGATCAGGTGCTGGCGCGGATCGACCAGGTGCTCGGGTGATTGCCAGACCCGGGACATGGCCAGCATCTCGGCCGACAGCGGGTAGTCCTCGACCAGGGTCCAGTCGGCGTGCAGGTGTTCGGTGTCCGCGAGCAGCCGCTGCCCGGCTTCAGCGATCGCCGTCTCCATCGGGTCAAAAGCCAGGCGGTGGCTGGCCAGCACGGCATATTCCAACAACTCGTGCAACTCGTCGTGCAGGGCTTGGTCGCGGTGTCGCACGCCGTCGTGCAGCGCGCGCTCGGACCACAGCCGGCGCAGCGCCATGCGGTTGAGCGTCAGTGTGCCGGTCTTGTCCACGCACAGCACAGTGGTTGCGCCCAGCAGTTCGACTGCCGGGATGCTGCGCGCAAGCACCTTCTCACGCGCCAGCCGCCACGCCCCCAGCCCCAGGAACAATGTCAGCACCACCGGCAGTTCCTCAGGGAGGATGGCCATCGCCAGCGTCAGGCCGGCCAGCAGACCGCGCAAGCCGTCGCCCACCAGCCACCACCAGGCCAGCGCCAGCACGCCGGCCAGCGCCAGGCCGACGACGGCGATCCATTGGACGATGCGCCGCGTCTCCTGCTGGATCGGTGTGCTCTGAACCGCGATGCCGGCCAAGGACTGGCCAATGCGGCCCAGCGCGCTGCGTGCACCGGTGGCCAGCACCAGGCCGCGACCGCTGCCGCGCACGACCAAGGTGCCCGAGTACAGCATGTCACCGTCCGGCGCCGCTGGCGCGAGCCATGCGCTGCAGCGCTTGGCCACCGGCACCGATTCACCGGTCAGCAACGACTCATCGGCCGCCAGGTTGGTGGCCTCGACCAGTTGCAAGTCGGCCGGCACCCGGTCGCCCTCGGTCAGCAACACGAGGTCGCCCAGCACCAGTTCGCGACCGGCGATGCGCCGCGCCTGCCCACCGCGCAGCACCAATGCACGCGGGCTGGCGAGTTCGCGCAAGGCCTGCAGCGAGCGCTCGCTGCGCCGCTGCTGCACAAAGCTGATCGCCATCACGACGAGCACAAAGCCCAGCAGCATCAGCGCTTCTTGCGGGTCGCCCAGTACCAGGTAGAGCAAGCCGCAGGCCACCAGCAGCAGAAACATCGGCTCGGACACCACCTCGACCAGCAGGTGCCAGAGGCCGCGAGGACGGGAGATCGGCAACTCGTTCGGGCCCTCGCGCGCCAGGCCTAGGCTCGCCTCAGCCTCGCTCAGTCCCCCCTGCCCACCCTGCCCATGAGGCAAAGGTCCAGAGGAGTCTGAAGCCAGAGAGCTCATCGCAGTCCGGGATGGTCCAGGTCGGGCCGCCGCCAGGGGTCGACATGGGTCATCAGGTTGAGCACACGGTGGCGCTGCAGCACCCGCTGGCGCGCTGCGACCGCAATGTCATGACCGGCCTCGACGCTGATCGAGGCATCGACCTCTAGGTGCGCATCGACGACGATCATGTCGCCCATCTTGCGGGTTCGCACATCGTGAACGTTGCTGACGCCCGGTGTCTCGATCAGCGTTCGGCGTATCGCCTCGACCTCGGCCTCGTCGACTGCACGGTCCATCAGGTCGTGCAGCGCATCCCAGCCAAAAGACCAGCCCATCCTGGCGACCATGAAGCCGACGATCAGCGCGGCGATCGGGTCCAGAATCGGGTATCCCGCCAGGTTACCGACAATGCCGATGCCCACCACCAGCGACGAGGCGGCGTCCGACCGCGCATGCCAGGCGTTGGCCACCAGCATGCTGGACTTGACCCGCTTGGCCGCCGCCAGCATGTAGCGAAACAGCAGCTCCTTGGCGATCAGCGCACCACCGGCCACCCACAGCGCGATGATGTGCACCTGGGGCACCAGTGCGGGCTCCTCGAGCTTGCGAAACGCCGACCACAGCATGCCCACGCCCACGGCCAGCAGCAGCGCACCCAGCACCAGCGAAGCCGCGGTCTCGAAACGCTGGTGGCCATAAGGGTGGTCGAGGTCGGCGCCCTTCTTGCTGTGATGGCTGGCCAGCAACACGACGAAATCAGCCACCAGATCGGACAGCGAGTGGATGCCGTCGGCCACTAGGCCTTGCGACTTGGCCATCAGCCCGACCGCGATCTGGGTGACGGTCAACACCAGGTTGACGCCCACGCTGACCCAGGTGCTGCGCGAAGCGGCAGCCGCACGATCTGCTGCACTGTGCAACTCGTCGTCGGGATCGTCGGCGGGTTCTATGAGATTCATGACAGCCTGGCCCGGTTAGGCCAGTGAAAAGAAGAGCGGCCAGCTATGGGACCGCGCCAGCCTACACCGGCTGGGTGACCGGACGATGAACGCAGATCAGCAAGTACTGAATTCAAGTCTCCGATCTGCCAGCGCCAGCGGCCGCGGCGCGCATCACCCGCTGCGGGAACGGGATCTCCACACCAGCTTGGTCGATCGTCCGCAGCACCGCCAGGTTGACATCGCTGCGCACATTGCCCTGGCCGTTCTCCATGTCAGAAATCCAGAACACCAGGGTCAGCTCGAGGCCATCAGCGGCAAAATTCGACAGCTGCACCGCCGGCGCCGGCAGCGCGAGCACGCGCGGCACCGCTTGCATGGCATCGACCAACTGCGGGATCAGGCCTTGCAGATCGGTGCCGTAGGCCACTTGCACCACCGTCGTCAACGCCACCTGAGGGTCGGCGAACGAACAGTTCTCGACCCGCTGGGTGATCATCATCTCGTTGGGCACGATGGACTCGCGTCCATTGTTGGCGCGCAGCACTGTGTAGCGGGCACTGATGTCGGTGATGCAGCCCTCAAAGTTGTCGACCTTGACCACATCGCCAATGCGCAACGAGCGCTCGGCCAGGATCACAAAGCCCGACACGTAATTGGCCGCCAGCTTTTGCAGCCCCAAGCCGATGCCCACGCCCACCGCGCCGCCCAGCACGCTGAGCGCGCCCAGCGGAATGCCGGCCGCCGACATCGCCACCAGCAAGCCCACCAGCAAGAGCACGGCGCGGCTGGCGCTGGCGGCGAACTTGCGCAGGCTCAGGTTCACGCCCGTGGCGCGCAGCAACCGGGCCTCGATGCTGGCTGACAGCCACAGCATCGTCAACATCACGACCACGGCGCTGAGCCCGCCCTCGACCAGACTGCGCAGCGACACCGGGCTGCCGCCTATGGTCCAGCGCAGCGCGTCCATTTCGACCAGCACCACGGGCAACAAGCCGGTGATCCACAGCACGGTGACCCCCCAGACCACCCAGCTCAAGCTGCGCTCGAGCGCGCGCACCAGCGCCGATCCCGGAAACGCCAGGTGCAAGACCCTCACCGAGACCCGAATGACGGCCAGACTGGCCAGCACCGGCACCGCCAGCTGAAACACTGGCCCATGGCCTCGCATCAACCACCGCGCCAGCAAGGCCAGCGTCAAGGCCAGCAAGGGAAACAGCAGGCCGTCAAATCCGCGGTCGCCAAACCAGATCCCCGCCTCGACATGACGGGGCCGCCAGGGCACCGCCGCGGCCCAAGCCAAGCCCAGGCATAGCGCCAGCAAGCCCAGCTCCAGCAACGCTGCCGGGCGGCTCAGCGCCAGCAGCAATTCAAGCACTGAGTCGAAGTCTCTGATCATGGCCCGATTGTCTCAGCGCAGGCGGCGGGGATTGGCCAACATCCAGCTGGCGGCCAGGCCGACTAGACGTCGGCCAGCACCCTCAAATGCGTCACCACGCTGCGCGCCAGCGCGCTCAACGCATAGCCACCCTCCAGGCAGGAGACGATGCGCCCGCCAGCGTGGCGGTCGGCCACATCCTTGACGCGTCGGGTGATCCACTCGAAGTCGGCCTCGACCAGTCCGAGTTGGCCCAGATCGTCCTCGCGATGGCCGTCGAAACCCGCGCTGATGAACAGCATCTGGGGGCTGAACTCCTCGAGCCGGGGCAACCACATCGCGTCGATCATCTCGCGTATCGCCAGGCCTCTTGTGTAGGGCGGAATGGGGACGTTGACCATGTTGGTGCCCATCGGCACCGCACCGCTGTTCGGGTAGAGCGGATGCTGGAAGATGCTGCACATCAGCACCCGCTCGTCGCCGGCGATGATGTCCTCGGTGCCGTTGCCGTGGTGGACGTCGAAATCGACGATCGCCACCCGCTGCAGGCCCAGCACATCGAGCGCATGGCGGGCACCAACCGCGACGTTGTTGAAAAAGCAAAAGCCCATGGTTTCGCTGCGCGTGGCATGGTGGCCGGGCGGGCGCACCGAGCAAAAAGCGTTGCTCACTTCGCCTCGAACGACAGCCTCGGTCGCGGCCACCGCAGCACCGGCTGCCCGCAAGGCAGCGCGCCAGGTGCCAGGGGTTGCCACCGTGTCGGGATCCAGGTGTCGCGGCTCGCCGCTGGCTTGCACCTGCTCGAGAAATTCACGCAGCTGTGACACATAGTTCGAACTGTGCGCACGCTGGAGTTGCTCGAGCGTGGCCAGCGGCGCTTCCCGATGGTCGAGCAACAGCCCCAGACCCGAACTCAGCAGCTGATCGGCGATCGCATCGAGCCGTTGCGGGCACTCAGGGTGGCCAGCACCCATGTCGTGCAAACGGCAATCGGCGTGGCTGTAGAAGGCTGTAGACATGCTCGGTCTCGACGGGTGTTGCGCTAGGGTCCAAGCATGGATGATGCCAAGTTGGCGCGGCTGCTGTCGCGGCTCACAGACCAGATTAGCACGATCATTGTCGGCAAACAGTCTCAAGGCAAAGACTGTGTCGCTTGCCTGCAGGCCCACCTCCAGGGCGACTGTCTTGCGTCGCGCACCGACGAGATAATGCGCCGCATGCGATCCGCCCCAGCCATGAGCCTGCTTGCCCTGCTGGCGCTGTCGCTGCCCATCACCGCAATGGCGAAGAAGCACCCTCACGCGGGCGCTGCAGCGGCCCATGGCGCGCGGCACGCACCAAAAGCCAAGCCCTACGGCAACCGCGCCGATGCGATGCAACTCGCCGTCGCACTGGCGCAGCGCCATGCGCTAGACCCGATCTGGGTCAAGGCCCAGTTGGCGCAGGCCAAATACCAGCCTTCTGTCGCGCGCCTGATGATGCCGCCACCGGTTGGCGTCGCCAAGAACTGGGCTGCTTACCGGGCTCGCTTCATGGAGCCAGACCGGGTTCGGGCCGGCGTCGCTTTCTGGGCCACCCATGAGGCCTGGCTGGATGCAGCTGAGCGGCGTTGGGGCGTGCCGGCTGAACTGGTGGTGGGCATCATCGGCGTCGAAACCTTCTACGGCCGTGTCACCGGCAACTTCCGCGTGCTCGATGCGCTGGCGACATTGAGCCTGGACTTCCCGAAAGGGCGCAGCGATCGCAGCGAATTTTTCCGCAGCGAGCTCGGTGAGTTTCTGAAGCTGGCGCGCGAGCAAAACCTGCCCACCACCGAGGTCAAAGGCTCTTACGCCGGCGCGATCGGCTTGGGCCAGTTCATGCCCGGCAGCATCAACCGCTATGCGGTCGATTTCGACGCCGACGGCCGCGTCGACATGGGCGGCATCGGGTCGGGCGCCGCGGCCGATGTGATCGGCAGCGTCGCGAATTACCTGGCCGAGCACGGCTGGCAACGTGGCGTACCGAGCCACTTCGATGTCAAGCCACCCAGCGGCAGCGCAGACCGCGCAGCGCTCTTGCAGCCCGACATCCTGCCCAGCTTCACGTCAGCGCAGATGGTCGAGCTAGGCGCGTTGCTGGACGGTCAAGCGCTCAGCCATGACGGCCTGCTGGCACTGGTGGAATTGCAAAACGGCGACGCTGCGCCCAGCCATGTCGCCGGCACACAGAACTTCTACGCGGTCACCCGCTACAACCACTCGGCTTATTACGCGCTGGCGGTGATCGAGCTGGGCCGGGCCGTGGCTGCAACGAGATCGCCGACGCGGTGATCAACGCGCAGGCGCAAAAAAGCAGGCACCAAAGGCCTGCTGTTTCGCAGAGGCAAGGAGCGTACTCCTTGCTTCTCAGGCGATCACTTCTTGGCTTCGGTGGCCTTGACAGCCTCAGCGCTGGCCTTCTTCGCCGGTGCGCTGGCCTTTTTTGCCGGTGCGCTGGCCTTTTTCGCCGGTGCGCTGGCCTTGGCAGCCGGCTCGCTAGCCTTCATCGGTGCGGCACCTGCGTGGGATGCGGCGTTGGCATTGAAAGCGACAACCGCGAAAGCGGCAAGGATCAGCGACGACAGGATCTTGTTCATGGAAATCTCTCCGTGGGTTGAAAACAGTGCAAACAACTCAACTCCAGCTCGAAACCCCATCACAAGATTTTCAAAACCGTTGGGTAGTCAACGCGCAGAATGCGCTTCGGTTGACAGGCCTGTGAAACCTGGCCTCTTGCATGGGCCCGAATCGGGCTTTCTGTGGACACTCAAATTGCCCCGTCGCGTTCTGATTCTGGCCGCCATGCTGGCGCTTTCGGTAGCCGCCGACGCGCTACCCCATCTGCCGGACTCGGACCGGCAGGTACTGGAAAAACTGCCCGAGCGCGCCGCGGACCCGAGCATCCTGGCGATGCGGCGACTGCGCCAACAGTTGTCGCAAGACCCCCTCGATCTGGCACTGGCGCTGCGGCTGGCGAGGCGTTACTTCGAGCAGGTCGCTTCCGAGGGCGACCCGCGCTATATCGGCTATGCCCAGGCCGCGCTGGCGCCCTGGTGGCAGCAGGCCGACCCGCCGGTGCCGGTACTGGTGCTGCGCGCCGTGTTGCGCCAGTTCAATCACCAGTTCGAAGCAGCGCGCGCTGACCTGCAGTCTGCCGTTCGCCAGCAACCCGACAACGGCGAGGCATGGTCGTGGCTGGCAGCGATCGCGATGGTCCAAGCGCGTTACACCGACGCCCGCGAGGCTTGCGCCCGGGCTGCCGCGCAGGCTTCCGCGCTGATCGCCGTGGCCTGTGGGGCATCGGTCGATGCCGCCACCGGCCATGGCGTGGCGGCAGTCAGCGCACTGAACGCGGCCTTGCTGCGCGAAACCCGGGCTGGCGCTGCCGAGCAACTCTGGGCGCTGACCCGGCTGGCCGAGACCGAAGAGCGGCTGGGCCGGCATGACGCGGCCGAAGCCGCGTTCAAGCGCGCGCTGTCGCTCGGTTTGGTCGACGGCTACCTGCTGGCGGCTTACAGCGATTTCCTGCTCGACCGCCAGCGGCCTGCCGAAGTGCTGGCCCTGCTCAAGGGCAAGGAGCGCTCCGACCTGCTGCTGTTGCGGCTGACCCTCGCCGCCCAGGCCAGTGGCGCGCCAAATCGCGCCAACTGGGAGGCTGACTTGGTCGCGCGATTTACAGCCGCAAGCCTGCGCGGTGACAGCCTGCACCAGAAGGAGGAGGCCCGCTTCGCGCTGACACAGCGCGGCCAGGCCTTGCGCGCGCTGGCGCTGGCACGCGAAAACTTCGCCGTGCAGCGAGAACTCGCCGACGCCAGGGTGTTGCTGGAAGCAGCGATTGCCGCCCGCCAGCCGGCAGCAGCCGAGCCGGTGCGCCTGTGGTTGGCCGAGTCAGGCATCGAGAGCCAGGTCTTGCGCAAGCTCGCCGCCCAACTCGCCGCACCCCTCAAGGCCGCCCAATGATGCGCCGGGCCTGTCGTGCCATCGCCTGGCTGATCCTGGTCTGGCTGGTCGGCGCCGGGCTTGCGCTGCCGGCCTGGGCCCACAAGCCATCTGACAGCTACCTCACGCTGCGGGTCGAACCCGGCAAGATCGACGGCCAATGGGACATCGCGCTGCGTGATCTCGACCATGCCATCGGCCTGGACGCCGACGACAACGGCGAGATCACCTGGGGTGAACTGCGCGCCAACCATCGCGAGATCGCTGCCTACGCGCTGGCGCGGCTGCAAGTGGCTGGCGATGACCAGCCTTGCGCGCTGAGTGCCGGCGAGCAGTTGGTCGACCAGCACAGCGACGGCGCCTACACCGTGCTGCGCTTTGCCGTCGCCTGCGCGCAGCCGCCGGCCGTACTGCGGATCGGCTACCGCTTGTTCGCCGACACCGACCCGCAGCACCGTGGTCTGCTGCGGCTTGAAACTGTTGGAGATTCTCGCAGCGCCATCTTCTCGCCCGAAGCGTCGCAGCAAAGCTTTGCCCTGGCGACGCCGGGGCGCTGGGCCCAGTTCGTCGCCTATGCGCGCGACGGCGTCTGGCACATCTGGATAGGCTACGACCACATCTTGTTCCTGCTGTCGCTGCTGTTGCCGGCGGTTGGCGCCTGGCGGGCAAGGCACTGGCAGGCGGTGGCGAGCTTTCGCGAGGCCTCTGTCGACGTGGTCAAGATCGTCAGCGCCTTCACGCTGGCGCATTC
>CAMCTC010000088.1 GCA_945878355.1 Bordetella parapertussis | reverse complement strand
TGGATGCTCTGGTACAACCGCTCCCGACTGCATTCGACGCTGGGCTATGTCAGCCCGATGCGGTTTGAAGAAAACTGGCGGCCCGATCAACCCCGGCAAGCCAGCGCATGACAGCGGCTATGGGATACGCAATCCAGGGGCAAGGTCAGCCACCGCCCTCGACGCGATCGATGAAGTCCAGCAGCAAGCGATTGAAGACCTCTGGTTCTTCCAGGTTGATGCAATGGCCCGAATTGGGCAAGACCGCCAAGGTCGCACCTGGAATGGTGCGCCACATGAACAGGGTCGGCTCCATGCATCCGCTGTCACGGTCGCCCAGCATCATCATCACCGGCGCCTTGATCGTCGACAGCTCTTGGCCCTTGTCCAGAAGCGACGGGCGCGCTGCCTGGAAACCGCGCAGCGTCAGCGCCGAGCCGAGTGAATCATGGCTGGAGAACTGCTCGAAGAAGGTGTTGAAGCCGACCGGGTCTTTTTCCAAGAAGGGCAGGCGCGAAGCGGCTTTCGCGTACTCGGCCACAGCGCTGCGCGTGCCTTCGCGCTCGATCCGGTCGGCCAACGCCCGGCTGGACGCGACCATCTCTTCGCGCTCCTTCGTGACCGACCCGGAGCCCGCGCTGCACGGCGTGATCGACAGGATGCGATCGGGATGCAGGTATCCCGCCGAGACCACCCCGTAACCGCCCATGGACAGGCCCACGATATGGGCTTTGGGGATTTTCAGAAAGTCCATCAAGGCGATCAGGTCCGATACCGAAAACTCCCAGCCGTAGGCTTTGGGGTCGGTCGGAATGTCTGAGGGCGTGTAGCCTCGCGCGCTGTAGGCAATGCAACGGAATCGACGCGACAAGGCATTGACCTGGGGTAGCCAGCTCATCATGTCGCCTGCAAATTCATGCACGAAGATCACAGGGCTGCCTTGTCCCGCGTCGAGGTAGGCAAGATTCACCGGCAGGCCGGTGGTACGGCGTATCAGGGTACTCATGGGACGATTCACCTCACAATATGACGTCAAGACGTCTGGATCCATGACCCGCGATCGGGGCATGCTCGGCACATCAGGGATCAGGTTGAGAAACGATTCAACATGGGTCCTGCCAAGAGCTTGGCGCGCAGGGGGTCCGACACCATCTTGCCATCTCTGCTGCCGCCTGGATTCGGGTGGAAACCCCTTGCTGCCTGGTCGCCGTTCAGCGGCGGCTGGACCGCAGCATGAGCTCGTGTATCTTGTTTGATAGCTTGATGAGCGGATCAGCGCTGGCCGCTTTGCTTGCGCCCAGGCGCGCTGCTGGTCTATCGGCCGCCCGAGCGCAGCCGCCAGATCGAATGCGTGGCCAGCACGCTGATGATGGTGAGCATCACCCCCAGCACCGGCAACAAGACCGCCCATCGAACACCGAAGGCACTCACCGCCAAGCCCATGATCAGCGCGCCCAGCGGGTTGCCGCCGACGGTTGCCAGTGATTGCGCCGCCATGACGCGTGACTGGTGCGTGGCGGGCGCGCCCTCTTGCAGGATGCTTCGCGACATCGACATGGACACGCCGGCGCACATGCCCCAGAAGAAGATGCACAGGTAGAACAGCCACTGCGGCGGCGCCAGCGCCATGGGTGCCAGCGAGCAGCAGCCCAGCAGCAAAGCGATGACCATCGCTCGCCCGGGCAAGGCGACGCCGCCGATGCGCGTGAGCGCAGCGATGCTGATGACCGTGCCGAGCCCGAACACGATGAAGGCGGTCGCGATGTCCTGGGCACCGCCGGCAAACAGGTCGCGGATCGCCAGCGGTATCAGCACCACATAGACCCCGCCGAAAAACAGGCCCATGCCTATCGTCAACAAGTACGTCGCCCGCAGCGACCCATCGGCAAAGATCAGTGACAGACCTCCGCCAAACTCGCGCAGCAGCGACCCACGGATCTCGCCGCTGCGCGACGGTCGGCCCGGGGGCAATCGACTGGCGGCATGGATGCCTGCTGCGAGCACCAAGCATTGCACCAGCAGTATGCTGATCGAGCCCCAGGGTCCGGCCCTGCCGCCGAGCGCCTGGCCCACCATCTGCGTGCCAAACTGTACGCCGATGGCCAGCGTGACCATGCGCTGCACATTGCCGCTGGCAACCCGTTTGAGCATGCCGTCGCGGGCCGGCATCACAAATGCCGTCACCAGTCCCCAGGCCAGCGCGTAGAGCATCAACAGCGCTTCGCTGAGCTGACCACGCCACAAGCAGAAGGCAAGCGACAGCGGCATCAGGATGGCCACCCCGTGCAGACCCATCAGCAGGCGGCGCGGATCGACGCGGTCGGCCAACCAACCGCCGAACAGCAGAAACAGCAGTATGGGCAACTGACCGAACATCTGCGTCATACCAAATCGGGCCGCCGACTGGTTCAGCTCGATCGTCAGCAGGTAAGGCAAGAGCACCATCTGGATGCCCGCTGGAACCATGAAAGTGGCAACGCTCGTCAGATACCAGGCGGCGGGGGGAGAGACTTCAGCTTTGTTCAAGAGGGTTCCGAACGGCAGTTCGGTGTTGGCATTCAAGGCGACGCGCCGGAGGCGCATCATGGACCGATTGCTCGGGCTTTGCGCGTCGAGGAAGAAGGCTCGCCGACACCCGCGCCCGTCAGCCTGGGGCTGCCGTGCTGCCGCGCATCACCATCTTGAACGGCAGGCATTGCTGCGGCACATGGTCGCGCCCTTCGAGCCTGGCGATCAGCTGTTCGGCGGCGGCCACACCGATTTCGACCACCGGCGTGCTCACGCTGGTCAACCCGGGCGTCTGGGTGGCGCCGAGGTCGGTGTTGTCGACGCCGGTGATCGACATCTGCCGAGGCAGGTCGATGCCGGCCTCGCGGCAAGCCATCATCGCGCCCACGGCGAAAACGTCGTTGGTCGCAACGACAGCGCTCGGCCGGCGTTCGGCGGGCAGCTCAAGCAGGCGCGCCATCGCCAGGCGTGCCGATTCGAGCGCGATGGTGCTGTAAGCCACCCGCTCTGGCGGCAGCTCAAGCCCTACCTCTGCCAAGGCATCGCGAACGCCGGCGCCGCGTTCGCGAGCCCGGTCGTTGCCTTCGACCGCCGCGCTCAGCAGGCCGATGCGCTGGTGGCCCAGGGCCAGCAGGTGGCGGGTCATCTCGCAGGTGGCGCGCCGGTTGTCGAAGCCTATGCTCGGGTGCTGGCGCCCCATGTCCACGCCCCAGGTCAGCACGTAGGGGCGGCCATAGTCCTCGAGCATCGAGAACAAGGCTGGCTCGTGGTCCAGGCCCACGAACATGAACGCGTCGACACCGTGCTGCACCAACTGCCCGGTGATGCGCAGTTCGGCAGCGAGGTCGTAGTGGTGTTCGGCCAGTACGAGCGAGTAGCCGCTGGCGTCGAGCCGTCGCTGCAGTGCGCTGGTGGTGCGGGCGTACAGCGCGTAGTCGAACGAGGGAACGACAGCGCCGATCATTCGCGTGCGGTGGCTGCGCAGGCTGCGCGCCGCGCCGTGCGGCAGGTAGCGCAGCAGGGTCACGGCCTGCTGCACGCGGGCCCTGGTCTCGGGGTCGACCTGCTCGGGCTGGTTCAGCGTGCGCGAGACGGTGGCGCTCGACACACCGGCCAGCCGGGCGACATCGCTTGCGTTGGCGCGGCCGGCCTTGGCCGCCTGGGGTTTGTCCTCCATGGTTGGATGATAGCGACGAAATCGATTTCATCGGCGTGCCGAGAATTGTGTCGCGACACCGGATAAATACCTAGAAATCACTGTCATCGGGTCGTACTTCAGGCTGATAGGATGATCGATGAAAACGAATACATCAAGCGAGGTGGACCGATGACCGAAGCACAAGATCCGACGCGCCGCGGCGCCCTGCAACGTGGCTTGGCACTGGGTGCTGCCGCGAGTGCGCCCTGGCTGACCAACTCGGCCTTTGCTCAAGCAGACGACCTGGGCCCGTATCGCGCGGCCAAGATCAACTGGCGTCAGGCCGAAGGCGAGGCCATCACCGTGGCGGTGATCCCTGCCGGCTACTTTGACAACCTGGTCAGCTTGGCGCCGCAGTTCGAGGCCTTGACGGGCGTGAAGCTGCGTTTCGAAAAGGTGCCGCCGGGGCAGATCCGTCAGAAGGCGATGCTCGACCTGTCGTCCAAGACCGCGACCTTCGCGACCCACGCGGCCGACCCGATGTACTACCCGCTGTACACGGCCAACCGCTGGGTCGAGCCGCTGGACCGCTACCTGAACGACCCGACGCTGACCGACCCCGCCTGGTTCAACTACAACGACATCCTCAAAGCCTGGCGCGACGCCGACTCGGTGGATGGCAAGCCTTACGGCATCCCCTATGACGGCGAAGTGACGGTGCAGGTCTACCGCAAGGACTTGTATGACGCCAAGGGCCTGAAGCCCGCCGAGACGCTGGACCAACTGCTCGCCAACGCCAAGGCGCTGACCGACCCCGCCAACCGCATGCACGGCCTGGCGCTGCGCGGCTTTGCCGGCGCAGGGCAGAACATGTACATCTACCCGTCGATCCTGCGCAGCTTTGGCGGCAGCTGGTTCAATGGTGGCAACCTGGTCGTCAACTCGCCGCAGGCTGTCGCGGCGCTCGATTGGTACGTCAACGCGATGACGCTGTACGCGCCGCCCGCAGCGCGCAACTGGAACTGGCCCGACATTGCCGATGCGTTCTCGCAAGGCACCGTGGCTTGCTACATCGATGCGCACTCATCGGCAGCGGTCATCACCAACCCGGAAAAGAGCAAGGTGGTCGGCAAGATCGGCTATGCCCGCTGGCCCAAAGGACCGAACGGCAAGCGCGTGACCTCGATCTGGAACTGGGGCTTCCCGATCAACGCCGCGCTGTCCGACAAGCAAAAGCGCGCCACCTGGCTGTTCATCAGTTGGGCCACCTCGGCCGAGACGCAGGCGCGGACCTCGTGGAAGTTCGCCGGCGCCGGCAAGCGCTCGGGCCTGAACCGCGCATCGCTGTGGCGCGCGCCGGAGTTCGCGCAGGCCATGCAGGGTGCTGGCGACAACTTCATCAGCTCAGCGCTCGAATCGCTGGAGCAAGACACCGACGTCGACTGGCGTCCGCGCATTCCGCAATGGCCTGCCGTGGGTGAAGCCATGGCCACCAGCATCCAGGCGGCGCTGGTCGGCCAGAAGAAACCCAAGGAAGCGCTGGACGAAGCGCAGGCGCGCATCCAACAGGTCATGAAGGGCTGAGGCCGCTCGCGACTGCATCGATGCCTGCCCTGCCGTCGAGCTTCGAGCAACGCGAGCGGCGTTTCGCGTTGGCGCTGCTGGCGCCTGCGCTGCTGCTGCTGTTGCTCATCACCACCGCGCCGCTGGTCTACCTCTTGTGGGCCAGCGTGCAGCGCTTGGACATGAGCATGCCCTGGATGTCGGGCTTTGCCGGTTTGGGCAACTACGCCAAGATGGGCGGTGACCCGAGGTTCTGGAACTCCTTGGTGCTGACCGTCGTCTACACCGGGTCGACGGTGGTGCTGCAGGTGCTCGTCGGCCTGTCGCTGGCGCTGCTGGTGCTGCAGATTCCGAAAGGCCAGGCGGCGTTCCGCGTCGCGGCCATCCTGCCCATCGTGCTGGCGCCGGTGGTGGTGGGGCTGTTCTGGCGCACGCTGGTGCTGGCGCCCGACTTCGGGCTGGTCGACCTGGTCACGCGATCGCTGGGTCTGGGCAGCCACAACTGGCTGGGCGACCCGCAGCTCGCGTTGATCTCCGTGATCGCCATCCACACCTGGCAATGGACGCCGTTCGCCTTCCTGGTGCTGCTGGCCACGCTGGCCACCTTGCCACCCGACGTGTTCGAAGCCGCGCGGCTCGACCGTGCCGGCGCCTGGCAGCGCTTTCGCTACATCACGCTGCCGCTCATCCGACCGGCCATCGTGATGGTGATCATCCTGCGCACGATGACGGCGCTGTCAGCCTTCGCGGCGATCTTTGCGGCCACCGGCGGCGGGCCAGGATCGTCCACCGAGATCCTGAACCTGTACGCCTACCGGACTTCGTTCACCGAGCTCAACATCGGCTACGGCGCGTCGCTCGCCACGGTGCTGCTGGCGATCACGCTGGCGGTGTCCTACTTGCTGTTCCGCCGCCGCCGAGGGCTGGCATGAACGGGCCCTCGAAGGCATCGCTGGCGCGCCGCATCGCTTTGGCCGCGGGGGCCGGACTGCTGCTGTCGGTGTGGGCTTTCCCGGTGCTGTGGGCGCTGCTAACGTCGTTCAAGAGTGAGCGAGATGTTCTCGCCTACCCGCCGGTGTTCTTGTTCGAGCCGACGCTGGCGCACTACCGCGAGGTCTTGTTCGGTGCCTCGTCAATCCTGCCCAATCTATGGTCCAGCGTGGTGGTCTCGACATCGGCCACGCTGCTGACCATGTTGCTGGCGCTGCCTGCGGGCTATGCCATCGCCCGTTTGCGCTACCCGGGCAAGCGTGCCAGCGGTTTTTACGTGCTCGCGACGCAGATGCTGCCGCCGGTGGGCCTGGTCATCCCGTACTACCTGGCGCTGCAGAAGGTCGGCGCGCTCGACACCTACTTCGGCATGGTGCTGATTTACCTGACCTTCTCGCTGCCCTTCGCGATCTGGCTGATGGTGTCGTATTTCGAGGACATCCCCTACGAGATGGAGGAGGCCGCGCTGCTCGACCGTGCCGGCCGCTTGCGCGCGCTGTGGCATGTGATCCTGCCGCAGGTGCGCGGCGGCATCGCGGTGACTACGGTCTTCGTCTTCCTCAACGCCTGGAACGAATTCCTGTTCGCGGTGGTGCTGGGCGGCAACAAGGTGCGGCCGGTGACGGTCGCGATGTTCAATTTCATTTCGGTCGAGCAGACGCAATGGGCAAAACTGGCAGCTGGCGCGATGGTGGCCATGGCGCCGGTGATCTTGATCGGCTTGCTGGCGCAGCGCCACATCGTCAAGGGCCTGACGGTGGGCGCGGTCAAGGGTGGGGGGCGACGATGAACAAGAGCCATCGAGGCGGCGTGTCGCTGCAAGGCGCAGTCAAGCGACACGGCACGCTGACCGTGCTGCACGGCGTGGACCTCGACATCGATCCCGGTGAATTCTTCGTGCTGCTGGGCCCGTCGGGCTCTGGCAAGACGACCACGCTGCGCATTCTGGCCGGGCTCGAATCAATCAGCGCCGGGCGCGTGCTGCTCGACGGCCAGGACGTGACGCATCAAGACCCCGGTGAGCGTGACGTCGCCATGGTCTTTCAGAGTTATGCGCTTTACCCGCACATGACCGTGGCGCAGAACATCGGCTTCCCGCTCAAGATGGTGGGGCAGGGCGCGCAGGCGGTCGCACTCGCGGTGGCCGATGCCGCGGCCAAGGTCAGCATCGGCCACTTGCTGGACCGGCGCCCCGGGCAGCTGTCGGGTGGGCAGCAGCAGCGTGTGGCGCTGGCGCGCGCAATCGTTCGCGAGCCGAGGCTGTTCTTGCTCGACGAACCGCTGTCGAACCTGGACGCGCGGCTGCGGATGGAGACCAGGGTCGAGCTCAAGAAACTGCAGCGCTCGCTGGGTGTGACTGTCGTCTACGTCACGCACGACCAGGAAGAAGCCATGACCCTGGCCGACCGCATCGCCGTTTTCATGGACGGGCGCATCGTGCAAGTGGGAACGCCTCAAGGCATCTTTGGCCGGCCCTCACATGCCTCGGTGGCTGGCTTCATCGGTACGCCGCCGATGAACCTGCTTCTGGCCAGTTGGTCGGGCCAGCAGGTGCAGGTCGGCGCCGCCGGCTGCGTTGACGTCGGCGTGATGGCGCCGGGCGCGCGAGACGTCACACTGGGCGTGCGTCCGGGCGACCTGAAGATCCAGCCCACCGGGCTGGCCGCTGAGGTGGAGCTGGTCGAGGAACTCGGCGACAGCCGCATCGCGATCCTGCACATCGGCGAGCAGCGCGTGAAGCTCAAGACCGACCACTTGATCGACTTGCGCGAAGGCGATCTCGTGCACCTGGGATTCGCCGCCGCGGCGGCACACCTGTTCGACCGCAACAGCGGCGATCGACTGAACTGAACGAGGCCATTGATGAGCAAGCGACCGAACATCGTCCTGATCCTGAACGACGACATGGGCTATTCCGACATCGGCTGCTATGGCGGCGAGGTCGAGACCCCGACCCTAGACCGCTTGGCCGCAGGCGGGCTGCGTTTCTCGCAGTTCTACAACACGGCGCGCTGCAGTCCGTCGCGTGCGTCCTTGCTGACGGGTCTGCATCCGCACCAGACCGGCATCGGCATCCTGACCTACGACTCGGGCCCTGAGGGCTATGCCGGCAACCTGAACCAGCAATGCGTGACGATCGCCGAGGTGTTGAAGGGCGGCGGCTACCGGACTTACATGAGCGGCAAGTGGCATGTTTCCAGCAGCCTGAAAGAGCCGACCGACTCCTGGCCGCTGCAGCGCGGCTTCGACGCTTTCTACGGCACCATCATCGGCGCCGGCAGCTTCTACGACCCCAACACGCTGACGCGCGGCAACTCGAATGCCGAGCATGAGGCCCGTGCTGACGGATTCTTCTACACCGATGCGATCAGCGACCAGGCGGTGCGCTTCATCCGCGACCACCACGCTGAGCATCCCGACACGCCGTTCTTCGAGTACGTGGCCTATACCGCGCCGCACTGGCCGCTGCACGCGCACGATGAGGACATCGCCAAGTACAAAGGCCGTTTCGACGCGGGCTGGGACACGCTGCGCGAGGAGCGCCTCGATCGCCTGGTGAAAGCCGGTGTGCTGGCCGACCACTGGAAGCTGACCGCGCGCGATCCCTCGCAACCGGCCTGGTCCGAGGTCGAGCACAAAGGCTGGCTGCTGCGCTGCATGGAGGTTTACGCCGCGCAGATCGACCGCATGGACCAGGGCATAGGCCGAATCGTCCAGGAACTGCAACACAACGGCCAGCTCGACGACACGCTGATCATCTTCCTGGCCGACAACGGCGCCTGCGCCGAAGACATCCCCGAAGGGGTGACGATCGACGAGCTCGTCGACAAGCTGATGATCGCGCGCAAGCACACGCGCAGCGGCGAACCGGTGCACTTCGGCAACGACACCAATCGCATGCCTGGACCCGAAAACACCTATCAAAGTTACGGCACGGCCTGGGCCAACCTGTCGAACACGCCTTTCCGGCTCTACAAGCACTGGATTCACGAGGGGGGTATCTCCACGCCATTGATCTTCCATTGGCCGGCCGGCATCACCGAGCAGGGCGCGATCCGGCACTCGCCGGGATACCTGCCCGACGTGATGGCCACGCTGCTTGACGTGACCGGCATCCCCTACCCGGCGCAGTACCAAGGCCGCGAGGTGTTGCCGCTCGAAGGCCATTCGCTGCAGACGGTATTCGAGCGCGACGGTGCAGACCGGCCGCCGATGTTTTGGGAACACGAAGGCAATGCCGCCGTGCGCATTGGCCGCTGGAAGCTGGTGCGCAAGCACCCGGGGCCATGGGAGCTCTATGACATGGTGGCCGACCGCACCGAGTTGAACGACCTGGCCGGTCGTCAACCCGAGCGCGTTCGCGAGATGGAGGCCCAGTACGATGTCTGGGCCGAGCGCTGCGGCGTCAAACCGCGCGAACAGATCGTCGCGCTGATGCGCAGCCAGGGTGTGACCAAGGCTTTCTGGGAAGACGAGTGAACCCGCGATGAGCATCAAGTCGTGCTGCATGCCGAGCAGCGCGGCAGGCCCGTCCTCAAGTGCCGGCGCACGCGTTGCCCGGGCCGAGGGTGCGGACGCGCTAACGCCGAGCTGGATCGAACTGCAGGGCGGGCGCTTTCGCATGGGCAGCGACAGCGATGAAGGCTATGCCGACGACGGCGAAGGGCCTAGCCGAGACGTGGTCCTCAGCCCTTTTGCGATCGCTGCCACCACCGTCACCAATGCCGATTTCAGCCGCTTCGTGCGTGCCACGCAGCACATCACCGACGCCGAGCAAGCGGGGGTGTCGCATGTTTTTTATCTGCAGGTCGACCCGGTGTTGCGCCAATCGGTGCGTCAGGTGCCGCGTGGGCTGCCCTGGTGGTTGCCGGTCGAGTTCGCCTGCTGGCAACGACCCGAAGGCCCGGGCTCAGCTATCGCCGATCGGCCTGACCATCCGGTGGTCCATGTGTCGTGGCACGACGCGCAAGCCTATTGCGACTGGGCCGGATCCCGCTTGCCCACCGAGGCCGAATGGGAATTCGCCGCGCGCGGCGGGCTCGAAGGCCAGCGTTTTGCCTGGGGCGACAGCAACGACTTCGAAGCGCACTGCAACGTCTGGCGAGGCCGCTTTCCGGATGGCCCCGCCCCCGGTTGGCGCCCTGGCCCGGTGGCCGTGACCGCGCTGCCGCCCAACGGCCATGGCCTGCACCACTCCACCGGGAACGTCTGGCAATGGTGTGCCGACTGGTTCAGCCCCGGTTACCACCAGGAAACCGAGGCCCTCGATCCTTGGCAGCTGCGCATCACCGGGCGCCGATCGCAGCGCGGCGGTTCGTTCCTGTGTCACGCCTCTTATTGCAACCGCTACCGCGTCGCAGGGCGCAACGGCAATACGCCGGCAAGCACATCAAGCAACTGCGGATTCCGTGTCGCCAGGCGCCGCGACTCTGGTGCGTGATGTGGGTCATCGGTGGGTCTCGCTGCGGGAGGGACAGGAGGGCAGGGGTCACGGGGCCGGTCCCAGGCGCTGCGATTGCCTCTGGCTGTGCTGGTTTGATGGCTGCTGGAGAGATGTGTAACGTTATATGATGTCCTATAGTCTTTTCATTCGAACAAACTGATCATCAAGGACCTCTGACCATGCAAAGCAACTGGATCGGCAACCGCCCGGTGCCCGGCGGTGGCAGCGAAATCGCCATCCTGAACCCCGCGACCGAGGAACTCATCGATTCGATCCCTCGTGGTTGCCAAGACGATGCCGATGCGGCCGTGATGGCCGCCCGTGCTGCGTTCCTGTCATGGTCAGCGCTGTCGCCTGTCGAGCGGCGCAATGCTGTTCGGGTGGCGGTCGACAAGCTCGCTGTCATCCGTGACGAAGCCGCCAAGCTGTTGACTTGCGAGATGGGCAAGCCCTTGTCTCAGGCCACCGCAGAGATCAACACGGCCATCGACACCATGCGTGCCTTTGCCGAGTTGGTGGTGCATGTTCGCAGCGGCCAGCAGATGGCGCCGGCGCGCGAGCTCAACTTCCAGCACCGGGTCGCGCGGGGAGTCGCGGCCTGCGTGATGCCTTGGAATTTCCCCATCGCCGTTGGCCTGGAGAACGTGGTCCCGAATTTGCTGGTCGGCAACACGGTCGTCTGGAAGCCGTCTGAGAAGACGCCGCTGACCTCGCGCTTCATCGTCGAACGCATCTTCGATCACTTGCCACCTGGTGTCGTCAACCTGTTGCTCGGCGACGGCGAGAGCGTCGGTGATCCGCTGGTTCGACATCCGCAGGTCGACCTGCTGGTGTTCGTCGGCAGCGAGCGCACCGGACGTCGACTGGGGGCGATCTGCGGACAGTCGCTGAAGAAAGCCATTCTGGAATTGGGGGGCAAGGACGCGTTGATCGTCGATGAAACCGTCGATGTGCTGGCGGCAGCGCGACTCGCCGCAGAGGCGACCTATTTCAACGCAGGCCAGATCTGCACCTCGACCGAGCGGCTGTATATCGCGCGGCCGATTTTCGATGCCTTTGTCGACGCGATGGTGGCTGCCGCCCGTGCGATCAAGCTTGGCAACGGACTCGATGCCGGGGTTCAGATGGGGCCCTTGGTCGACCGTCTGCAGCTCGATCTTGTGTCGCGGCAGGTCGATGATGCGGTCGGCAAAGGCGCGACGGTTTGCAGTGGCGGTGCCCGCCTGAGCGGCAAAGGGTTTTTCTACCCGCCCACCGTGCTGACCCATGTCTCGCTGGATTCAGCGCTGATGCTCGAGGAAACCTTCGGTCCGGTCGCGCCCTGCATCCCCTTCGACGATTTCGACCAAGCCATCGCGATGGCCAACGATTCGCGCTTCGGCCTGGCGGCCATCGTCTGCACCACCTCAGCGCCGCGCGCGCTCAAGGCGGTCCACTCGCTGCGCGCCGGCATGGTCAAGATCAACACCATGCGCGGCAAAGCGCCTGGGGCAAGCTCCGAACCTTTCAATGCGAGCGGTCTCGGTCACGGTTATGGCATGGAATTTCTGCACGAGCTGACGCTGCAAAAATCCGTTCACTGGAGAGATGAACCCAAATGAGCAGCGATGACGGAAAAAAAGCGATGACACCGCAAACTCGAATTGGCTTCATCGGCCTTGGGCTGATGGGCGGCGGGATGGCAATGAACATCCTGAAAAAACACGGCCAGCTCAATGTCTGCGACCTCGACGAGCGCGCGCTGGCGCCTTTGCTCGAGGCCGGGGCGGTGCGCATGGATTCACCGCGCGCGCTGGGTGACGCGTCCGACATCGTGCTGACCTCGCTGCCAGACCCCGCGATCTCCAAGCGGGTGGTGCTCGGCGCTGAGGGTTTGATCGAGGGCTTGGCTGCCGGATCGACCGTGATCGGCATGTCGACAGACGGCATCGAAACCGTGCGCGAGATCCAGGCCGCACTGGCCGCGCGGCAGATCCGTTTTGTCGATTGCCCCGTGGGCAAGGGGCCGACGGCTGCAGTCGCAGGTGAATTGCAGTTGTTTGCGGCCGGTGACCGCGAAACCTGCGACTCGCTGCGATGGCTGCTGTCGATGATCGGCAGCAAGATCGATTACTGCGGTCCGATCGGTGCCGGGCAGGCGATCAAGCTCGCCAACAACCTGCTGTCATGCGGTTACGGCGCGCTGATCTCAGAGGCTTATGCGATGGCCAAGAAGGCCGGTGCGGATCTGAACATCTTCTGCGAAGCCTTGCCGCAAACCGCTGCCAACAGTTGGCCGCTGCAAAATGTTTTTGTCGCCAAGGCGTTCAAAGGCGACTTCACGCCTTATTTCAGGTTGTCGGCGGCGCACAAGGACTACAAGCTGGTGATTGCGATGGCCGACGCGCTGGGCACGCCCAGCCACGCTGCGCGGGCCGTGCTCGATTACTACACGGCCGCTGCCAATGCCGGCCATGGCGACCGAGATTTTGGCGCGATTGCGCTGGTCAACAACCCCGAGTTGCTCGGCGAATGAAGCCCAACAAGGGCTGGAACCCAATCAGGGCTGAGGCATGAGTGCGCCGCGCTCAGCGCTGCTGCCAGGTGCTGCCGAAGCGCGCCTGGAACGGGACAGCCCGATCGCCTTGCATCGGCAACTGGCGCAGGTATTGCGCGATGCGATCGCGGCCGGCGTCTACTTGCAGGGCGACCGCATCCCGACCGAACCCGCTTTGATGGCCCGCCACGGCGTGTCGCGTATCACCGCCCGCCAGGCGGTCATTCAACTGGTCAGCGAAGGCCTGGTGGTCAGGCGGCAAGGCAAGGGAACCTATGTCGCAGCGCCGCCGGTGCGGCACGCGCTGATCGACCTGCGCGGCTTCTACGACGAGCTCGTCGCCCGCGGCGTCAATCCCGAGATAGCGCTGCTGGATTTTGCCAAGCGCGTGCCGCAGCCTGCGGTGGCGGCTCGACTTCGCTCGGGCGGCCAGTCGCTCGTGAGCTGGCAGCGACTCTACAGCCGCCAGGGTGAGCCGTTTGCTGTCGCCTGGGTCTGCCTGGCGCCCAGCGCGGGCAAGGTCACGCGAGAGCTCGCGGCCAAGCACACCTCGTACCACATTCTTGAGACCATCTTGCAGTGCAAGATCGACCATGCCGATATCTCGATTCGAGCACAGTCGTCGACCGCTGAGATGCGCAAGCTGCTCAGGATGCCGCCCTCGACGCCGATCATTGCGCTCGAGCGGGTTTCCTATACCGCCGACGGCACCCCGGTCGAATACGCGCTGTATTGTGCGCAAGCCGACTCTTACGAGTTTTCATTCAAGGTCAACAGCAAGGTTGATGTGGCCGACGCGCTGGCGCGCCGCGCCACGCCCCTCAACCGATGAGGCGGACGCAGCCCTTGGCGAGTCCATTCGCGCCACCGCCGGTTCTCACTTCCGAATAACGGAGACAAGCCATGCAGCATTCACAGTACCTGCCCGAACGCATGGGCAGCGCCACGATCTCGCCGACAGGCCGGTTCGAGGCGGGTTCGTTCCAAACCTTCACGCTGGTCTATACCGCCGGCTACTTCGGCATTGACGACACCGGTTCGCTCAAAGTGGTGCAGCGTTTTGCCAGCGACATGGGGCGTCCGCAATGGAGCGATCCCAGTGCGCCGAACTTCACCACCGTGCAGGCCTCCAATGGCGCTGTGCTGGAGGTTCAATACGATGGCAAGCGCAATATTCGGCCCTGGGACAAGACGCTGTTCATCCGCGTGATACGCGGGTTTCTGCGCGAAGACGACACCATCACGGTGTGTTTCGGCGACCGCTCGCAGGGCTCACCCGGCATGCGGGTACAGACCTTCTGCGAGCCGACCTTCGAGTTCCGGGTGCTCGCCGATCCGTTTGCGACCTACCACTACACCGAGTTGCCGGTGCAGCCCTTTATCGCGGTGGTCGCTGGGCCACCCGTGTTGTGGAAAGCGGTGGTCCCGACGCTGCGCCATCCGGGTCAGGGCTTTCGCCTGGGATTCAAGGCCGAAGACCGGTGGGGCAACCCCAGCGATCAGGTCGACGGCGTGTTCACGCTGCGATCGAGCCGCCCGGTCCAAGGCTTGCCAGCGACCTTTGCGATGCGTCGCGGCGAGCATTCGCGCAGCTTCGAGAACCTGTCGGTCAGCGATGCCGGCGATGTGCGGATCGAGGTCTTCGACGCTGCTGGCGCGCGACTTTGCATCAGCAACCCCTTGCGCATCGCCGGTGACGCGCCGCTATTGCACTACTGGGCTGATCTGCACGGCCAGTCGGAAGAAACCATCGGTACGAATTCAGCGCGTGAGTTGATCGAATTCGCCCGCGACCGGGCTTTCCTCGATGTGATGAGCCACCAGGGCAACGACTTCCAGATCACCACGCCTTTCTGGGAGCAGCTCAATCGCCTGACGGCCGAGTTCAACGAGGACGGCCGCTTTGTGATCTACCCGGGCTACGAATGGTCGGGCAACACCGGCCTGGGCGGCGACCGCAATGTGATGTTCATGCAAGAGGGGCGGCAGATTCACCGGTCGTCGCATGCGCTGCTCGATGACCTGTCCGATCTCTCGTCTGACGCGAACAGCGCCAAGGACTTGTTCGATGCGCTCAAGGCCGAGGACTGCCTGGTGTTTGCGCACATCGGCGGAAGATATGCCGACATCAAGATGGCGCATGACCTGCGCATCGAGCGATCGGTGGAGGTCCATTCCGATTGGGGCACCTTCGAGTGGCTGGTGCACGACGCGATGGAGCAGGGCTATCGCATCGGGATTCTCGCCAATTCCGACGGCCACAAGGGCCGGCACGGCGCGAGCCACCCCGGTGCGTCCTTGTTTGGTGCCTATGGTGGCCTGTCTTGCCTGCTGGCCAAGGACTTGAGCCGCGCGGCTATCTTCGAGGCCTTGCGCCAACGCCACCATTACGCCACCACCGGTTGCCGGATGCTGCTCGATGTGCAGGCGCACTTTGACAGCGATGCCAAGCTCTACCAGAACGACCCCAAACTCGGCCCCAGCGACACCAGCCGGGTCCGGTCCGCGATCATGGGCGACATCGTGCAGGCCGACGATGAGTCGGTCGAGTTGCGGGTGCACGCGGTGGCGTCGGCGCCGATCGAGCGCATCGAAATCCGCAACCGACTGGCGGTGCTCGAGACCTGGCGGCCCTACGCCGACCACGAACTCGGGCGCCGCATTCGCGTGATCTGGGAAGGGTCGGAATACCGCGGCCGTGGCCGCCAGACCGTGTGGGACGGTGGCTGCAGCCTGACCGGCAACCGATTCGAGCGCATCGTGCCGATCAATCAGTGGAACCTCGACAAGCAGACCGTGCAGGCCGGCCCGGCGTCGCTGGCATGGAGCGCGCTGACGACGGGTGGCTTCGGCGGTTTCGATGCCTGGCTCGCGGACGGACAAGCCGGTGTGTTGCGCATCGACACGCCGCTGGTCAAGTGCGACATCGCCATCGCCGACATCGGGCGCGAAGATCTGGTCTTCGAGGCTGGCGGCATCGGCCGCCGCATCCGGGTCTTCAGGCTGCCCGATGAGAACCAGCATCAGCAGGTTCAGATCTCACGCCGCATCCCGCTGCAGACTGAGCACGACAATGCGCTGTATGTCTGCATCACGCAGGAAGACGGGCATTTGATCTGGTCCAGCCCAATCTACGTGATCCGATGAGACTTTGAAGACCCCGACCGGCGGGCGCTGGCTGTCGGTCCGCCTCTCAAGCAAATGTGGCTTTGCCACTTTGCTTGATCCCCACGGGGGGCGGCCGGCTTCGGCCGGCCTTGGGGCGCTCTCAAGCAAATGTGGCTTTGCCACTTTGCTTGATCCCCACGGGGGGCGGCCGGCGTCGGCCGGCCTTGGGGCGCTCAGTGGCATACCGGCAGTGCGCTGGCGGCCACTTCAATCGTCATACCATAATGGGTCCGAACCAAATCCTCCAGCACCCTGGGAAGGCCAGCACACCATGAGTTCAAGCCCCAAGAAAAAGCCCGAAGACCTGCGCAGCCAGCAGTGGTTCGGCCGCCAGGACCGTGACGGATTTGCCTACCGCAGTTGGGTCAAGGGCAAGGGCGTGCCGCACGACCAGTTCGACGGCCGACCGGTGATCGGCATCTGCAACACGTTTTCAGAGCTGACGCCCTGCAATAGCCATTTCCGCACGCTGGCTGAGCAGGTCAAGATCGGCGTCTACGAGGCCGGCGGCTTCCCGCTCGAGTTCCCGGTGATGAGTCTGGGCGAGACGCTGTTGCGTCCGACCGCGATGCTCTACCGCAACCTGGCCAGCATGGACGTCGAAGAAAGCATACGCGGCAACCCGATCGACGGCGTGGTGCTGCTGATGGGCTGCGACAAGACCACGCCATCGCTGTTGATGGGCGCGTCCAGCGTCAACCTGCCGACCATCGGCGTGTCGGGCGGGCCGATGCTCAACGGCAAGTGGCGTGGCCAGGAACTCGGGTCGGGCACCGGGCTGTGGAGCATGAGCGAGCAGGTGCGCGCCGGCACGCTCAAGTTGGCCGACTTCTTCGAGGCCGAGAGCTGCATGCACCGCAGCCACGGCCATTGCATGACCATGGGCACGGCCAGCACGATGGCGTCCATGGTCGAAGCCCTCGGCATTGGCCTGCCCGGCAATGCCGCTTACCCGGCGGTGGACGGCCGGCGCAACGTATTGGCGCGCAACGCCGGCCGGCGCATCGTGCAGATGGTCCACGATGACCAGACCATCGGCCAGGTGCTGACGCGCGAGGCCTTCGAGAACGCGATCAAGACGCTGGCGGCGATCGGCGGCAGCACCAACGCGGTGATCCACCTGATCGCGATCGCCGGCCGCCTCGGCGTCAAGCTCTCGATCGACGACTTCGATCGCCTGGGCAGCGAACTGCCCTGTCTGGTCAACCTGCAGCCCAGTGGCCAGTACCTGATGGAAGACTTCTGCTACGCCGGCGGCCTGCCGGTGGTGATGAAGGAGATCGCCCAACATCTGCACACCGACATCGTCACCGTGAGCGGCCAGACCGTGGCCGAGAACTTCGCCGATGCGGTGAACTACGGCCCGCAAGTCATCAAGACCCTCGCCGACCCTTTCAAGGAGCGCGCTGGCATCGCCATCCTGCGCGGCAACCTGGCGCCACGCGGCGCGGTGATCAAGCCCAGCGCGGCGACACCTGCGCTGCTGGTGCACACCGGCCGGGCGGTGGTGTTCAAGGATTCGGACGACTTCCACGCCCGCATCGACGACGAGTCGCTAGACATCGACGAGACCTGCATCATGGTGTTGAGGAACTGCGGCCCCAAGGGCTACCCCGGCATGGCCGAGGTCGGCAACATGCCGCTGCCGCCCAAGGTGTTGCGCAAGGGCATCACCGACATGGTGCGCATCAGCGACGCCCGCATGAGCGGCACCGCCTACGGCACGGTGGTGCTACATACCGCGCCCGAGGCCGCGGCCGGCGGCCCGCTGGCGGTGGTGCAGGACGGCGACCTGATCACGCTCGACGTGCCGGCGCGCAAGTTGCACCTGCATGTCGACGACGCCGAGTTGGCGCGCCGAATGGCCGCCTGGGTCGCGCCCGAGCCGGCGATGACGAGCGGCTACTGGAAGCTCTACATCGACCATGTGTTGCAGGCCGACCAGGGCGCCGACCTGGACTTTCTGGTCGGCCAGCGCGGTGCCGCAGTCCCCAAGGACAACCACTGACCTTGGCTCCCGCGCTGCTCGCCGTCGACTGGGGCACCAGCGCGCTGCGCGGCGCCTTGCTGGCCGCCGACGGCACGGTGCTTGCCGAGCATGCCGCACCGCGTGGCCTGCTCAGCGTGCCGCCAGGCGGCTGGGCGGCCGCCTTCGAGGCCGAATTCGGCGCTTGGCTGGCAACCCATCCTGGCCTGCCCTGCCTGATGGCCGGCATGGTGGGCAGCCGGCAGGGCTGGGTCGAGGCGCCGTACTGCGCTTGTCCCGCGAACCTGGCTGACTTGGCGGCGCGGCTGTGCTGGGTGCAGCCGGGTCGGGTGGCGATCGTGCCTGGCCTGTCGGTCGAGGTCGACGGCCTGCCCGACGTGATGCGCGGTGAGGAAACCCAGGTCTTCGGTGCGCTCGCGCTGCTGGGCCTTAGCCAGGCCACGCTGGTGCTGCCCGGCACCCACAGCAAATGGGTCACGGTGCAGGGCGGCCGCATCACGCACTTTGCCACCCACATGACCGGTGAGGTCTATGCGCTGCTGCGCCAGCAATCGATCCTGGCCCGCACGCTGCCGGCCGATGACGCGGCCTGGGTCGCTGAGGCTTTCGACCGTGGTGTGGCCCAGGCCCAGGCGCCGGGTGGCCTGCTGCACCACCTGTTCGCGGTTCGTGCGCTGTCGCT
>CAMCTC010000087.1 GCA_945878355.1 Bordetella parapertussis | reverse complement strand
GTGTGGTGGGGGCTGAACCGCACCCGCAGCGGCAAGATCGTGCTTGCGGTGATCCACAGCGCCGAGATCGCCGCCAGCATGGGCGTCAACGTCTCGCGCGTCTACATGGGCGCTTTCTCGGTCGGCATCTTCCTCGCCGCGCTCGGCGGCGCTTTCACCGCACCGATGATCTCGGTTCAGCCGGGCGTGTCGGTCGGGGTGATCATCGTGTCGTTCGCGGTGGTGATCATCGGCGGGCTGGGCAGCATCGAGGGTGCCGCAGTGGGCGCACTGATCGTCGGCATGGCCAGGTCGCTGGCGGTGCACGTGGCGCCGGTGACCGAGCTGTTCTCGGTGTATGTGGTGATGGCCATCGTGCTGATGTTCAGGCCCGAAGGGCTGTTCCAGCGCATCCAAGCAAGAAAAATATGACCCAGACCCAAACCGCTGTCGGCCATGGCCGCACCGTGGCCCTGGGCCTGGCCGCTTTTGTCTTGCTGGCCTTGGCCGGCCTGGCGATGCCCAAGTGGTTGACCTTTCTGCTGACGATGGCTGCGGCCAACGGCCTGGTCTCGCTCGGCATCGTCGGGCTGATGCGCGGCGGCGTCGTGCCCTTCGGCCAGGGCATGATGCTGGCGCTGGGCGGCTATGCCGCGGCGCTGGCTTTCAACAAGCTCGGCGTCACCGATGCCTTGCTGCTCGCGCTGGGCGGCGGCGTGGTGGCCACGCTGGTGGCCGCGCCATTCGCGCCGCTGCTGTCGCGCTACCGCGGCATCTTCTTTGCGATGCTCACACTCGCGCTGTCGATGGTGACCTACGGCCTGCTGATGAAGCTCAGCGCGCTGGGCGGCTCAGACGGATTCAACCTGGGCCGACCGACGCTGTTCGGCCAGGTGCTGGCCGACGCATGGGTCGGCTACACGCTGTATGTGCTGACGATCGCGCTGGCCACCGTGATGGCCTTGCTGGCGCGGGTCTACTTCGACTCGACGCGAGGCCTGGTCACGCTGGCGGTGCGCGAGAACGAGCTGCGGGTCGAATACCTGGGCGGCTCGGTGCGGCAGGCGATGACGATCAACTTCATCCTCGCCGCTTTCTGCGGTGGACTGGGCGGCGCGCTGGCGGTGATGTCACTCGGCCATGTCGAGCCGACCTTCAGCTTCTGGACCACCTCGGGCGAGTTCGTCTTCGTCGCGATCCTGGCCGGCTGGCAGAGCGTGGCGGCGGTGTTCATCGCCAGCACGGTGCTGGAGGTGGTGCGATCGTTCTCGAGCGCCTATTTCCCCAACACCTGGCAGCTCGCGCTCGGGCTGTTCCTGCTGTTCGTGATCCGCTTTCTGCCCAAGGGCATAGGCTCGCTGTGGATGCGTGGGAGCACGAGATGAGTCTGCTGCTGCAAGCCCAGGGACTGGGCAAACGCTTCGGCGCCGTGGTCGCCGCGTCCGACATCAACATCAGCGTGAACACCGGTGAGCGCGTCAGCCTGATCGGCAGCAACGGCGCGGGCAAGACCACCTTCGTCAACATGATCACCGGCTACATGAAGCCCGACCAGGGTCGCATCACGCTAGACGGTCTCGACATCACGCCGCTGGCGCCACGCGCGATCACCCGGCTGGGTGTCGCACGCTCGTTCCAGATTCCGCAGCTCTACGGCGACCTGACGGTGCAGGACAACATGCTGGTGGCCAATGCCTGCCACGACCAGAAGCTCAGCTTCTGGCAGCCGGCACGCCGGCCCGAGGCGATCGCCCGCGCCGAGACCTTGCTCGAGCGATTCGGCCTGGCCGAGCACCGCGAGCGCCGGGTAGCAGAACTGCCGGGCGGCGTGCGCAAGCTGCTCGACATCGCGATGGCGCTGACAGCCAGCCCGAAACTGCTGCTGCTCGACGAGCCGACCAGCGGGGTGTCGGCCGACGAGAAATTCCCGATGATGGACACCATCATGGCAGCGCTAGGCCAGGAGGCCGGCACCACGGTGCTGTTCGTCGAGCATGACATGGACATCGTCGAGCGTCATGCCAGCCGGGTGATCGCTTTCTACGCCGGCCGCGTGATCGCCGACGACCAGCCCGCCATCGCACTGGCCACCGACGATGTGCGCCGCTACGTCACCGGCGAACTGCTGCAAGAGTAGCCCAGGAAAGCTCAAACCATGCTCAAGATTGAAGCCATCCATGTCGCGCACGGCTCGGTGCTCGCACTGCGCGGCCTGTCGCTGACGGTGGCCGACGGCACGATGGTCGGACTGGTCGGGCGCAACGGCGCTGGCAAGACGACGCTGCTGCGGTCGGTGATGGGCCACCTGGCACCTAGCCAGGGCGGCATCATGTTCGACGGCCAAGACCTGGTCGCACTGCCCAGCCATGCACGCGCAGCGATGGGTATAGGCTATATGCCCGAGGATCGCGGGCTGGTGCCTGAGCTGACCGTCGAGGAGAACATCCTGGTGCCGGTCTGGACCAACAAGTCGCTGAAAGAGGCTGAGCGGCTGGCGCTGGTCTACCGCGTGCTGCCCGAGCTGATCGAGATGCGCGAGCGCCGAGCACTGCTGCTGTCGGGCGGCCAGCAAAAACTCGTCGCGCTGGCGCGAGCGCTGGCCGTGGGCACCAGACTGCTGCTGCTCGACGAGCCTTTCGAGGGCGTCGCGCCGGCGCTGTCCAAGCGCCTGGGCGACGTGATCGCTGGCCTGAAAGGCAGCGCGGTGTCGGTGCTGATCGCACAGAGTGACTTGAACCATTCGCGCAAGCTGGTCGACGCCGAGTTCGTGATCGAGCGCGGTGCCAACGTGACGCTGGCGGCCGCTTGACCAAGCCTCGCGCGGCAATCGCCCATTGGCAAGGCCATGCGCCGCCAGCGATGCGTTTGGCGGCCATCCACTGATAACCTTGCCAGCGCGCGGCCAGGACCACTGCCAAGCAATGAACTCAAGCCCCTTCGAAAACCTGGCCGGCCTGCTGGCCGGCCATCCCAACGCTGCGGCGCTGCGCGATGATCAGCAAGCTCTGGGTCGGGAGCAACTGCTGGCAGCCGCAGGCCACGCAGCGCGCGCATTGCACCAGCTGGGCCTGCGGCGCGGCGATGCGTTCGCGGTCTGGTTGCCCAACGGCGCAGCCTGGTTGCAACTGCTGTTTGCCGCGGCCCACCTCGGACTGCTGGTCGTGCCGGTCAGCACCCGCTACAAGCCGGCCGAAGTCGGCCACCTGCTCAGGGTGTCGCGGGCGCGCTTGCTGGTCCATCCCAGCCGCTTTCTGGGCGAGGACCGCGGAGCCGTGGCGCAGATGCTGCTGGCTGAGACGCCGACGGTCGAACAGCTGATGGCAGTCGACGACGCGTCCGGGTTGATGGCTTTCGAGACCACGCGCGCGCTGCCGCTGCCCGCGCAGGCCGGCCAGGCGGGCGACCTGCTGTGCTGCTTCAGCACCTCGGGCACCACCGGCGCGCCCAAGCTGGCAGCGCACGACCATGCCAGCATCGCGCGCCATGCGCGGCAGGTGGCCCGTGGGATGGACCTGCGCCCGGGCGACGCGATGCTGTGCGCGCTGCCGCTGTTCGGCGTGTTCGGCTTCATGACCGCGCTGGCAGCTTTGGCAGCCGGCGCGAGCTGCGTGCTGATGCCGGTCTTCGACGCCAGCGCCGCTGCGCAGTCGATCGCCAGCCAACGCGTCAGCCACGCCGTCGGCGCCGATTCGATGTTCGACCCGATGCTCAAGATCCCGGGCGCTGACTTCAGCAGCCTGCGCCACCTCACGCTGGCCGACTTCGCCGGGCTGTCGCTGCAGCTGACACAGCAAGCCGATGCGATCGGCATCCGCTGCTCGGGCACCTACGGCTCGTCCGAGGTGTTCTCGCTGATGTCGCTGCAGGATTGGCAGGCGCCGGCCGAGCAGCGCGCGCTGGCCGGCGGCACGCCGGTCGACCCGGCGATAGCGATCCGCGTCGTCGACCCGCAGACCGGCCAGCCCGTGGCCGATGGCCAAGCCGGCGAGCTGCAGATCCGTGGTCCGAACGTGTTGGCGCAGTACCTCAACAACCCCGAAGCCACCGCCCGCGCACTGGATACCGAAGGCTGGTTCAGCTCGGGCGATCTGGCCACCGCCCAGGGCCAGCGCTTCCACTACCTGGCGCGCATCGGCGACAGCCTGCGGCTGCGCGGCTACCTGGTCAACCCGGCAGAGATCGAGGCCTGCTTGATGCAGCATCCGGCCGTCGCAGGCGCCCAGGTGGTTGGCGTCAAGGTCCCTGGTGTCGGCGACCAGGCCATCGCTTTCATCGTGCTGGCGCTGGCCGACCCCGGCGAGGACGTGCTGCTGGCGCATTGCCGGCAGCACATGGCGTCGTACAAGGTCCCGCAGCGGGTGCGGGTGCTGACCTCTTTCCCCAGCCTGGACGGACCGAACGGCGTGAAGATCCAGAAGCGCTTGCTGCGCGAAATGGCCAGCGACTTGTCGGCCGCCCGCTGACCCATGCCCGAGGAACCCGATGCCGCATGACGCCCCGCCGCAAGACCTAGACCTCTACCCGTTCTGGACCGAGGAGAAGCTGCGCAACGCCGACACCGACCGCCAAGGTCATGTCAACAACGCGGTGTTCGCGACCTTCTTCGAGGCCGGCCGGATCGAGGTGCTGGGCGATTCACGCATCGCCGCCATCACCGCTTCGACCAGCATCGTCGTGGTCAGGCTGCTGATCGACTACAAGAAAGAGCTGTTCTTCCCCGGCCGGGTTCGCATCGGCACGCGCACCGCGAAGGTCGGCAGGACCTCGTTCCAGTTCGAACAGAGCTTGCAGTCGACCGACGGTGAACACGGCCATGCTGAGGCCACCTGTGTGCTGATCGACAAAGCCAGCCACAAACCAACGCCGGTGTCCGAGGCCTTGCGCAGCTTCCTGCTCGACCCGCAAGGTCGATAGCGGACCCTCTCAAGCAAATGTGGCTCTACCACTTTGCTTGATCCCCACGGGGGGGCCGGCCGGCTTCGGCCGGCCTCGGGGCGCTCAGTAGAGGTCCATCAGCGCGGCGTTGTCGGCGAGTTCAGAAGGCAAGGCTTCGCGCACCATGCGGCCAGCTTTCATCACCACCACCCGGTCCGACACCTTGAGCGCCTCGCGCACGTTCTGCTCGACCAGCAGAATGCTCATGCCGCGCGCTTGCTGCAGCGCACGGATCGGCTGCATCAAGTCCTGGAACAGCTTGGGCGCCAGGCCTATCGAAGGCTCGTCCATGATCAGACAACGCGGCTGGCCGAGCAGCGCGCGGCCTATAGACACCATCTGCTGCTGGCCGCCCGACAACAGGCCGGCGCGCTTGGTGTAGAAGCCCTTGACCGGCGGCAGCACCGACAAGACCCATTCGATACGCTCGGCGCGCTCGGCCTTGGCAATGCGGGCCAGACCCAGGCGCCAGATCTCCTCGACCGTCAGGCTGGGGAAGATGCCGCGCCCTTCAGGCATCAGCGCGATGCCCAGGTCGGCCAACTGGCTGGGCAAATGCGCCGACAGCAGCTGACCGTCAACTTCCATCCGGCCGCTGCTGGGTTTGATCAGCCCGAACAAGGTCCGCATCAAGGTCGACTTGCCGGCACCGTTGTGCCCGATCAGACACAGAACTTCGCCGGGCTTGAGCTCTATCGAGACATCCATCAGCACCGGCTTGCCGCCGTAGCCAACATGCAGACCTTGCGCCTTGAGCACCGGTGTCATCGCTTAAGCCCGCTCACCAAAGTAGATCGACGCCAGCGCCGGGTCGGACAGGATGCTCTGCGGATCGCCTTCGGCGAGCAAGCGGCCCTGGTCGAGAAAGGCGATCCGGTCCGAGATGCCTTTGACGATGTCGAGGTTGTGCTCGATGATGCAGATCGTGATGCCGCGACCGACCTGGTCGCGCAGCAGCTTGATGAAACGCTCGTACGAGCGCGGGTCCAGACCCGATGCCGGCTCATCGAGCAGCCACAGCCTGGCGCCTGCGCTGAGGATGCGCGCGATCGACAGGAACTTGCGCTCGGCATAAGCCAGATCGATCGCACGGGTGTGGCGGTGGTCGGCCAGCCCGACTTGCTCAAGCGCGGACTCGGCGCGCGCCAAGCGCTCTGCCGCAGCAGCACGACCGCCCGACTGCCACAGCCAGGACCTGCGTTCGGTCACCGTCAGCGCGTTCTCCAGCACCGTCATCTGGTTGAACAGCTTGAGGTCTTGAAAAGTCCTGCCGATACCGGCCTGCGCGATCTTCCAATGCGGCTGGCCCTTGATCGATCGGCCCAGCCACTGCACGTCGCCGGCGTCGGGCTCGAGCTGACCGGTGATCAGGTTGAACAGCGTCGTCTTGCCCGCCCCGTTCGGGCCGACCAGCGTCGTGATGATGCCTTCGCGCAAGGCCAGCGAGACCCCGTCGACCGCTTTCAGCCCGCCAAAGTTGATCGCCAGACCTCGGGTCTCGAGCAGGATGTTGGGCGATTCGCTCACGCGCCAGCCTTTGACTTCGCGGCCCACAGCCCCCCGGGCCGGTAGATCATCAGCAAGACCATCGCCAGGCCGTAGACGATCTGCTGGATCGAACCTACCTCGGTCTGCGGCAAGCCAGGCAGAAACGACAGCACAGCCGGCAGCAACAAGATCAGCACCGTCCCCACCACCGGACCCCACAGCGTCGCTGTGCCGCCGATGATCACCATCGCCATCAGGTAGACCGAGGTGTCGAGCGTGAAGCTCTCGACATTGATGAAGCTGAGAAAGAAGGCGTAGAGCGAGCCCGCGACCGCTGCCAATGCCGACGACACGACGACGGCCATGGTCTTGACCACGGCGACGTTCTTGCCGGCGGCCGATGCCGCGGTCTCGTCGTCGCGGATCGCCTTCAGGCTGCGGCCAAAGCTGGAGTTCACCAGACGAGAGACACCCCACATCACCAGCGCCAGGCAGACCAGCGCCAAGACCAGGTACTGCTGCGGGCTGCTGACCTCGAAGCCCGGAAACCTGGCCGGCGGGATGTTGGTGATGCCGCCGATGCCACCAGTGACAGCTTTCCACTCCGAGAACAAGGTCAGCGCCAGCATCTGCAGCCCCAGCGAAGCGGCGACGAAGTACTCGCCTCGAACCCGCAAGGCCGGCAAGGCCAGCGCCAGCGACAGCAAGCCCGCGACCGACATGCCCGCAGCGGTTGCGAGCAAAAAGCCGCCGCCGAGCTTGATCGCCACCAGCGCCGCGGTGTAGGCACCGATGCCGAAGAAAGCTGCATGGGCCATCGAGAAGATCCCGGCATAGCCGAGCACGAAGTTCAGCGTGACCGCGAGGATCGCGTTGATCGTGATCAGCACGGCCAGGTTGTTGAGGTAGGCCCACATCAGCGCTCGTCCTGTCTATTTCGCGTTTTGCGCCCGGCCCAGAAAACCGGCAGGCCTGAAGATGATGAAGACGAAGAGCACGACGAAAGTCACTGCTTCGCTCCACTGCGGGTCGAGCTTCCAGACCGCAACGCTCTCGGCCAGGCCCAGCAGCATGCCGCCCATCGCCGCGCCCTTGAGCGAGCCGATGCCGCCGACGATCGTCGCCGCCAGGCTGATCAACATGATGTGCGAGCCCATGCCGGGGTTGATCCCCTGCGAGACCGCGGTCAGCGCTGCCGCCGGCACAACCAGTGCCGACCCGAGCGCGAACGCGACCTGCGCCAGCCGGGTCGGCTCGAGACCGAAGATCCGCACCAGGTCCGGGTTGTCGGACAGCGCGCGCAGGCCGGTACCGACCTGGGTTCGCGCCAGAAACAGGTTGAGCCCGAAGTAGAAGATCAGCCCGACGGCGATCGCGACCCCGGCGATCGGCGCGACGAACAGGTTGGGCGCGATCTCGACTGAGCGCGACAGCTCAGCGCTGACGGTCTCGAAGCCGCGACCGAACACCGTCCCGACCAGGTTCTGCACCACGATCTGCATGCCGAATGCGGCGATGAAAACGGTGAAGAAAGCGCCCTCGTGGCGCTGGATAGGCCGGTAGATGAATCGCTCCATGAACAGCCCGAACAGCACCACTGCGACGACCGCGAGCGCGATACTGGCCAGCCAGTGCCATTTCAGCGCCGTCATGCCCCACCAGAACAGATAGCCGGCCAGCGTGAACGACGCGCCATGCGCGACGTGGAACACCTTGGTCGAGCCGAAGATCAGCGCAAAACCAACGGCGGTCAGGCCGTAGATCGCGCCAAGCTGCAGCCCGTTGACCAGCAGTTGGAGCAGCAGCACGCTGGCGACCTCTCGGTGTCAGTTCGGCGCGAGATTGGCCTTGACGACCTTGGTCGTGCCGTTGTCGATCTCATTGAGTTGCAGCGGCATCGACACCGTGCCGTTGGGCTGGAACACCATGCGCCCGCCAGCGACATCGAAGCTGGCGCTGCGCAGGCGCTGCTTGAGCAGGTTCTCGCCGGTGATCGGCAAGCCGGCTTTCTCTAGCGCTTGAGCGAGTTTGACGAACACCATCACCGCGTTGTAATAGTTGGCGGTATAGGCGTTGGGTTCCTTGCCCTTCTTCGCCTTCCAGTCGCTGGCCAGGCGCTGCGACACCGCGTCGGCGGCCCAGTTGATCGACTGGGTCGGGAACAGCGCACCCTTGGCTTCGGGCAGTTGCAGCACGGCCGGTATCGAGAATGCCGAGTAGCTGGCGATCTGCTGCTTCACGCCGTTGTCGCGCAGTTGCTTGATGATCTGCGCCTGCTGCGCGCCGAACGAGGCGATGAACACCACGTCGGGTTGCGACTCGCGCACCTTGGCGGCGATGCCCGAGAACTGCTGCGAAGCCCGCGGCACCTGCAGCGCCGTGACCAGCGAGCCGCCGTTCTTGGGCACATGGATTTCCAACTCCTTCTTGATCGCTTCACCGGCCGGGTCGTCGACATAGATCAGCGCGACCTTCTTCCAGCCGCGCTCCTTGATCAGGTAAGGCGCAAAAGCCTGGACCTCGAAGTTCACCAGCGGGATCACGTTCCAGAAATAGTCACCCAACTCGGCCAGGTCCGGGCTGACGCCGCCGCCGTTGATCGACACCACGCGGGCTTTGTCACCGACCGGTGCGATCGCCTTGGAAACGCCAGTGAAGGCCGACAGCACATAAGGCACTTTGTCGACATTGACCAGCTTGTTCATCGCGACGACGCCTTGCTGCGGCGTGGCCTGGCTGTCCTCGATCAGCATCACGAGTTTCTTGGACAGCATCTTGTCGGCATTGGCATGCTCGACCGCAATCGCCGCGGCGCCGGCGAACTGCTCGCCGTACTCGGCATTGGGTCCGCTCATCGGCAGGTTGGCGCCGATCCTGATGTCCTGCGCCCTGAGCGGCGAGGCCGCAAAGATGGAAGCCGCGGCCAGCAGCCCAAGCAGTTTAGGCAATTTCATTGATCATCTCCATCCTTCAGGTAGAGCGTCATTGTTGGTCAAATCGGCCCCCCGAACCGACGAAGATAGGTCGGTAATTACCCTGATGAGCACGCCAAAGCCCGAGAGGCCGCGGGCTGCGGCTGAAGGTCCAGCCCATCACCCGCCAGCAATCCCTACGGCCCTACGGCCCTACGGCCCGTCGGCCCGTCGGCCCGTCGGATTGAAATATCATCCAAAACTCATCGAAGTGATGTCGCAGCGCCTGGCTGCAGCGCCGCAATCCAAGCACCGGACCGCCGGAGACAAGGCCAAGCGATATGGAAGTCCAGTTCACCGAAGAGGTGGCCCAGCTTCGCCTGGGCGCGAGCGCAGTCTTCCATGGCGAAAGCATCCTGGCGATCACCAAGGCGCTGCGGCAATCGGGTGTGAGCGGCGTCGGCGCTTACCAGGGCGTGCCGGTATCGCACCGGCTCGAGGTGCTGGTCCAGGCCAAGCCGCAGCGAACTCGGGCTGATCGCCCTTGCGGGGCTTTACAACTCGCTGCAGCATGGCTTGAGCCCGCTCGGTCTGGCCGATGGGTTTGGCCACAGCGAGCTGCCGCTGCTTGTGATCAACGCCACCTACCCGCTGGCGCCCGACCAGACCATCGATTTCTGCGCGACCAAGCGTGCAGTGATGGCGCTGCCAGGCCAAGCCAATGAATTCGATCCACTGATGCGAATTCTGGGCATCGACCCCGGGCTGCAGCGCACCGGCTTCGGCGTGATCGAGATCGAAGGCTCGCGGCTGCAGTACGTGGCCAGCGGCACCATCAGCACGCTGGAGCTCGCGCGCGGCAACCTGCCGGGTCGTATCAAACTGATCTACGAAGGCGTGGCCGAGGTCAAGCGGCGCTACCAGCCGCAGGCAGCGTCAGTGGAGATCGTCTTCGTCAACGTCAACCCGCAGTCCACGCTGCTGCTGGGCCAAGCCCGCGGCGCGGCGCTGGCAGCGCTGGTCAGCGACGATATGCCGGTGGCCGAGTACACCGCGCTGCAGATGAAGAAGGCCGTGGTCGGCCACGGCCTGGCCAGCAAGAACCAGATCCAGGAGATGGTGATGCGCCTGCTCAAGCTGCCCGGCCTGCCCGGCAAAGATGCAGCGGATGCGCTGGGCTTGGCCATCACCCACGCCCATGCAGCGCGCAGCTTCGAGGCTCTGGCCGGCGCCAACACGCCGCGCAGCCATGCCCAGTTCAAGGCCGGCCGCAGTTACTGAACAAGGCCGGTTGACAAAAGCTAGCATCGACCCATCACACAACCCACCTGTCCCAAACCGCCATGAGCCACCCTGTGCACACCCAATGGATCAAGCTGCCCACAGCCAGCGACGGGATCGACGCCTATCTCGCGCTGCCACCTGGGGGCCGAGGCCCCGGGCTGCTGCTGCTGCAAGAGATCTTCGGCGTCAACGAGCACATCCGCGCAGTGGCCGAGCAGTACGCCTTGGCGGGTTTCGTGGTGCTCGCGCCCGATGTGTTCTGGCGCCAGGCGCCGCGCGTCGAACTCGGCTACGAAGGAGACGACCGCCAGCGCGGCGTGGCGCTGGCCGGCGCGCTGCAGCCAGCAGAACTGCAGGCCGACCTGCAAGCCGCGGTGGCAGCGCTTCGCGCTCGGCCTGAAGTCGCCGGGTCAAAGATCGGCGCGATCGGCTACTGCCTGGGGGGCCGGTTGGCCTACAACGTGGCCGCGCTGACCGACGTCGATGCCGCGGTCGCGTACTACGGCGGCGGCATAGCCGGCCAGTTGGCACTGGCCCCGAAAGTGAGTTGCCCCATCCAGTTCCACTTCGCCGCCAGCGATGCCCACATCCCCCCGGAGGCTGTGGCTGCGGTGCGCGCCGCGTTTGCCGGCAAGCAAGCCGAGGTTCACGAATACCCGGGTTCGCTGCACGGCTTCAACTGCTGGGCTCGGTCCAGCTACCACGCCCAGAGCAGCGCGCTGGCGCTGGGACGCAGCCTGGTGTTTCTGGCACAGCATCTGTTCTGAACCTGCAGGGCTTGAGGCCGGCCAGGCTACAGCATCAGCGCCAGCCGCTCGAGGATCAAGACACCAAAGAACCCCGCCGCAGCGATCAAGGCCCATTTCAGGATCTTCACGCCGCGGCGACGCCAGACCGCGTCGCCAGTGCCCACGCCCATCGCAAAGCACAGCACGCAGCCGAGCAACAGCAGGCCGAAGACGAGGCGGAAGATCAGCATGTTGCGGTCGATATAGGTCCGGCGCCGGGCGACACCGAAGCGGTCTTGGGGGCGAGCATCACCACGCCGGCGCCAGGTCGGCAAAGCCAGCGGGCGCCAGCGCTGCATCGTCGAAGCTGACGATCTCCCAGGCCTGCGGTTGCGCCAGCAGTTCGCGCAGCAGCAGGTTGTTCAGCGCATGCCCGCTCTTGAAGCCGGTGTACTGCGCCAGCATCGGGTGGCCGACGTTGTAGAGGTCGCCGATCGCGTCGAGGATCTTGTGCTTGACGAACTCATCGTCGTAGCGCAGGCCGCCGCTGTTGAGCACGCGCGAGTCGTCGACAACGATCGCGTTGTCCATGCTGCCGCCCAGCGTCAGCCCGCGCGAACGCATCGCCTCCACATCCTTGGTGAAACCAAAGGTTCGCGCGCGCGCGATGTCTCGCTTGTAGCGTCCCGACCCCATGTCAAAGCTCACGCGCTGCCCGGTGGCGTCGACCGCCGGGTGGTCGAAATCGATCTCGAAACTGAGCTTGAAACCGTGGCAGGGCTCAAGCCTGGCCCACATCAGGCGCTTGCCCTCGCCTTGGCGAACTTCCACGGTCTGCTTGACCCGCAGAAAGTGCTTGGGCTTGTCCTGCAGCGCGATGCCCGCGCTCTGCAGCAAGAAGACAAAGCTGGCAGCCGAGCCGTCGAGGATAGGCACCTCGTCGGCGGTGATGTCGACCTGCAGGTTGTCAAGCCCCAAGCCGCAACAAGCCGACATCAGGTGCTCGATGGTCTGCACCTTGGGCGCACCCGGATCGCCGCCGACCGAAATCGTCGAGGCCATGCGGGTGTCGCTGACCGAGTCACACCGGACCGGAATGTCCACCGGCACTGCCAAATCGACCCGGCGAAAAACGATGCCGGTGTCGACGGCCGCGGGCCGCAGCGTCAACTCGACTTTCTGACCGCTGTGCAGGCCCACGCCGACGGCGCGGGTGATCGACTTGAGGGTGCGTTGCTGGAGCATGTGGGCCTATTTTCGCCGATCCGCAGTCAGCGCGGATCGGGCGCGTCCCCCGCCCCCCGACACAGGGGCGGGAAGACGCGATCAATCGGCTTGCTTGCGCAGGAAAGCCGGTATCTCGATCTCGTCCATGCCGTTGGACGACAAGGCCTCGACCTTGGCTGCCGCCTGGGTGCGTGGCGAACGCCAGACGCTGGGCGTGCTCAGCGCGCTGTAGTCGCTGCGCCCAGCGCCGATCGGCTTGCCGCCAGTGACGTTGAGGATGGGCATGTTGTCGGTGCCCGTGCGCAGAGTAGGCTGCACCACGGTCAGCGGCGGCTGCAGCCGGGTGCGCGACAAACCGGTGGCGATGACCGTGACGCGCAATTGGTCGCCCAGGCTCTCGTCGTAAGCCGCGCCGTAGATCACATGGGCGTCCTCAGCGGCAAAACGGCGGATGGTGTTCATCGCCGCACGGCTCTCGTTCAACTTGAAGTTGGACTTGCTGGCCGCGATCAGCACCAGCACGCCTCTGGCGCCCGACAGGTCGATGCCCTCGAGCAATGGACAAGCAACCGCGGCCTCGGCTGCCTTGTTGGCACGATCGGGACCACCGGCCACCGCCGTGCCCATCATCGCCTTGCCCGGCTCGCTCATCACGGTCTTGACGTCCTCGAAGTCGACGTTGACCAGGCCGTGCATGTGGATGATGTCGCTGATGCCGCCGACCGCGTTCTTGAGCACGTCGTTGGCATGCGCAAAAGCCTGGTCCTGCGTCACGTCGTCGCCCAGCACATCGAGCAGCTTCTCGTTGAGCACCACGATCAAGCTGTCGACATTGGCCTCGAGCTCGGTCGTGCCGGAGTCGGCCTGCTTCATCCGGCGCGGGCCCTCAAATTCGAAGGGCTTGGTGACAACGCCTACCGTGAGGATGCCCATCTCCTTGGCAATGCGCGCGACGATCGGTGCCGCGCCGGTACCGGTGCCGCCGCCCATGCCGGCGGTGATGAACACCATGTGTGCGCCTTCAAGCGAGGCCCGCACGCGGCTTTCCGCTTCCTCGGCAGCAAGCCGCCCCTTGTCGGGCTTGCCACCCGCGCCCAGGCCGTTGTCACCGAGCTGGATCAGCTGGTGGGCGCTGCTGCGGTTGAGCGCTTGCGCGTCGGTGTTGGCACAGACGAACTCGACGCCTTGCACCCCCTGGCTGATCATGTGCTCGACGGCATTGCTACCGCCGCCGCCCACGCCCACCACCTTGATGCGGGTCCCTTGGTCGAATTCTTCGATCATCTCGATAGGCATGTCAATCTCCTCTTTCGTCGTCAAGCGGTTGCCAATGAAAACTCTGTTGTCAAATCAAAGAGCGCGAGACTAGCCATCGTCCCGGTAATGCGGAAAACTTCAAAAATTGCCTAGAAACCAGTCCTTGGCGCGGCCAAAAAAGGTCTGAACCGAACCCGCCTGCAACGCCACTTTTTGCCCACGCGCTCTTGCTGCGCGGGCTTCTTCGAGCAGGCCCATCACGGTGGCCGAGCGCGGGTTGGCCACCATGTCGAACAGCGGGCCGTTGTAGGTCGGCAAACCCTTGCGGACTGGCTTGAGAAAAATGTCTTCGCCGAGTTCGACCATGCCGGGCATCACCGAGGTGCCACCGGTGATCACGATGCCCGAGGACAGCAGCTCTTCGTAACCCGATTCGCGGATCACCTGGTGCACCAGCGAATAGATCTCCTCGACCCGGGGCTCGATCACACCAGCCAGCGCCTGGCGCGACAACAAGCGCGGCGCACGGTCGCCCAAGCCAGGCACTTCAAGGTTCTCGCTCGGGTCGGCCAGCATCTGCTTGGCCACGCCGTACTCGACCTTGATCTCCTCGGCGTCCTTGGTCGGCGTGCGAAGCGCCATCGCAATGTCGCTGGTGATCAGGTCGCCGGCGATCGGGATCACCGCGGTGTGGCGGATCGAACCCTCGGTGTAGATGCTGACGTCGGTGGTACCGGCGCCGATGTCGACCAGTGCGACGCCGAGCATCTTCTCGTCTTCGGTCAGCACCGCGGCGGCGCTGGCACTGGGGTTGAGCACCAGGCGATCGACCTCGAGACCGCAGCGGCGCACGCATTTGAGGATGTTCTCGGCAGCACTCTGGGCACCGGTGACGATGTGAACCCGGACCTCGAGCCGGCTGCCACTCATGCCCACCGGCTCCCTGACCTCATGGTTGTCGATCACGAACTCCTGAGGCTCGACCAGCAACAGACGCTGGTCATTCGGGATGTTGATCGCCTTGGCGGTCTCGACCACCCGGTGGACGTCCAGCGGCGTGACCTCTCGGTTGTCGCGAACGATCACCATGCCGGTCGAGTTCTGGCCGCGGATGTGACTGCCGGTGATGCCGGTGTAGACGCGCTCGATCTTGCAGGCGGCCATCATCTCGGCCTCTTTCAGCGCGGCCTGGATGCTCTGCACCGTGGCATCGATGTTGACCACCACGCCGCGCTTGAGGCCATGCGAAGAGGCCACGCCCAGACCGGCCAGCCTGAGCTCGCCCGAGGGCATCACCTCGGCGGCCACCACCATCACCTTGGCAGTGCCGATGTCGAGTCCGACGATCAAGTCCTTGTATTCTTTGGCCATGGGTGGGCTGTCTCCAGTGTCTAGCGTTTGGCCGGCTTTGCTGCCGGCGCATAGGTGACGCCCTTCAGGCGCAGGGCAAATCCATCGGCGTGACGCAAGTCAGCCGACGCCAGCGCTTGCTGGAAGCGCGCACCCACCCGAGGCATGGTGCGAACAAAGTGATCGGTGCGGGCGATGACCTCGTCGTCACTGCCGCGACCGAGCTCGATCGTCGCGCCTTTGTCGAGATCGGCGCGCCAAGAGCCGCGCGCTGATAGCGTTAGAGAGACCAGGTCACCCGCATTCAAAGGCGCCAGCAAGACGCTGAGCCGACGCTGCATCGCCAGCATCTGCGCAGCGCTGCCTTCGGGGCCGGACAGACTCGGCAGATCGTCGTCCTCGACATCGCCGACGTTGGCCTCGAAGACCTCGCCGAAGCTGTTGACCAGGCGATCGTTGCCGTCGGCACCGGTCCACAGTGCGACCGGCTGGTGCTCCTCGAGTTGCACCGACAGTCGCAGCGGCCAGATCCGGCGCACCTCAGCGCGTCGCACCCAGGGCACTGACTCGAAAGCGGTCCGGCAATCCTGCAGGTCGATCGTCAGGAAATTGCCGCTCAACCTGTGCAAGGTGTTGGCCCGCAGCGTGCTCTCGCTGTTGCGCGTGACTTGGCCCTCGACCCGCAGGCCCTGGATCGCCAACATCGGCAACCTCGAAGCCCACCACAGCGCGACCGCGCAGGCGGCCAGCGCGACCAGTACAAACAGCACGTCGGCAGTGGCTTGCATCAGGCGCACCTCGGCCGGCAGGCTGAGCGGGGCGACGAACGGGGCAGCGCGAGCCATGGCGGGTCAGGTGCGCGGGCCGCCTGCAGGCTTGGTGCCCGCAGCATGGTCCAGGGTTGCAGTCGACAGCAGGTACAGGCAAAGCTGTTCGTAGGAAATCCCCGCTGCGCGGGCTGACATCGGCACCAACGAGTGCCCGGTCATGCCGGGCGAGGTGTTCATCTCGAGCAGGAAGGGCTGGCGGTCGGTGGCGCGCACCATCAGGTCGGCGCGGCCCCAGCCGCGACAACCCAAGGCCCGGTAAGCGGCAACGACGATGCGCTGGATCTCTCGCTCTTCGGCCGCCGGCAGACCGCTAGGACAAAGATAAGACGTGTCGTCGGTGAAGTACTTGTTCTGATAGTCGTACTTGCCATCGGGCGCGACGATGCGAACCACCGGCAGCGCCCTGGCTTGGGCACCGCTGCCGATCACCGGACAGGTGAGCTCTTCGCCTTCGATGAAGGCCTCGCACAGCAGGTCGGGGTCGTAGGAGGTGGCCAGCTTGACAGCGTCACCGAGGTCGGAATAGCCGCAGACCTTGGTGATGCCGATCGACGAGCCTTCGCGCGGCGGCTTGACGATCAGCGGCAGGCCGAGTTCGTCGGGCACAGCGCGCAAGCGCTCGCGCGACTGCTCATCGGCGTCCAGCCAGACAAAGCGCGGTGTCGGCAGCCCGACGGCGCCCCAGATGCGCTTGGTCATGGTCTTGTCGATCGCGATCGCCGAGGCCATCACGCCAGACCCGGTGTAGGGGATCGCCATCAACTCCAGCGCACCTTGCACCGTGCCGTCCTCGCCATGTCGGCCGTGCAGCGCGATGAACACGCGGTCGAAACCCTCGCGCTTCAAGTCACCGAGATCGCGGCTGGCCGGGTCGAAGGCCTGTGCATCGACGCCTTGGCTGCGCAGTGCGGCGAGCACGCCGCCACCCGACAGCAAGGAGATCTCGCGCTCCGCGCTGCTACCACCCAGCAACACGGCGACCCGGCCCAGCGCCGCGGCTGCTGTCGTCGGCAACGAATAGGTCGCGCTCATGAGGACACCGCCTGCGCCAGCACCCGGGCCGGCACCGCGCCGATCGAGCCCGCGCCCATGGCGATCACCACATCGCCGGCACGCGCCTGGCGCAAGATCGCTTCGGGCAATCCGACCACGTCGTCGACGAACAAGGGGTCGACCCGACCTGCCAGACGCAGCGCTCGGGCCAACGCCCGGCCGTCGGCAGCGACGATCGGCGCCTCGCCTGCGGCGTAGACCTCGGTCAGCAAGACCGCGTCGGCGCTGCCCATGACCTTGACGAAGTCCTCGAAGCAGTCGCGGGTGCGGGTATAGCGGTGCGGCTGGAAAGCCAGCACCAGGCGTCGGCCCGGAAAAGCCCCGCGCGCGGCGGCGATCACTGCGGCCATCTCCACCGGATGGTGGCCATAGTCGTCGATCAGCGTGAATTCGCCACCACCGTTGCGCGCCGAGGCCGGCACTTCACCGCATTGCTGGAAGCGGCGACCGACACCCGCGAAACCAGCCAAAGCCCGCAGCACCGGGGGGTCAGGCAGTTCGAGCTCGGCGGCCACCGCGATCGCCGCCAACGCGTTGCGAACGTTGTGTTCGCCAGGCAGGTTCAGCGTGATGTCCAGATCGGGCATCCGCGCGGCTTCGTGCGCCGAATACCGACGTTGGCAGACGAAGCGCATCTGGCCGCCGGGCAGGTGCCGCACATCGACCGCGCGGACCTGTACGTCAGCGCCCAAGCCATAGCTGACCACCGGTCGCGAGAGCATCGGCAGGATGGACCGCACGCCAGGGTCGTCGCCGCAGACGATCGCAGCACCGTAGAACGGCATGCGGTGCACGAAGTCGACGAAGGCCGCTTTCAGGCGCGCAAAGTCGTGGCCATAGGTGTCCATATGGTCGGCGTCGATGTTGGTCACGACGCTCATCACCGGCAGCAGATTCAGGAACGACGCATCGCTCTCGTCGGCCTCGACGACGATGTAGTCGCCCGACCCCAGCCGCGAATTTGCACCCGCCGAATTGAGCTTGCCGCCGATCACGAAAGTCGGGTCGACACCGGCCTCGGCCAGCACGCTGGTCACCAGCGAGGTGGTCGTGGTCTTGCCGTGGGTGCCGGCAATCGCGATGCCGGATTTCAGTCGCATCAACTCGGCCAACATCACCGCACGCGGCACCACCGGAATTCGACTGGCGCGCGCAGCGACGACCTCGGGGTTGTCACCGCGAACCGCGGTGGACGTGACGACCGCCTGCGCACCAGCGATGTGCTCGGCAGCGTGCCCTAGGAAAATTCGCAAGCCCAGCCCAGCCAGGCGGCGCGTGCTCGCGCTGTCGGCCAGGTCCGAGCCAGAGACCGCATAACCCAAGTTGTGCAGGATCTCGGCGATGCCGCTCATGCCCGCGCCGCCGACGCCGACGAAGTGAATGCGCTTGACTGCGTGTTTCATGCAGCCACCTCCCGCAAACCAGCGCCGGCGCACGTCGGCAGGCCCGAGGATGCGACGAAGTGAATCCGCTTGCCCGCGTGTTTCATGCCCCCACCTCCCGCAAACCAGTGCCGGCGCTCGTCAGCAGGTCCGAGGATGCGACAAAGTGAATCCGCTTGACCGCGTGTTTCATGGCTTGCTCACCAGGCGTTCGAGTTCGTCGGCGACCCGCGCGGCTGCATGAGGCCGCGCCAACGCACGGGCCTTGTTGGCCATCGCCAGCAACACCTCTCGGCTCAAGGTGTGCAGCTGAGCGGAGAGCGATTCGGCGGTCAAACCAGATTGCGGCCAGTGCAGCGCTGCACCATGTCCGGCCATGTACTCGGCGTTGTCGCGCTGGTGCGCGGTGGTGCTCAAGACCAGCGGCACCAACAGACTGGGCACACCGGCCGCGCACAACTCGCTGACCGTGACCGCGCCAGCGCGGCAGACGATCAAGTCGCAGGCCGCCAGCCGCGCGGCCATGTCTTCGATGAAAGGCAAGACCTCGGCCTCGACGCCATGCAGCGCATAAGCTGCGCGCACCGCATCGAGTTGCTGCGTACCTGTCTGGTGCACGACCCGAGGCCGTTGCTCGGCAGGCAACAACGCCAGCGCGGCCGGCACGGTCTGGTTGAGCACCTGCGCGCCCAAGCTGCCACCCACGACCAGCAACTGCAGAGGCCCGCTGCGGCCGGCAAATCGCTCGGCCGGCGCTGGCAGCGCCTCGATCTCGGCACGCACCGGGTTGCCGGTGACCAAGCCTTGCCGGACCGCCGCGGCAGGACCCTCGAAGCCAAAGGCCACGCGGTCGGCGAACCGCAGCAAGACCTTGTTCGACAGCAGCAGCGCAGCGTCCGCATTGAC
>CAMCTC010000086.1 GCA_945878355.1 Bordetella parapertussis | reverse complement strand
CCTTACGGCCCGGTGACCGTCAACATGTACGCACTGGTGGCTGCGCGCCATATGTACGAATACGGCACCACCGCCGAGCAACTGGCCTGGATCAAGGTGGCCGCCTCCCACCACGCCCAACACAACCCGCACGCGATGTTGCGCGATGTGGTGACGGTCGAGGATGTTCTGGCCTCGCCGATGATCTCCGACCCGCTGCGCAAGCTCGACTGCTGCGTGGTCAGCGACGGCGGCGGTGCGCTGCTGATCGTTCGGCCTGAGATCGCTCGCGCGCTCAAGCGCCCGGTGGTCAACCTGTTGGGCGCCGGCGAGTTCATCAAGGGCCAACTCGGCGGCAAGGTCGACCTGAGCTGGTCGGGCGCTGCGGTGTCGGGCCCGATTGCCTTTGCCGAAGCCGGCGTCAAGCCCTCAGACATCCAGTACGCCTCGATCTACGACAGCTTCACGATCACGGTGCTGATGCAGCTCGAAGACCTGGGTTTTTGCAAGAAGGGTGAAGGCGGACGCTTCGTGGCCGACGGCAACCTGATCTCGGGTGTCGGCAAGCTGCCTTTCAACACCGATGGTGGCGGACTGTGCAACAACCACCCGGCCAACCGCGGCGGCATCACCAAGGTGATCGAAGCGGTGCGCCAACTGCGCGGCGAAGCCCATGCGAAGGTCCAGGTGCCCAACTGCACGCTGGCGCTCGCACAGGGCACGGGCGGCCTGCTCGGCTCGCGCCACGGCAGCGCCACCTTGATCATGGAAAGGGAGTGACAACATGACCACAATGCACCAAGACCGCCCGATCTCCCTGCCGGCCAGTGATCCGGCCACCGAACCGTACTGGAACGCTGCCAAGCAAGGCGTGCTGCGCCTGCGGCGCTGCACCGCATGCCATGAACCTCACTGGTATCCACGGCCGCTGTGCCCGTTCTGCCTGGCCGACACCGAGTGGATAGACGCCAGCGGCGGCGGCACGATCTACAGCGTCAGCGTGACGCGGCGCGCAGGGCCCATCCCCTACGCCATCGCCTATGTGACGCTGGACGAGGGCGTGACGATGCTGACCAACATCGTCGACTGCGACCTCGACAGCTTGCGCATCGGCCAGCGGGTGAAAGTCTGCTTCAAACCCGTCGACGGCGGCACGCTGCCGATGTTCACGCCAGCCTGATCACAGCGCGCCGCCAGCTGATCCGGGCCGCTGCCCCTGGGCGGAAACCCTGAGGTCTAGCCTCAGGTCGAACTTCAGGGTGCGTCAGCATCAAGTTGTCACCGCGTTGGGCGGCCATGTCCAAGCTGGTGCGGGCCGGTGCAAACAGGCCTCACCGGAAGATGGCACTGGGTTTGGAAACCGTCTGCGGGATCGGCGGCGCGCCCTCGGTGACGAGAGCGAAACCGGCAGCGTTCAAACGTGCCAACCAATGAACGGCATTCATGAGCACAGCACCCGATGCAAGCGAACTCAGCCGCCTGCTGCAACAGCGCTACAGCTGCCGCGGCTTCCTGGCTGAACCTGTGCCCAAAGCGACGCTGGAGCGCATCGCGACGCTGGCGCAACGCACCGCCTCCTGGTGCAACGCACAGCCATGGCGCGTTCACATCACCTCAGGCGACGCCACCCAGCGATTTCGCGACCTGATGCTCGCGCCCGCGCAGGACGGCGAGCCGGGCGCCGACTTCCCTTGGCCTCGCGAGTACCTAGGCGTCTACCAGGAGCGACGTCGCGAATGCGGCCTGGCGCTATACGACAGCGTCGGCATTGCGCGCGGCGACCGCGAGGCTTCTGCGCGCCAGTCACGCGAAAACTTCAGATTGTTCGGCGCCCCGCACGTGGCGATGATCACGACGGACGAAGCACTGGGCGTCTACGGTGCGGTCGACTGCGGCGCCTACGTCGCCAACTTCATGCTGGCCGCCACCGCCATGGGCGTGGCCACCATCGCCCAGGCAGCGCTGGCTTCACGGCCGCAGCGCGTGCGCGATTTCTTCGCACTGGCGCCTGGCCGACGCGTCGTGTGCGGCATCTCGTTGGGCTTCGAAGACGCGGCCCATCCCGCCAACGGCTTTAGAACCCGGCGTGCCGAGCTGCCGGCGACGGTGGACTGGGTCGACTGAACGTCAGCGCGATCCCTGGCGCAGGCAGTCGCCGGCTCTCTGGACAGACCCTCTCACGGGCGGCACCGATCAACTGTGGGCCATCCCCGCCAAGCGCCGGTAGGTCAGCATGCGCCCCTTGTAGGCAGGCAAGGCGGTGTCGCGCAAAGCCAGTGAATCGCTCAGCCGCTCCTCATGGCGCCCAAAACCCAGGCCAGCCATCTGCCGGTTGAATGCCGACCGGTTGCCACGGTCAGGATCGATGATCCAGACCTCGGCGCCCACAGCCGCATGGATGTCAATGAAGCCAGCCAGGCAGCCACCGGCATCGCGCTCGTACAGCAGGTCACTGCCGATGATCAGGTCGAACAAGCCATCCACCGGTGCCGCCGCCAACACCTGGGATCCCAGTGACGACCGAGGCTCACCCCATTGGCCGTGCCGGTACTTCATTGGCAACAGACCGTTCAGACGCAGATTCTCCAGCAGGAACGCACCCGCCAGCGGATGGCAGTCGCTGGCCGTGACATCGGCACCGCGTCGGTGTCCCACCAGGCTGGCCAGTGCCAGCCCGCAGCCGATCTCCAGGATACGGTCGCCAGCAGTCACTGGACGCAGCGCCAGACGCGCCGCCAAGTGAGCACCTGACGGCCACAACAAACCAAACAGCGGCCAAGCGGCCGAAGAGATACCCAGCCGGTCGGCGTGACCCAATGGATCGGCATACTGCTGCCGATCGAGCAGCGAGCGGATCAACAGGTCGGCAACGCCTGCCACGGCGATGGATTCTTGCTTGGTCTGGTAGCCGGGCATCGCAGTTTTGCGAAGCCCGAGCGGGCAGCTTCTGATGCTGTGGAGATCCGCGAGTATGAGGCCAGACCGCAGCTTGCGACCTGGCCTGGCCCGCCGCGCCCGCCAGTCGGCGAGCGCCGAGACCCAGACCGCTTACATCAGCACGATGTCATAGTGCTCCGGGCTGAAGGACGGCTCGGTCGACAGCGAGATCGGCTTGCCGATGAAGTCACTCAAACCCGCGAGGTGCTGGCTCTCCTCGTCGAGCAGCATCTCGACCACCGCTGCACTGGCAATCACCCGAAATTCCCTGGGGTTGAACTGGCGCGCCTCGCGCAAGATCTCACGCAGCACGTCATAGCAGACGCTGCGCGCGGTCTTGACCTGGCCGCGTCCCTCGCAGGTCGGGCAAGGCTGGCACAGCATGTGTGCCAGGCTCTCACGCGTTCTCTTGCGCGTCATCTCGACCAGACCCAGGCCGGTGAAACCGCTGACCGTGACCTTGGTGCGATCGCGCGCGAGTTGCTTTCTGAACTCAGCCAGCACCGCGGTCTGGTGTTCTTCGCGAACCATGTCGATGAAATCGACAATGATGATGCCACCCAGGTTGCGCAGCCGCAGTTGGCGGGCAATCGCACCGGCCGACTCGAGGTTGGTCTTGAAGATCGTTTCATCGAAGTTGCGTGCACCGACAAAGCCGCCGGTGTTCACGTCGACCGTGGTCAAGGCTTCGGTCTGGTCGATGATCAAATAGCCGCCGCTCTTGAGGTCAACGCGACGAGCCAGCGCCCGAGCGATCTCCTCCTCGATGCCGAACAGATCGAAGATCGGCCGCTCACCCTGGTAGCGCTCAAGTTTGGACGCTGATGATGGCGTGTAGGATTCACCAAACGCCTTCAGGTCGTCAAACTGCAGCTTGCTGTCGATGCGAATCGTCTGGGTGCTGTCATTGACCATGTCGCGCAGCACACGCTGCGCCAGGTTCAAGTCCTCGTGCAGCATGCTGCCAGGAGGGCTGGACAGGCCATTGGCACGGATCGAGGCCCAGGCCTTGCGCAGGTAGGCAATGTCATCAGCGAGCTCAGCATCGCTGGCATCCTCGGCATTGGTGCGCAGGATGAAACCGCCTGGCGAGCTGCCATCGGTCGTGGCGGTGAGCGACTGCATGCGGCTGCGCAGTTGCTCGCGCGCCTCGACCGAGCCGATTTTTTGCGAGATGCCGATGTGGGTGTCCTGCGGCAGGAAGACCAGCAGGCGCCCGGCAATGCTGATCTGCGTCGACAGCCTGGCCCCCTTGCTGCCGATCGGGTCCTTGATCACCTGCACCATCAGGGTCTGACCTTCGAACACCTGGCGCTCGATCGGCACCTGCACCGTCACATCGTGCTTGTGGTGACCGCCGCCGTGCAAGTCGGCAACATGCAGAAAAGCCGCGCGTTCGAGCCCGACCTCGATGAAAGCGCTCTGCATGCCCGGCAGCACCCGCGCGACCTTGCCGAGGTAGACGTTGCCGACCAAGCCACGCTCGAGCGAGCGCTCAATGTGCAGGTCCTGCACCGCGCCATTCTCGATGAGGGCAACCCGGGTTTCCTGCGGGGTCCAGTTGATCAGGATGTCATGCATGGCGCGGTGAGCTCCGGTGGCGGCGCGCCGCAATGCAAGAAACTCACGCGAGCCTGTCGCAGCAACTGCGCTGTCTCGAAAAGGGGCAAACCCATGATACCGGAGTAGCTGCCAGCGATATGCGCGATCCATCCCGCCGCCTGGCTCTGGATCGCGTAGGCACCGGCTTTGCCGAAAGGTTCGCCGCTGGCGATGTAAGCGTCGATTGTTGCCGGGCTCAGCGGCGCAAACCGGACCTGCGACATGCTGATGGCCGCCCAACTGCGTCGGCCGCTGCTCACCGCCACGGCGGTCAGCACACGGTGGCTGTGGCCAGACAGCGACGACAGCATCGCACGCGCTTGGTCAGCATCGGCCGGCTTGCCCAGGATTCGTCGACCCAGCGCGACCGTCGTGTCGGCGCACAGGATGGGCGCGGCGGGCAGGCCGCGGCGCTTGAGCCGAGCGCGCGCGGCCTTGAGTTTGAGCGCTGTGACGCGCTGCACATAGTCGGCCGGCAACTCGCCCGTCAATGTGGCCTCGAGTGACTCAGCGTCTTCTTGCTCGTCTGGCAGCAACAGTTCATGGCGAACGCCGAGTTGGTGCAGCAGTTGGCGCCGGCGCGGGCTTTGCGAGGCGAGGTAGATGAAGTCGGACAAGCTCATGCCAGGTGCTCACTCACGTAATTCATTCCCGGTGATAAGGGTGGCCAGCGGTGACGCTCCAGGCCCGGTACAGCGCTTCGGCCAGCAGCACCCGGACGAAAGCATGGGGCAGTGTCAGGTCGGACAGCCTCAGGGTTTCGTCGGCCGTGGCCTTGAGGGACGGATCCAGCCCGTCCGGACCGCCGACCAGCAGCACCACGTCGCGCCCGTCACCGAGCCAGAAGCGCAGCCGCTCGGCCAACTGCGGCGTCGTCAAGCGGCTGCCGTGCTCGTCGAGCACGACCCGTCGCGCGCCTTTGGGGCAAGCCAGTTCAAGGCGTTGCGCCTCGGCGGCCATCAGCTGCGTCGGCGTTCTGGCACTGGTCCGCGCTTCGGCCTTGACGGCCTTGAGCTCCAGGCGCATCTCAGGCGGGAAGCGCTTGGCGAAGTCCTCGTACGCGGTTTGGCTCCAGGCCGGCTGCCGCTGGCCGACGGCCGCCAAGACCAGACGCATGGTCAGCGATCAAGAACGCGCAGGCTTGCGGGGCGCTGTCTTGCGCGCCGCCGGCGCCGGCTTGTCGCGCGATGACGACTTGGCTGTCGTCGCAGTGGCCGTCTTGCGGACAAAAGGCTTGACCACGATGGTCTTGCTTGCAGGCACGACGGCCTTGCGGGCCGGCGCCTTCTTGGCTGGGAGTTTCGCGACCGCAGCGGCGGCGCGCGCTGCATTGCCACCGGCACGACCTGCGCCAGTGATCTTGACCACGTCCTGCTTGGCGACAGCCTTCTTGGCAGGCAGCTTGCGGGCGCTGACCAGCTTGACGGGTGCGGTTTTGACCGCAACTTTCTTGGCCGGCGCTCGCTTGGCGGGCGCACGTTTGACGGCCACTTTCTTGGCTGCAGGCTTGCGTTTGACCGCTGGCTCATCGTCCTCGGGCTCCTCGGGCTCGGAGGCCTTGACCAAACCTCGCGGCGCGTCGCTGCCGATCTTCATCCTGACCGGTTTGCCACCCCAGATCTCTTCGAGCCGGTAGTACTCACGGATCGCCGGTTGCATGACATGCACCACCGCAGCACCGCAGTCGACGATGATCCACTCGCCGTTCTCGCCGCCTTCCGTCGCGAGAACCGGAAAGCCGGCCTCCCGAACTGCCGAGCGCACGCCCGAGGCCAGTGCCTTGGTCTGGCGGTTGCTGGTGCCCGAGGCGATGATCACCCGCTCAAACAAGGCCGAGAGATGTTCGGTGTTGAACACCAGGATGTCCTGGGCCTTGACGTCCTCGAGTCCATCGACGATGGCCCGTTGCAGTTTGCGAATGTCCATTCAGTGCTTGGTGTTCCGTGGTTGGTGTGAGTAGAGCTGATGTTGTTCAATATAGCTTGCCACGCGCTCACCGACCAGCGCGGTCACTGTTTGCCCGTGGGCGACCCGGTTCCGGATGTCGGTGGCGGCGATATCGGTCGGCGCCATGTCCAGCAACACGCAGCGTTGCGGCAGGCCTGCCAAGGCCGGCGGCGCCTGTGGCGCCTGGCCCCCGCGGCCGGCCACCGCGAGCGTCAGCCGCTGCAGCAGTTCAGGCGCGTCTCGCCAGGTGTGAAATTGAGCGTACTGGTCCTGACCGAGGATCAGGAACCACTCGGCGCCAGAGCGCTCGGCTTGCAACTCTCGCACGGTATCGATGGTGAAGGTCGGGCCTGCACGCTCGAGTTCGCGTCGGTCGATCACGCAGCGGGGTTCACCTGCCAGCAGCGCCGCCAGCATCGCCGCGCGGTGGTTGGCGTCTGCCATCACCCGGCCGGCTTTCTGCCAGGGTGCACCGGCCGGCAGCCAGCGCAGTTCGTCGAGCGCGAGTTGCTGCGCAGCAGCACGACCCAGCGCGAGGTGCGCCAAGTGCGGCGGATCGAAGCTTCCACCCAGCAAGCCGATGCGCGGGGCTGCGCTCAAGCGCCGCCCGCCCAGTCGCACACGGGCAAGAAGTCGCTGTAGAGCCGCGCTTCGGGTGTGCCGGGTTCGGGCTGCCAGTCGTAGCGCCATTTGACGATCGGCGGCATCGACATCAGGATGCTCTCGGTGCGCCCGCCCGACTGCAGGCCGAACAAGGTACCGCGGTCGAACACCAGGTTGAACTCGACATAGCGACCTCGTCGGTAGGCCTGGAAATCGCGTTCGCGCTCGCCGTAGGGCATGTCACGCCGACGCTCGACGATCGGCATGTAAGCCGGCAAGAAGGCGTCGCCCACTGATCGCATCATCGCAAAGCTGCGATCGAAGCCGAGTTCAGCAAAGTCGTCGAAAAACACACCGCCAATTCCTCGCGCCTCATGGCGGTGCTTGAGGAAGAAGTACTCGTCGCACCAGTGTTTGAAGCGCGGATAAAGGTCAGGACCGAAACCGACCAACGAGTCGCGGCAGGTACGGTGGAAATGCTGCGCATCGGCTTCGACGCCGTAGTAAGGCGTCAGGTCCATGCCACCACCAAACCAGATCACCGGCGGTTTGCCTTCGGGCAGCGCGGCGAACATCCGGACGTTCATGTGTACCGTGGGCACGTGCGGATTGCGCGGGTGCAGCACCAGCGACACGCCCATCGCCTCGAACGGTGCCCCTGCCAGCTCAGGCCGGTGCTGGGTCGCCGAAGGGGGCAGCTGCGGACCCTTGACATGGCTGAAGTTGCAACCGCCACGCTCGAGCAGGCCGCCGTCCTCGACCAATTGGGTGCGGCCATCGCCCTGCAGGCGCTCGCCAGGCGCACGGACCCAGGCGTCGGTGACAAAGCGCTTGCCCTCCACAGCCAACTCGGCCGCTTCCAGCGTTTCGATGATGCGCCGCTGCAGGCCAAGCAGGTAGTCGCGAACGGCTTGGGTGTCCATGCGTTTGTTTCGATCCGTTCTCAGCGCTTGATCGCGCGGTAGCCTATGTCGCGGCGGAACTGCATGCCATCGATGCGGATACCGCTCAAGTGCTCGTAGGCCTGTTGTTGCGCTTGTTTGACCGAATCGCCCAGTGCGGTGACGCACAGCACCCGGCCACCGGTCACGCGCAACACGCCATCTTGCAGTGCGGTACCGGCATGAAAAACCACCGCTTCCTCGGTGTCAGCAGCCACGCCTGCGATCGCGTCGCCCTTGCGGGGATGGGCTGGATAGCCGGCAGCGGCCAGCACGACGCCGAGCGCAACCCGCCGGTCCCACCGCAACTCGACCTGGTCCAAGCTGCCATCTGTGGCATGCAGCAGCACGTCGACGAGGTCGCTCTTGAGCCGCATCAGGATGGGCTGGGTCTCGGGGTCACCCATCCGGGTGTTGAACTCGAGCGCCTTGGGTCGGCCCTTGGCATCGATCATCAAGCCCGCATAGAGAAAGCCTGTGAACACGATGCCGTCGCGCGCCATGCCCTGCACGGTGGGCAGGATGATTTCCTGCATGGCCTTGGCATGCACGTTGGGCGTGACCACCGGCGCCGGCGAATAAGCACCCATGCCGCCGGTGTTGGGCCCCAGGTCACCGTCCAACAAGCGTTTGTGGTCCTGGCTGGAGGCCAGCGCCAGCACGTTCTTGCCGTCCACCAGTACGATGAAGCTGGCCTCCTCGCCTTGCAGAAACTCTTCGATCACAACCCTGGGCACGGCCTGCCCATCTGAGCCAGCGTTGTGCTGAACACCCAGCGTGTCGTTCAACAGCATGAAGTCAATCGCCTGATGGGCCTCGTCCAGGCTCATCGCCACGACCACGCCCTTGCCAGCAGCCAGCCCGTCGGCCTTGACGACGATGGGGGCGCCGACCTGCTCAACATGGGCATGGGCCAGCGCAGCATCGCTGAACGTGGCGTAGGCGGCAGTGGGGATGCCGTGGCGCCGCATGAAGTCTTTGGCGAAGGCCTTGGAGCTCTCGAGTTGCGCAGCAGCCTGGGTCGGTCCAAAGATGCGAAGTCCCCGGGCACGGAACAGGTCGACCACGCCAGCCGACAGCGGGCCCTCGGGTCCGACCACGGTCAAGCCAATCTTTTGCTGCTGAGCGAAATCTGCCAGCGCCTGGATATCGGTGAGATCGACGTTGACCAAACGCGTGTCACGCGCGGTACCGCCATTGCCCGGCGCAACATAGACCTTCTCGACCCTTGGGCTTTGCGCCAGCTTCCAGGCCAGCGCATGCTCGCGGCCACCGCCGCCGATCACCAAAATCTTCATTCGCCGATCTCAGCGTTGTGGAAAACGTCCTGCACATCGTCCAAATCCTCGAGCACGTCGAGCAGTTTCTGCATGCGCTCGGCGTCGAGTCCAGCCAGCGGGATGGTGTTCTCGGCCCGCATCGTCACTTCGGCGACCTCGGACTTGAAGCCCGCGGCTTCCAGCGCTGCTTTCAGCGCCTCGTAATCGGGCGCAGCGCACAACACTTCGATCGCACCGTCGTCGCCGGTGATCACATCCTCGGCGCCAGCTTCCAGCGCCACTTCCATCAGCTTGTCTTCCGAGGTGCCGGGCGCGAAGATGAACTGGCCACAGTGCTTGAACTGGAAGGCCACCGACCCCTCGGTGCCGAGGTTGCCGCCGTACTTGCTGAAAGCGTGGCGCACTTCGGCCACGGTGCGTACCCGGTTGTCGGTCATCGTGTCGACGATCACCGCCGCGCCGCCAATCCCGTAGCCTTCGTAGCGAATTTCCTCGTAGGTGATGCCTTCGAGCGTGCCCGACGCCTTGTCGATGTTGTACTTGATGCGGTCGGCCGGCATATTGGCCGCCTTGGCCCTGTCGATCGCCAGCCGAAGCCGCGGATTGACGCCGACATCCCCACCGCCCTGGCGCGCCGCGACGGTGATCTCACGGATGATGCGGGTCCAGACCTTGCCGCGTTTTTCGTCCTGCCGGCCCTTGCGGTGCTGGATATTGGCCCATTTGGAATGTCCGGCCATGCTGTCCTCTGTTGTGCGATGGAGCGCCTGGAGCGACGCGCGCGATACCTAGACCAGCGGGAAAATCTGCCGATCTTCGGGGCGCGCCGGTTCAAGTCAACCCGATATTCTAATGTCCCGATGTGAACGAGACCTCCCGACCCGCCGCACCGCGCTTTAGACTGCGCAAACTTGCCCACTCCAGGACCGACGCTCATGGCCGATCCCTTGCTCATCGCCCAACGCGGCGACATCCGATGTGAACTGCTGCCCGCGCTGGCCAACCGCCACGGCCTGATCACCGGCGCCACCGGCACCGGCAAGACGATCACGCTGCAGACCCTGGCTGAGAACTTCTCCAAGATCGGCGTGCCGGTGTTCATGGCCGATGTCAAGGGTGACCTGACGGGTATCAGCCAGGCCGGGCGCATGGCGCCGAAGCTGGCGGCAACGCTGTCTGAACGCGACATCAGTGCGCCCGCCCCGCAGGCCTGCCCAACCACGTTGTGGGATGTGTTCGGCCAGGCAGGGCACCCGGTGCGCGCAACTGTCAGCGACATGGGTCCGCTGCTGCTAGCGCGCATGCTCGCGCTCAACGAGACCCAGGCCGGCGTGCTCAACCTGGTGTTCAAGATCGCCGACGACCGCGGCCTGCTGCTGCTGGACTTGAAAGACTTGCGTGCAATGCTGCAGCATGTGGGCGACAACGCCAGCGACTTCACCACCGAGTACGGCAACGTCAGCGCGGCCTCAATTGGCGCGATCCAGCGTGGCTTGTTGCAGATCGAAAGCCAGGGCGGTGAGAAATTCTTCGGCGAACCGATGCTCGACATTGCCGATTTCCTGCAGACCGTCGATGGCCGGGGCGTCGTCAACATTCTGACTGCCGACCAGTTGATGAACGCGCCGCGCCTTTACGCCACTTTCTTGCTGTGGCTGCTCAGCGAGCTGTTCGAGTTGCTGCCCGAAGTCGGCGATCTCGACAAGCCCAAGCTGGTGTTCTTCTTCGACGAAGCCCACCTGCTGTTCAAGGACGCGCCGGCGGCGCTGGTCGAGCGCATCGAGTTGGTGGTGCGGCTGGTGCGCAGCAAGGGCGTGGGGGTGTATTTCGTCACGCAGAATCCACTCGACCTGCCGGATTCCGTGCTCGGCCAACTCGGCAACCGGGTCCAGCATGCGCTGCGTGCCTTCACCCCACGAGACCAGAAGGCCGTCAAGGCAGCGGCGAGCACGATGCGCGCCAAGCCAGGGCTGGACGTCGAGACCGCGATCACCGAGCTCAGTGTCGGCGAGGCGTTGGTGAGCATGCTCGACGAGCAAGGTCGGCCCTGCCCGACCGAGCGGGTGTTTGTGCTGCCGCCTGGCAGCCAGATCGGGCCGATCAGCGTCGGGCAGCGCCAGTCCTTGATCGCCGGTTCTCTGGTGGCCGGCGTCTACGAGAAGGCCGTGGACCGGGAATCGGCCTACGAGCGCCTGAAAGGCCGGGTGGTGGTGGCGCAGGCGGACACTGCGCCCGCCGGTGACCGCAGCATGGCCGACGAGGCCCAGGCAGCCACGCGCGCTGCTACGGCGGCAGGCAGCGCCGCGCCACCAAACGCTGGCGGCGGGTTGATGGACGGGCTCAAGGACTTGATGCTCGGCAGCACCGGCCCACGCGGTGGGCGCCATCCCGGGCTGGCGGCCACCGCCGCCAGCTCGGCGATGCGTGCGATCGGCTCGGCGGTTGGCCGCGAGCTGATTCGCGGCGTGCTGGGCTCGCTGTTGGGCGGCGGCAGGCGACGCTGAAGAGGCACCGTTGCGAACACGGCGGCTGCGCTTGGCGATGGCCAGCGGCGTTTTGTCGCAAACCGCTGGGCGATCGGCCACTGGCCCGGCAGGATGGCTGTCGATCCCATTCAACACCCGCCCGATCACCTCACCGGCCCCCACCATGATCCCGTTCGCGCTCACGCTGCTCAGCCACACCCCGCCCTGGGTCTGGGCCATCCTGGCGCTGCTCGTCGCGCTCGGCGCGATGCAACTGCGGGAGCATGTGCTGACGCGCCAGCGCCTGCTGGTCCAACCAGTGGCGCTGGGGGCCTTGTCGCTGTATGCCGCCGTCAGCACATTCGGCCTGCAGACCGGCGTGCTGCTGGCCTGGGCAATGGGTGCGACGTTGGGTGCGGCGCTAAACCAGCCGCTGCGCCTGCCACGCCAAGTGCAGCGGCAAACCGATGGCCGGTTCGCGATCGGCGGCAGTTGGGCGCCGATGGCGCTGCTGATGACGCTCTTCTGGCTGCGCTACGGGATCAACGCTTCGCTTGCGATGGTGCCGGCGCTGGCCGGCCAACCGGCCTTTGCCGGAATCGCCAGTTCGCTGTACGGTGCAGCGACCGGGTTGCTGGCAGCCAGGGCCTGGCGGGTTCTGCAGCAGGGCCAGAGTACTGCCCATGCGGGCTCTGCGTCCTGGGCTGCCGCGACCTGATGACAGTGCCAGCCGCCGTGACCTGGTCCAAAGTGAAAGCGACACCGCCTCAAGCCGAACCCGGGCTCTGGGCCGGCTTTGTCGGACGCGGCCTGCGCAACCAGTTCGTCTGTGCGGGGGTGGCGCTGGCCATCTGGCTGATGAGCTCGAATTCGCGCGGCAGCCTGCTCGGCACTTGGGTCTATTCGGTCGCCATCGGCACAGCTTGCTGGTTCTTCATCGACGGCGGTCGACTGCTGCTGGCGCGCTGGCTGCCGGCGCGTCGAAACGTGCCTGCCCTGCGCCGCGCTCGCTGGCCGGGTCCGCTGTGGATGGCCGCCTGCATTCTGGTCGGCAGCACGCTGGGCTACACCCTGGGCACGGCGATCGGCGACGCGATCACCGGCCTGCCCAATGTCGACCTGTTGCACAACAGCACCGCGATCGTGATCAGCCTCATCGTTGCCGTGGCTGCCACCTGGTACTTCATGGCCACCGAGAAACTCAACTTGGCCCAGGCCGCCGCCGAGATCGCCAGACGCGAAGCCGCCGAGAGTCAGCTGATGCTGCTGCAGTCGCAGTTGGAGCCGCACATGTTGTTCAACACCCTGGCCAACCTGCGGGTGCTGATCACGCTAGACCCGCCACGCGCCCAGGCCATGCTCGACCGCCTGATCAGCTATCTGCGCGCCACGCTGGGCGCCTCGCGCACCGGCCTGCATCCGCTGGCCGACGAGTTCGACCGGCTGGCTGACTACTTGGCGCTGATGGCCTTGCGTATGGGGCCGCGGCTACAGGTACTGCTGTCCCTGCCGGCAGACTTACGCGGCCTGCCGGTGCCGCCCTTGTTACTGCAACCCTTGGTGGAAAACAGCATCCGCCATGGCCTGGAGCCCAAGATCGAGGGTGGCCGCATCGAGGTGCGCGCCGAGCAGCGCGGCGAGCACTTGCTGCTGACCGTTCGCGACACCGGCGTCGGGCTGGATCAGGCAGGCACCCCCCCACAGCATGGCGACGACCCCGAAGCGCCGGCGCACAGCCACTACGGTACCCGGCATGTGGCCGAACGCCTGGCCACGCTCTACGGTGCACGGGCGCTGTTCCGCTTGCTGCCGGCCGATGACGCCGAGGGCGGCACGCTGGCCGAGGTCAGCCTGCCCCGCCCGGCGTCAATAAGCCCCACTGACGCTGGAACGCCGGCGCAGCCAGTGCAGAAAAACACTGCAAAATGAGCGGCAACATGAACCGCAAGCCTTGCCGCTGATCATGCCCAGCGCCCTGATCGCCGAAGACGAGCCGCTGCTGGCCGCTGCGCTGGCGGCTGAACTGGCCAGGCTCTGGCCCGAACTGCGCATCGTCGCCCAGCTGGCCGACGGCCTCAGCGCGGCGCGGCAGGGGCTGGCGCTGCAACCCGATGTCTGCTTTCTCGACATCCGGATGCCCGGCGCCAGCGGGCTGGACGCGGCGCAGACGCTGGCCGAGGATTGGCCAGATGGCGTGCCTTTCCCCTTGCTGGTCTTTGTCACCGCCTACGACCAGTACGCGTTGAAAGCCTTCGAGGCCCAGGCGGTGGACTACCTCGTCAAGCCGGTGGATTCGTCGCGCCTGGCGGCCTGCGTGGCGCGGCTCAAGTCCAGGCTGGCCGACCGTGCCGCCATCGCTGCTCAGCCACAGACTGGCACTGGCTTGGCACTTCAGCAGACACTGGACCAGTTGCGGGAGCTGCTGGGTGCAGCCGGTCCGGCGGCATCCGCGCCCCAGCCTCGGCTGGAGGTGATACAGGCTGGGGTGGGCCATATAGTGCACCTGGTGCCGGTGTCCGAGGTGATGCACTTCGAGGCCGCTGACAAATACCTGCGGGTGGTCACGGCGGAGCGTGAGCACCTGATCCGGATGTCGCTGCGCGAGTTGATGCCGCAACTCGATCCCCAGCAGTTCTGGCAGGTGCACCGCAGTCTGGTGGTGCGAGCCTCAACCATCGCCACCGCGCTGCGCGACGAATCGGGCAAAGTCTTCCTGACGCTGCGCGGTCGCCCCGAGCGGCTCACCGCCAGCCGGCTCTACGCCCATCTGTTCAAAGCGATGTGATCCACATCCGGCGCCATGCGGTGGTGGCCCGGCCACGACACGTCCAACAAGCACCTCAGGAGAGCACCATGTCACGCGACTTCGACCTCACCCCGCCAACCCTCGAGCAGCGCGCCCGCCGCCGCGTCGCACTCAAGACCGGTTTCTATGTCCATGCGATCGTGTTCGCGTTGGTCAACGGCGGCTTGTTCCTGATGTCCTGGATCGGCGGCTGGGGCGAGGGTTGGGGCCAGGGACACCGTCATGGACTGGTCTTCCCGCTTTGGGGTTGGGGCCTGGGCCTGACGATCCACGGCATCGTGGTCTTGCTCAGGCTGAAGGGCGAAGGCTTGACGCGGCGCATGCTGGACCATGAGATCGAAGCGCTGAAGCGGCGCGAGGGTGGCGACCGCCCCTGATCGGTGCGGCCAAGCGCGGGCAGGCGGGTTTGCACCAAGCCCCTCGGTAGAATCGAAAGTCCCCCTGAACCGCCGCCCTCCACTCCCCGGGACCGGCCGCCCAACACATGTCCGCGCCCGCCAAGACCGACCCTGCCGTCAAACCCGCCAACTTCCTGCGAACGCTGATCGAGCGCGAATTGCAAGACGGGGTCTATGCGCAGCGGCAATGGGGCGGCTCGCCCGGCGATGCAGCGCATCACGCCAAGGGTGCGGCCGACCCAGCGCCGGTGAGGCTGCGCTTTCCGCCCGAGCCCAACGGCTACCTGCACATCGGCCATGCCAAGAGCATCTGCCTGAACTTCGGCCTGGCGCGCGATTTCGGCGGCGTCTGCCACCTGAGATTCGATGACACCAACCCGGAGAAAGAAGAGCAGGAGTACGTCGACGCGATCATCGAGATGGTGCATTGGCTGGGCTGGGACTGGCGCAGCGATTTCGGCGGCGTGCCCGCCACCCACCTGTTCTACGCCAGCAACTACTTCGACTTCATGTACCGAGCGGCCGAGCACCTGGTCGAGCGCGGCCTGGCCTATGTCGACGAGCAAAGCGCCGAAGCGATGCGCGCCGCGCGCGGCGACTTCACAAGGCCGGGCACCGACAGCCCCTGGCGAGGCCGCGGCGTGGCCGAGAACCTGGCCCGGCTGCGCGAGATGCGCGCTGGCCAACATGCCGATGGCAGCATGGTGTTGCGCGCCAAGATCGACATGGCTTCGCCCAATATCAACCTGCGCGACCCGGCGCTCTACCGCATCAAGCGCGCGCACCACCACAACACCGGTGACGCCTGGTGCATCTACCCGATGTACGCTTTTGCGCACCCGATAGAGGACGCGCTCGAGAACATCACCCACAGCATCTGCACGCTAGAGTTCGAGGACCAGCGGCCCTGGTACGACTGGCTGCTGGCACGCTTGATCGAGGGCGGCCTGCTGCAAGGACCAGCCCCCAAGCAGCACGAGTTCGGGCGACTGAACCTGAGCTATGTGATCACCAGCAAGCGCAAGCTCAAGGCGCTGGTCGACGAGCAAATCGTGAACGGCTGGGACGACCCGCGCATGCCCACGCTGGCCGGCATGCGCCGGCGCGGCTACACGCCCGAAGCGGTGCGCAAGTTCGCCGAGGACACCGGCGCCTCGCGCACCAACATCTGGGTCGATTACAGCGTGCTCGATGGCGCACTGCGCGCCGATCTTGAGACCAAGGCCGGCCGCGCGATGGCCGTGATCGATCCGGTCAAGCTCAAGATCGGCAACTGGCATGCGCTGTTCGGCGCCGGCTACCTCGAGGCCTGCAGCGCACCCGCACATCCACAGCGGCCCGAACTCGGCCAGCGCGCGTTCGGACTCGGCGCCGAGGTCTGGATCGATCGCGATGATTTCGCCGAACTACCGGCCAAGGGTTTCCAGCGCCTCTACCCACCGCGCGTCGACGCCACAGGCTTGGGCTTGCCAGGCAACAAAGTGCGCTTGAAATACGGCATGGTGGTCGAATGCACCGGTTGCGAAAAAGATGCTGATGGCCGCATCACCGCCGTGCTGGCCGACGTGGTGCCCGACACCAAGAGCGGCACGCCCGGGGCCGATGCGGTCAAGGTCAAAGGCACGATCACCTGGGTCGGCGTGCACGACGCTCTGGCCGCGAACTTCAATCTCTACGACCGGCTGTTCACCGAGCCGCAGCCCGAGGCCGGCGGACGCGATTTCCGCGAGGTGCTCAATCCTGCGAGCAAAGCATTGGCCATCGGCTATGTCGAGCCCTCGCTCGCCACCGCCCCGGCCGAGCAGCGATTCCAGTTCGAACGCCACGGCTACTTCGTCACCGACAGGATCGACCACCGGGTCGGCGCACCCGTGTTCAACCGTATCACCGGACTGAAAGACGGCTGGGCCAAATGACCTTGTCGACCCAGCCCATGGCGCGGCAAGTCCCGAGCTGAGCGTGCTCGACTTCTGGCCTGATTGCGGCTACCGCCACCTGCAGCCCGACGCCCGAGGCTGGCTGGTACCCACTGAGGCTTGGTGGGTGCATTGGCTGGACAGGCCCGAGCTGGCACTGGTCGCAGAGTCGTGCAGTGCCGAGACCGCGCTGCACCACGCGCTTCGGGCCGACCCGGTCCGGCCCGTACCGGCTGTCGAATGGACCGCAATCCGCGACGACGATGCGCGCGAAAACTACCGTTTGTTCCTGGCACTGCGCGATGGCTTGCTGGGCGCCGGAACCCTCGAGGCCTTCTACTGCGGACTGTTCACCCAGGGTGCGATCACGCTGCCACCCTTGTTCATCGACCTGATCGCTCAGGCCATCTTGCGCCACCTGCTCGACCAGGGCGCTGATGCGTTCGAAGCCCGTGCCGCCGAGCTGCTGTTTCGACCCCAGCGAATCAGCCTGGAAAGTGGCAGGGTGCTGGCCGGGGACCGTGCCACGCTGGACCGGCTCAGCGATGCCGGTGGCTTTGGCGCGATCGGCAGGTTGCTGGCCGAAGCCAAGGTTCCGCTGCGCACAGCGCAACTCCAGGTGCTGACCACAGACAACGCCGTCGACTACTGGCACGACGGCGGGCGACACCGCTTCTTGCTCGACCTGACGCACCATGTCGCCAAGGAGTTGGCGCCTGGCGTGAGCGTGCCGCTGGCGCTGGCGAGGTCGGGCATGACGGCGCTGGCACGGGTACTCGAGCGCTGGGTCGCGCACCTGCTGGGCGTGGTGGTGACGATCACGCCGCTGGCGCGAATCGCCGACGAGCGCTGGCGCTGGCACCTCGGACTCGACGTGCAGGCCAGCGCGATCCTGGACGATCTGTACCTTGGTGTCGACGTCGAAGCCGCACGACTGGAGCAACTGCTGGGCCTTTTCAGGCTCGATTTCGATCAGGCCTCCGAAATGCGTGCCGACTTGGCGGGCATACCGGTCTATCTGGGTTTGGCGATGGACCGCGACCAGGGGCTGCGCCTGAAACCTCAGAACCTGTTGCTGAACCTGCCACTGGCCCAGCGCTGCTGAATCGGCGGCATCCGCGTTTGACAGGCCGGCGCCGTCAGCTGGCGAGGACAGCTTCGCCGAACAACAGTCGCGCGACCAGCGCCTCATCGTTGAGGGTTCGCACCGCGTCATAAGCCTGCTGAGCCTCGGGGTAACGCCGCCGCAGCAGGTTGAGCCATTGCTTGAGCCGGCCGGCACGGTGGCGCGGCGCCATGTGGTGGGCAATCAGCTGCCAGTACAGCGCCACCAAGGGCAGCAGCGCTGCCCAGGCCAGCCCGGGCGCCATCGGTGACTGGATCATCCAAGCCAGCCCAGGGTCGGCCACCGCGCCGCGACCCAGCATCAGCCGATCACAGCCCGACTCAAGCCGGCAGCGCTGCGCGTCGGCCAGGGACCAGATCTCGCCATTGGCGATCACCGGAATCGAGATCGCCTCGCGAATCTGCACCAGCCGGTGCCAGTAGGCCGGTGGTCGGTATCCATCCGCCTTGGTGCGGGCGTGGACGACCAGTTCGCAGGCGCCAGCGTCGGCGATCGCCCGAGCGGCGTCGAGCCGGCGCGAATCATCCTGGTTGCCCAGCCGCATCTTGGCCGAGACCGGCAAGTGCGCAGGCACTGCGCGGCGCACGGCGGCGACGATCGCGTGGACCAGATCAGGCTCGTCAAGCAGCACCGCCCCGCCTCGATGACGGTTCACCGTCTTGGCCGGGCAACCGAAGTTCAGGTCTATGCCCTCTGCACCCAAGGCCGCCAGTTGCGCGGCGTTGTCGGCCAAACAAGCCGGGTCCGACCCCAGCAACTGGGCCCGCACCGGCACACCGGCAGGCGTGCAGCTGCCGTTGTGCAGTTCAGGCATCAGGCGCAAGAAAACCTGCGGTGGCAGCAGCCGGTCGGTGATGCGGATGAACTCGGAAACGCAACGGGTGATGCCGCCGATGCGCGTCAACACATCGCGCAAACTGGCGTCGAGCAGCCCTTCCATGGGCGCGAGCAGGATCGTCATCGGAGCGAGGGCACAGGCTTTCAGGCGGACGAGCGCGCAGTGTAGGCAAAATGCAGCCTATGAAAACACCCGAGCGGCTACGGCCCCTGCTGGACGAAGGCCTGATCGACTCGGTGGTGCGCCAACTGATGAGTGGCAAGGAAGCGATGGTCTTCGTCGTGCGCTGCGGTGACGACACCCGCTGCGCCAAGGTCTACAAGGAAGCCACGCACCGCAGCTTCCGACAAGCGGTGGACTACACCGAAAACCGAAAGACCAAGAACAGCCGTCAAGCCAGGGCGATGGCCAAGGGCAGCAAGTTCGGCCGCCAGGCGCAAGAAGCCGCCTGGCAGAGCGCCGAGGTCGATGCACTCTACCGGCTGGCCGCCGCCGGCGTGCGCGTGCCCAAGCCCTACAACTTCCACGAAGGCGTGCTGCTGATGGAGTTGGTGTGCGACGAGCACGGCGACGCCGCGCCTCGGCTCAACGACATGAATTTCACGCCCGAGCAAGCGCGAGTGCACCACCAGACCTTGCTGCGCGAAGTGGTCAGAATGCTTTGTGCCGGCGTGGTGCACGGCGACCTGTCCGAATTCAATATCCTGGTCAGCGCGGACGGTCCGGTGATCATCGACTTGCCGCAGGCGGTGGACGCGGCCGGCAACAACCATGCGGCGGCCATGCTCGAGCGCGATGTCGCCAATCTCCGCAACTATTTCGGCCGTTTCGCGCCAGAGTTGCTGGCCACTGACTACGGCCGAGAGATCTGGTCACTTTACGAGCGCGGCATGCTGCAGCCCGACGCGGTGCTGACCGGCCGCTTCGACCGCAAGCTCAAACCCGTCGACCTCGGCGCGGTGCTGCGCGGCATCGACGATGCCAAGGACGAAGAGGCCGCGCGCCGCTTGCGCATGACGGAGGCCGGATGAGTTCGAAGGAACAGGTCATCGCAGAAACCCGTGCCTGGGTCGACCGCGCGGTGATCGGCCTGAACCTCTGCCCTTTCGCCAAAGCGCCGCAGGTCAAGGGCCAGATCCGCTATGCGCTGAGCCCCGCCAGCGATCCCGCCGCGCTGCTGGCAGACTTGATCACCGAGTTGGAGCGGCTGGCCGAGGCGCCGGCTGAACGCCTGGAGACCACGCTGCTGATCCACCCGCAGGTGCTGGAAGACTTTGCCGATTACAACGATTTTCTCGAGTTGGTCGACGCGACCGTCGAGGAACTCGACCTGGACGGGGTGATCCAGGTCGCCAGCTTCCACCCCCAATACCAGTTTGAGGGCACAGAGCCCGACGACCTGGGCAACGCGACCAACCGCTCGCCCTACCCCACGCTGCACCTGATCCGTGAGGACAGCATCGACCGCGCGGTCGCTGCATTCCCCGAAGCCGAGGCGATCTACCAGACCAACATCGAGACGCTGAATCGACTCGGGGCCGAAGCCTGGCGCGCGCTGCAGCAGCAGTGCCGCGATGACGCTGCGGCGGCAGACTTGCCACCTGCGGCTTGATCCTGC
>CAMCTC010000085.1 GCA_945878355.1 Bordetella parapertussis | reverse complement strand
TCGGTGAACCCATAGCCCAGACCTCGGGAGGAAGGGTCCTATCGACACAGCACGCTGGCGAAGTCCTTGCGCAGCGGGTATAGCCAGATGTCCTTGATGGGGATGATCTGGTGGTGGACGGTGGACTTCTTGCCGCGACCGGTGGTCTGTACGTGCTGTCGCCACTACCCCGGCACAGCCACTGGCGGTACTGCCTTGCTCATCCGTCCAGTGATGTCAGCCTTCCCCGGAAGGGTCGCCGGGTCGGCCTGTGCATCGACCTTATCGAGGCTTACTCAGCGTTCACTCACGTTACGGCCCGCACACTCGCGCTGCCACCAATTCGTGGCACGCTTACCCGAAGGCTTCAGACATTTCGTCACCTCCATGCCTGCTCCGGTTGCTTCCGGCTGGAGCGGTTGCCGGGCGGGGCTTGCACCCGCTGGAAAGCGCCGCCTTATCACGGCGCACACCCATAGCGGTCCGACGGCTCGCTCCGAAGCTGCCCGACGGCTAGGCCCAGGCGGGTCAAGTTGTGCGTCCCCACAGCGGTCGTTGGCGGACTCAAACACCCCGGCCAGAAGCAGCCACGCGGCTCGTTGCCAGATAGCTGAGATCGGCTCAGGCACGAGGTTTGGACAAGGGGCTCCATCCGGACATCGTGCGAGCCGCTCACGGAGATGCAGAAACGTGGACCGGCCCATAGGAGCTGAAGCCTGATCTGGGCCCCTACAATCCCCTGGTGCAGCAAAGTCTTGTTCCCCGCCAACGCACGACCTGCCCGGTCGGTCGCGATCTGCCGCTGGGGTACTTCTGCACCGTGACGCCGCCGTAGGCTCACAGCGGGCTTCGTGCCCTGATTTCACCTCTTACTTACCTGCCGGTCCGAATGGCCGGGCGGGCTCCAAGTCCTTTCCGAACTCGTGCACGCCATCGACATGGCGTTGCCCGCACTGCCCATGCCTGTTTCCACACTTCGACGGCACTGGCTGTCCAACGTCCGCGGCGACCTGCTCGCCGGTCTGGTCGTCGCGCTGGCCCTGATTCCCGAGGCCATCGCGTTCTCCATCATTGCTGGTGTCGACCCCAAGGTCGGCCTGTACGCCTCGTTCAGCATCGCGGTGATCATCGCCTTCACCGGCGGCCGGCCCGGCATGATCTCGGCTGCCACCGGCGCCATGGCGCTGGTGATGGTTCTGCTGGTCAAGGAGCACGGCCTGCAGTACCTGCTGGCCGCCACCGTACTGACCGGCGTGCTGCAGATCGTGGCCGGCGTGCTGCGGCTGGGCGCGCTGATGCGCTTCGTCTCGCGCTCGGTCATCACCGGCTTCGTCAACGCGCTCGCCATCCTCATCTTCATGGCGCAACTGCCCGAACTCACCAACGTGAGCTGGGTCGTCTATGCGATGACTGCCGCCGGCCTGGCCATCATCTATGGCTTCCCGTACATCACGAAGGCGGTGCCGTCGCCCCTGGTGACCATCGTCGTGCTGACTGCCGTGTCACTGGCGCTGGGCCTGGACATCCGAACCGTCGGCGACATGGGCCAGCTGCCCGACAGCCTGCCGGTCTTCCTGCTGCCCGACGTGCCGTTGAGCTGGGAAACCTTGAAGATCATTGCTCCCTATTCGATGACGCTGGCGGTGGTGGGGCTGCTCGAGTCGATGATGACTGCCTCCATCGTCGACGAGCTAACCGATACCTCCAGCGACAAGAACCGCGAGTGCGTGGGCCAGGGCGTGGCCAATATAGCCACCGGCTTCATCGGCGGCATGGCCGGCTGCGCGATGATCGGCCAGAGCGTCATCAACGTGAAGTCGGGCGGCCGCGGCCGGCTGTCCACGCTGGTGGCGGGCCTCTTCCTGCTGCTGATGGTGGTGTTCCTGGGAGACTGGGTGGGCCGCATCCCGATGGCCGCGCTGGTGGCGGTGATGATCATGGTCAGCATCGGCACCTTCAGCTGGGACTCCGTGCGCAAGCTGCGCGAGCACCCGCCCAGCTCGTCGGCGGTGATGATCGCCACCGTCGTCGTCACGGTCGCCACGCACGACCTCGCCAAGGGCGTGTTCGTCGGCGTGCTCCTGTCGGGCATCTTCTTCGCGCACAAGGTCGGGCGCGTGCTGCGGGTCGACAGGCGGCTCAGCGCCGACGGCCGCACCCGCACCTACGACGTCGTGGGCCAGGTGTTCTTCGCTTCGGCCGAGACGTTGATCGCGGCCTTTGACTTCAGGGAAGTCATCGACCATGTGGTGATCGACGTGGGCCGTGCCCACTTCTGGGACATCACCGCCGTCAGCGCGCTCGACAAGGTGGTGCTGAAGTTCAAGCGCGAGGGCGCCAAGGTCGAGGTCATCGGCTTGAACGAAGCCAGCGCGACGATGGTCGACCGCTTCGCCGTGCACGACAAGCCAGGCGCCGTTGAGCAGCTAATGCACTGAGCCTGGAGCTGACCATGAACAAGATACTTGCCTGCATCGACACCCGCGGCAACACCGATGCCGTGATCGATTGGGCCGCCTGGGCCGCCGTCCGGCTGGAATGCACGCTGGAGTTCCTGCATGTGCTGGAACGTCACCCGGAGGTCGCCACCGTCACTGACTTCAGCGGTGCCATCGGCGTGGATGCTCAGGAGTCGCTGTTGAAGGAGCTGAGCGGCCAGGACGAGCAGCGCAGTGTGGCCATGCGCGAGGCTGGTCGCGAACTGCTGAGCCATGCCCGTAGCCGGGCGGCTGCAGCAGGTGTCCACCGCCTGGATGCGCGACTGCGCCACGGCGACTTCATCGACACGGCCATTGAACTCCAGGCTGACGTCGACCTGTACGTGCTGGGAGAGCATCACCACGCTTCGGCGCAGGAGCGCATCCGCACCGAGCACCATCTCGAACGCGTCATCCGTGGCGTGTCGTCATCGGTGCTGGTGGCCACCGCCGATGCCTTCAAAGCGCCGCAGCGTGTCGTCGTGGCCTTCGACGGCAGTGCCGGCGCGCGCAAGGCGCTTGAGCGGTTGGCGCAGCATCCGCTGGTGGCGGGGCTGCCGGTGCTGGTGGCCATGGTGGCGTCCGACACGCCGTTGGCGCGCCAGCAGCTTGAGCAAGCGCAGGCTGCACTGCAGGCGGCTGGCAACGTCGCCGAGACCGAGTTGGTGGCTGGCGAACCCCAGCAAGTGCTGCCCGAACTCGTCAAGCGCCAAGCCCCGGCACTGCTGGTGATGGGCGCCTTCGGTAACTCGCGATTGCGCCAGTGGCTACTCGGCAGCACGACCACCAGCCTGTTGCGGCTCAGCGACGTGCCGATGCTGATCCTTCGCTGAGTCGTATCGGCCGCTGCCGAGCGGCCCGGGGTGTCCCAGTTACCCAGGCAGCGTCCGTCGGGCTGTGTTCGGGATGTGAACCCCGGAACGACGGCTTGCGATGATGCCGAAGGACGGCAACGGGTCGACATGCCCGACCGTCGGCCGGGTTCGCGGCCGTAGACCAGTCGTTCGAGGCGCGCTTCCCGGAAGCAGCACTTCGTGTCAGGGTGCTCACGACCCTTCAGTGACACTCGCAGTTCTGAATTGATCGCTCCAAAGCAGTCGATCGCGCCCCTACATGTCAATCAGTTGCGGAACCACCGACGCCGTGTGGAAACTAGCGTGAACTCTTCGAGCCACGCTTTCTTTGCCGCAGGTGTTGGTCGACAGCCGCCGGCCGATTCACGAGAATGTTGGCACGATCACCGTATGGAGCCCCCGCATGGCAAGACTGGAGGACATTCCTGAGCCGACGCGCAGCGTTGTCGCGGCGTTGCCTTGTCCAGCGTTCGACACCGCGCCCTTCGTGTCCGGGCCGCCGCTATCGCAGCGGCGCGTGGCCCTCGTCAGCAGTGCCGCGCTGATCCGCCGCGGTGACCGGCCGTTCCCTGTTGGCTCGGGCGAGGCGCGTGAGGTTGGTGCCGACTGGCCGGCTGCCGAGATTCTCGTCAGCCACGTCTCGATCAACTTCGACAGAGCCGGCTTCCAGCGCGACCTGGGCGTGGTGTTCCCAATCGATGCACTGCGCCAGCTGGCTGCCGACGGCATGATCGGCGGTGTGGCCGACACGCATTTTTCGGTGATGGGTTCGACCGACCCGGCCGCGATGACCGGTGCAGCCGACCACATGGCCGAAAGGTTCCGCCGCGACGGTGTCGACGCTGTCGTGCTCGCTCCCGTCTGACCGCTGTGCACGCGCGCCGTGAGCGCGCTGGGCCACATGCTGGAGACACGCGGGATTGCCACGGTGGCTATCGCCTCGGTGCTTCCCCAGGTCGAGAAAACTCGGCCACCGAGGGCCTTGATGGTGCCATTCATGCTCGGCCGTCCGTTCGGTGAACCGAACGACATTGCCTTTCAGCAGCGCGTTCTGCGGCAAGCGCTCGGACTGATCGAGAGCCCTGCTGGCCCGGTCATCTTGGCGCACTTCCCCGACGACAACCCCAGTTGGTCGGACCGGGCAGGCTGGCGCGCGTCGGCAGACCTGCCTGCGCCTGCCTCGCCGGACAGCCCCGCTGCCTGGGAGGCCGCGCTGCGAGACGAACTCGCAGCGGTTCGCCCTGCGTGGGTGCGCTTTACCCAGCGCTTTCAGCGGACCACCGTGGGGCTGTCGGGCCTGGACCCCACCGGCTGGCCGGCGTTTGCCGCATCCTTCCTGGCAGGAGGGCTTCCGGTACTGCCGCTACACGGTACGCCGGCGCTGTCGCTGCGGTTCGTGGTCGACGATCTGAAGGCGCTGTACGGCGAGGCGGCGCAGGCCGACGGCGATCCACCATCGGCCCGGCAGATCGATCGCTGGTTCTGGGGGGAGGCGCTCGCAGGTCGCTTCCTGCGGGCCCTGCGCGCCGCCGCACTGGAGAGCTCGGACAACGGTGTGAAGACTGTGGGCGGGCGCTTCTTTGTGCCGGCGCCGCACCTGTCCGGCGACAGCGGCTGAGCCCACGCGTGCGGGGCCGATCGCAAGGAAGCGTCAGGCCGCTCCAGGTTTCCTTGATCTCTGCATGGGTGCGCAGAGGCAGCCGCCCAGTTCCGAGTCACTCTCACGTCATTGGCGTCCCGGTGCGCAGATCACCGCTTGAGGTCCCCGAGGGGGAGGATCGGCCCGGTCAAGCAAGCGGCGACACAGCCATTCGGTCTGCCGAGGACTGAACGGCCGGTCTTCAAGTTGTCGACCTCAACATCGCGACCCGCTGCGGTCCTTCGCACCCTTCACGCAGCGACCGCAAGGCTGCCCGTCAGGGACACGGTCAACGGCAGATAGACCGCACATCGCTCCGGTGCGTGCTGTGCAGGCGAGGGTGCAAGTCACTCGCGGTGCACGAACAGGACGTAGATGTTGATCAAGTAGACCGCCAGCAACGCCGCGCTCACCACCGTCATGGTTCGCAGATAGCGTTGACGCGGACGGTAGACCAGACCCACGATGACCGCACCAGACATCATCGCCGCCGAGAACGCCGTTACCGCGTGCACCGACGACACATCGGCCAGGATGGGCCCTTTCACATAGAACACGTCATCAACCGCGACGATCAGCAGATCGAACAGGTTGCTGCCCAACAGGCCTCCGATGGCCATGTCCAGCGCACGCAGCCGAAGTGCTGCCAGCGTCACGACGATTTCGGGCAAGGAGGTAGCTCCGGCCACCAGCAGCGTACCTACGAAGGTGCGGGTCCACCCCATCTCGTCGGCAATGCGGCTGCCGGCGATTGGCAGCCAGATCCCCGCCACGGCCACGACTCCAGCGAGTGCAGCGAACCTCAGCGAAGCGCTGCGCAGGCTCAGCCCGACGTGGCGTTCCTGGCCTGCGGCCGGCTCGATGCGCGTTTGTCGGCTCTCATACGAGAAAACACTGCGCATCGCCAGCACGTACAGCAGCACCAGCAATGGCGTGTAGGCGCCGACCGATGCGAACCTCGGCACGACCTGTTCGCGTTCCAGGAGCACGCTTGCACCGACCACACTCAACATGATGACGGCGAATCCCGCGGACAAGATGTGGCCCGTGCTGGCGCGGCGATAGATCGTCTCCGGGCGGTGCAGCACATCGAGCACCACGAGCAGCGCCAGGTTGAAGACGGTACTGCCCAAGACATCACCGAGGGCGATATTGGGCGCATCGGCGACCGTTACTGCGCTGATGCCGGTGGCGAGTTCGGGCAGCGAGGTCACTGCTGCTAACAGCAACAGTCCGACCCACGAGCCCGACATGCCCGTCTTCTCGCCGATGGCATCGGCCAGGCGCGTCAGTTTCGCGCCGGCGTAGGCAATGGCCAGAGCAGAGATGGCGAGTTGAAGCCAGTCAAGTCCCATGACCACCCATTCTGAGGCCGGCGTTCGTCGGAACACCGAGCCTGAGTCGATTAGAGTGGGGATCTCTTGATGCCAAGGACGGCTTGAGGCGCGCTGCGTAATTGGCGCATGCGACCGCAATTGAGAGCGGTGCAATCAGGGGATATGTCTGACACCGGGTTTACTCTTGCACCTCGACATACATGTGTGCAAATACAATCGCCCGACTGCGCATCGGTACAACCGGCGATGGGCGGTCAGGAGCGACTTTTCGGGGCCCAAGCGGGCCCCGTTTTTTTTGGCGCCCGCCATTGGCGTGGAGGTGCGCCTATGATTTCAGCATGCCAACGAAGCTAACCAGCAAGAGGGCTCGCCCAAAGCCGGCCAGCGCACCCGCGCCCGCTGCCCAGGTCGAGCCCGCGGTGCAGGTGCTGCGCCGCTTTCGATCCGTCTTCAACGCCGTCAAGACGCACTTCCAGCAAGTCGAGAAGAAGGCCGGCGTCGGTGGTGCGCAACTCTGGGCCTTGAGCGTGATCCAGGCGCAGCCCGACATCGGGGTTGGTGGCCTTGCCCGGGCGATGGACGTCCATCAGACCACTGCCAGCAATTTGGTCAAAGCCATGCTCACCGCTGCACTGGTGGTTACAGGCCGAGACGAAGCTGACCGCCGCGCCACAAGGCTGCGCGTGACGCCTCGCGGGGCTCAGGTGCTAAAGAAGGCGCCTGGTCCTTTCTCGGGCGTCCTGCCCGAGGCGCTGGCTGCGCTTGACGACGCGACCCTTGCACGGCTGGACGACGACCTGGGCAAACTGCTGGCACTGCTGCAGGCCGACGAACGCGCAGCCGGTATCCCGTTGGCGCAGATGTAGCTCGTCCCGAGTCGGCCTTCGGGCGGCGTCAGTCTACGGAGAAACGCGGACGCCGCGATATGCAATTGTACAAATACAATGTCGATTGCCATGAACCGCCGGCGCGCCCTGCTGATCCTCGTTGCTCTCCTTGCCCTCGCCGACCTGGTCGGAGTGGCGGTACTGCGTGAAGCCTGGAATGCTCGCCACGAGAAGGTCGCAAATCCAAGCCGCCAGGCGGCGCCGGTTCAATCCGTCAACGTCTCCACCGGCCCAGAGCCTTTCGCCGCACGCACTGGAGAGTGGCGGCCAGTACGCAGCTTACAGGGCCGATCCACTGGGCCAATCCACTGAATTGCAACGAGAAGCCCACCAAGATGACGTCTCCCATCGATGACGGCGCAGCGCAGCCCGCCTCGCTGAAGGAAGTCCTGCGCGTGGCGCGAGCGTGGTTGCGCGGCGGCTGGCGGACCGCGCATGACGTCGCCCCCGACTTCTGGCGCAACTTGCAGCGCGAGTTGCTCGCCGGCCGACAGTGGGCCGATCGGGCCATCGTGCTGGTCTATGCGGCTGCGACAGGCGCGATCGTGGTCGCCTTCACGCTGTTGGCCGAGGCAGCGATCCACGGCTTCCGGCAGGTGGAAGCTTGGGGCGATCATGGGCGCTACTTCACGCTCGTCTGGACGCCGGCGCTCACGGTGGCCCTGCTGTGGTGGACGCGCCGCTACGTGCCGGGAGCCGCGGGCTCGGGGATTCCGCAAGTGATGCGTGCGCTGGAGGAGGACCTGCCGCCGTCGCAGAGCACCTGGTTGGCCTCGATGCGCGTGTCGCTCCACAAGATCGGGTTGGTGTCAGGTGGCTTGCTGGCGGGCCTGTCGATCGGGCGCGAGGGCCCAACGGTCCAGGTTGGCGCTGGCGTCATGGTCAGCGCCCGACGCTGGTTGTCGCCGCAGTCGGGCATCGATGCACACGACCTGATGGTGGCCGGCGCGGCGGCCGGCATCGCCGCGGCCTTCAACACGCCGCTGGGCGGCATCGTCTTCGCGCTCGAGCAATTGACCCGGCGGCGCCACATCTCGCACAGTTCGCTGGTGATCGCGGCCATAGTCTTGTCCGGGCTGGTCGCGGTCGCCGTGTTCGGCAACGAGACCTACTTCGGTCGCCTGCGCGTGCAGGCCATGTCCTGGTCGTTGCTGCTGCCAGGTCTACTGGTCGCCCTGGTGGCCGGCCTGAGCGGTGGGTTGTTTGCGCGACTGATCGTGGTTTCGATGAGAGGCCTGCCCGACCGCTTCAGTCGCTGGCGCAGCGCCCATCCGCTGCGCTTTGCCGCCGGGTGTGGCCTCGCCGTGGCCGTGATCGGGCTGGCCACCCAGGGCGCCACCGCCGGCGCGGGGTACGTCACGACCCGCGCCCTGCTGGAGGGCCAGGGCGAACTGCCCGGCGTCTACACGCTGCTGAAGTTCTGCGCCACCTGGATCTCGGCCTGGTCAGGTGTGCCCGCCGGCGTCTTCGCACCTTCGCTGGCCATCGGTGCCGGCATCGGCCACGACGTGGCTCTCTTCATGGGCATGGACAAGGAGGCCGCCATCCCGCTGATCGCGATGGGCATGGCGGGCTTTCTGGCGGCCACGACGGGCGGGCCGATCACGGCCTTCATCATCGTGATGGAGATGGTCTCGGGCCAGGCCATGGTGCTGAGTTTGATGGCCTGCGCGTTGCTGTCCAGCGGTGTCGCGCGCCTCGTCACGCGTCCGATGTACCAGGAACTGGCGGCGATGCTGCCTCTGCCGCCACCCCCCGAGCCACGCCAGGAGAAGCCATGAACACGGCACTTCGGAAGCTGCTGTCCTGGCTGCGATCGACGTGGCGGCGAGCGCGTGTGCCCGAGCGCGCGGACACGGTCATCGTGCCGCCGGCGCCACCGGTCGCGATCGCGCTGCCGTCGCCGCTGCTGGCCTGCGCAACGGTCGTGATCCCGGCCCTGAACGAAGCCGCGCGCGTCGCCGATGTCGTGCGGCATGTGCTGGCCGACCCGGCCACGGCCGAAGTGATCGTCGTCGATGACAGTTCCATCGACGACACGGTCCGCCTGGCCCGACAGGCAGGCGCCGAGGTCATCACCAGCACGATGCTGGGCAAGGGTGCGTCAATGCGCGACGGCGTGGGCGCCGCCCGGTGCGACCTGATCGTCTACCTGGACGGCGACCTCGCGGGCCTGCGCCCCAACATCGTGACCGACCTGTGCAGGCCCTTGGTACGCGGCGAGGCCGATTTCGTGAAGGCCCGCTTCGGCCGTGTGGGCGGCCGGGTGACCGAGCTGACGGCCAAGCCCATGCTGAAGGTGTTCTTTCCCGAACTCGCGCATTTCGCGCAGCCGCTGGGCGGCCTGATTGCCGCGCGGGTCTCGTTGCTCAAGGCCTTGAGTTTCGAGAATGGCTACGGCGTCGACATCGGCCTGCTCATCGACGCCCACCGGGCCGGCGCGCGGCTAGCCGAGGTCGACATCGGTTCACTGGAAAACGACAGCCAGCCGCTGCTCGACCTGACCGCCATGGCCAACGAAGTGTCCCGTGTCATCTACACCCGGGCGCGCGCGGCCGGCCGCCTGCACATGGAGCAGATCGTGGCGATGTACGAGACCCAACGCCAGGCAACGGCGACGCTCGACTACATCCTCAGCCGGCGCCGCGGCCGCACGCGGGTGATCCTGCTCGATATGGACGGCACGATCACGCCCGAGCGTTATGTGGTTGAACTGGCCCTGGCGACCGGCCACGAAACCGCGCTGGCCAAGCTGCTCGACCGCGATGACGATGCTGCCACCCGCAGCGAGCGCATCGCCGCCCTCTTCAAGTTCGTACACCAGCAGCAGTTCGAGCGTGTCGCGCATGCCCTGCCTGTCCGACCCGGCGTCATCGCCTGCGTCAACCGCCTGCGGCGGGCCGGCTTCATGGTTGGCCTGGTCAGCGACAGCTATTTCGTGGCGGCGGAAGTCCTGCGACGCCGGATCTTCGCCGACTTCGCGCTCGCCCACACGATGCAGTTCGACGCCGAGGTCTGCTCTGGCCAACTGCGCCTCAACCCGGCCTTTCTGGCGCGTGAGGGCGATCCTGGCCCGCCCATCTGCAAGAGTCACGTCATCCGCCGCCTGCGCGAAGACCGTGCCGAACCGGCCGTAGCCGAGTGCTGGGCGATGGGCGACAACGTCAACGATCTGGGCATGCTGCGGGCCGCCGATCGCGCCTTCGTGATCGAGCCCAAGTCACCGCTGCTCACGCAGGTGCCGGGGGTGACCGCCGTGGCCAGCTTCGAAGAACTGTGCTCCCATGTGCCCGAATCGACCGCCGCCGCCTGAATGACGGCGCTCGACTGGTGGGTGATCGGGCTGTATCTGGCCGGCACGCTGGGGTTGTCGGCGTGGCTGGCGCGGCGCCAGGAAACTGCAGCCGATTACTACGTGGGCGGGCGCACGTTGCCGTGGTGGGCGCTGGCCATCTCGATCCTGGCCACGCAGTCCTCGGCCAACTCGTTCATCGGCATCCCGGCCTATGTCGCGCTGGTTCCGGGCGGCGGGCTCACCTGGCTGCAGTACGAACTGATGCTGCCGCTGGCGATGATCTTCGTCATGCTGATGCTGGTGCCCGTGCTGCGCGGCCTGGGCGTCATCAGCGTGTACGAGTATCTCGAGCGCCGCTTCGACAGGCGCACGCGCTGGGTGTTGAGCGTCGTGTTCCTGCTTTCGCGCGGGCTGGCCACGGGCGTGGCGCTGTATGCCGCGGCCTTGCTGGTGCAGGTCTGCACGGGCCTGCCGCTGGCCTGGTCCATCGTGCTGACGGGCGGCATCACGGTGATCTACGACACGCTGGGCGGCATGCGGGCCGTGGTGTGGACCGACGTGATGCAGATGGCCATCCTGGTAGGTGGCATCGTGCTTTGCGCGGCCATCGCGTGGGATCTGGCCGGTGGCGGTGCGGCCATCATCGAACTGCAGGATCCTGCGCGTCGCGCCGCCATCGAATGGGCGCACGGCATCGGGGACGGCGCCCGCGCGCCGCTGTGGGGCTTCGTCGCCGGCGGACTGGTGCTGTACATCAGCTACTACGGGGTCGACCAGAGCCAGGCGCAGCGCACGCTGTCTGCCACCGGCATCCCCGGCGCGCAGCGCGCGCTGATCTTCAACGGCATCGCCCGGTTCCCGCTCACGCTGGCCTACGCCGGGCTGGGCTTGGCCATCGGCGCCGTGGCCATGAAGGAGCCGGCGCTGCGCGAAGCGATTCCGCCGGGCCGGCCCGATCTGCTGGTGCCGCGCTTCATCCAGATGTACGTGCCCAGCGGCGCGCGCGGCCTGCTGGTGGCGGCCATCCTGGCGGCAGCCATGTCCAGCCTGGATTCGGCGCTCAATAGCCTGTCGGCGGCCACGCTGCGCGACTTCGTCGAGCCCCATCTGGGCCCGGCGCGCACGCTGCGGGCGGGTCGGCTCGTCACGCTGGCTTGGGGCGTGGCCATCATCATCTTCGCCGGTCTGGCCAGCAACCTGTCGACCAGCGTGGTGGAGAGCATCAACCGCGTCGGCGCGCTGTTCTACGGCCCGCTGCTGGCCGCCTTCGTTTGCGGCATCCTCGATCGCCGCGCGCGCGGGCCGGCGGTGCTGGCCGGAGTGGCCGCCGGTCTCGCGCTCAATCTGTGGCTGGCGTATGCGATGGGTGCCCAACTCTTCTGGATGTGGTGGAACGTGACGGGGCTGGTGGTGGCGGCCGGGGTGACACTGCTGGGCAGCCGAATGATGGCGCCGCCCGCCCCCGAACAGCTGGTGGGCACGACCATCGACGTGGCGGCCTTGCGGCGGGCGTTCGGTAGCCAAAGAGGAGGCGTCGCCTTGCTCCTGGCCTGGGCCGCGTTGTGCTCGGCGGTTGCTTTCTGGCTCGGCGTGCGCTGAGGGAGAAAGGTCCACATGTCACTCCGGCAGTTCATGTCCTTGCGCCCGCTGACCCGGGCACTGACGGCCGTCAAGAACGGCGTGGTGCACGGCTGGACCGAGAGTGCCCGCGCACTGGGTCTGCAGGAGGATCTGTACGCCAACCCACAGCACCGTCCGCTGGAACGACCGGTGACCGTGCTCATCATCGGTGCCGGGCACCGCGGCACCGTGTACGCCAATTTCGCCGCGCGTTACCCCGCCGAAATGCGTGTCGCCGCCGTCGCCGACCCGAATACGCACCGGCGTCAGCGGTTTGCCCGCCTGCACCACATCGCGCCCGAAGACTGCTTCGATGGCTGGGAATCGGCCCTCGATCGCGAGCGGCTGGCCGATGCCGTCATCATTGCCACGCCGGACACGCTGCGCAGCGGCCCGTGCCTGCGCGCGCTGGATCTGGGCTACGACGTGCTGCTGGAAAAGCCCATCGCCCCGACCGAGGAGGAATGCCGAGCCATCCTGGCCAAGGCCCAGGCCACCGGGCGCATCGTGGGCGTGTGCCATGTGCTGCGCTACACGCCCTACTTCCGCGAGCTGAAGGCCATCCTGGACCAGGGCTTGATCGGCGAGGTCATCAGCGTGCAGCACCTGGAGCCGATCGAGCACGTCCACATGAGCCACTCCTACGTGCGCGGCCATTGGCGCAACAGCGCGACGACCACGCCCATCATCCTGGCCAAGTCCTGCCACGACACCGACATCATTCGCTGGTTGGTCGGCGCGCAGGCCGACAACGTGCACTGCTTCGGCAACCTGAAGTGGTTCACCAACGCCAACGCGCCACCCGGAAGTACCGAGCGCTGCACCGGTGGCTGTGCCGTCGAACACGAGTGCCCGTACTCGGCGCTGCAGATCTACCTGCGCGACCGAAAGCGCCTGTATGTCTTCGACCTGCCGGAGGACAGTGCGCAGTGGGATGCCGTGATCCTGCAAGCTTTGAAGACCACCGACTACGGCCGCTGCGTCTACCGCATGGACAACGACCAGCCTGACCACTTGACCGTCAACATCCTGTTTCGCAATGGCGTGACGGCGGCGTTCTCGATGGAGGCCTTTGTCTCCTACGAGGGCCGGCGCACACGCGTCATGGGCTCGCTCGGCGACGTGACGGGTGACATGGAGAGCTTCACCGTCACCAGTTTCAAGACGGGCAAGCGCCGCGTCTGGTCAATGAAGAGCGATGCCCACGGTGGCGGCGACCACCCCATGGTGCGCGACTGGGTCCAGGCCGTCGGCCACCAGCGGCCGGAGCTGCTCAGTTCATCGATCGAAGTCTCCGTCGAGAGTCACCTGATGGCCTTTGCGGCCGAGCGCAGTCGCCTGCAGCGCACGATAGAAGAGGTGCGGCTGTGATCGGCACCGGGGAAGGGGTGTCAGACCTTTGTGGGCAGCGGCCTGAATGTGGCTGCGATGTGAAAGCGCGGCCAGTCTTGTGCGGCCAAGCGCGAGCCCAAGGTAGCGGTAGGCAGCTGCCACCGGCCGCTCGGGTTGGACTGCACGAAAGTTGCCGTCCATGAGCGCCCGGAAGTGTTTAGGGTTGTCCACTGGCCGCCCAACTTGGGTGTCAGCTATCCGGCGCCGAGTTCGCGCGCCTGGCCGTCGCTGGCCCACCCATTGCCGTCCTTCCGGACGGCAAGAAGCGGACGTTGCTCCCGAGCGCCGTTGGGTCGCGCGCGCTCTTCCTGCCGCCAGAACGCCACCGATGGGTGTAGGCTTGTTGACTTCAGTCCTAGATCGAAATCCGCTCAGGCACACAGATGACGCTCGCCCAAGAACTCTGGCACTGGTTGATCGGCCTCGACCCCAGCTTTGCCTTTCTGCTGGGCTTGCCTTTCATGGTGGCCGCAGCGGGAATGCTGCGCTTGGGGTTCGACCGTTGGAATGAGCGCCGCTCATCAAGCGCGCACCGGCACTGAGACGCGCCGTTCTGTCCTTGTTCGTGTGACAGGCTCGCTTGCCTAGCCACGGTCAGTCGCAGTCCGTTCTCCCTTCAGCTGCGCCCGCAATCCTCGGCGCGTTCGGCGAATGTAGAACGGCCCGGCCAGCACCAGCAGCAGCGGGATGGCCACGATGAAGTTCGCGATCGCGGTACCAAAGCGGTCGGCAAGGCCCATGTCCGCCGCGGAGTAGCGCGTCAGCAGCACGGTCGCCGCCAGAGCCAAAGCCAGCCCGACGTATTCGATCGCATCGAATCCGGTGTCGGCTGCCGCCTTCAGCACGCCCGCCTGACGGCCAGGCTCGAACTGGCGCAGTTCGGGATAGAGCAGATATTCCCAGGCACGCATCGTCGTGGATCGAGGGTCAGGTCTTGCTTTCACGCAAGGGTTTTGCCATTGCCGAACCTTAGTGGGAATTTGATTGATTGCAAGACCTGACCCCCAGGTGGTGACCCCCAGGTGGACCCCCAGGTGTGCGTCTGGCATCGATCGGCCAGGGCGTGTTCAAGTGCAACCTGATCGGCATCGGCAACGCGCCGGCCTCAGGCCACAACGCCCACACCAAGCATCTGGCAGCCACGGCCTGCGCGATCCTCGATCGATAGCCAACTCGCCGAACTCACCGAGGTACCAAGTCTCGTGCCGCTTTGACGATGGGTTTGGCCCAGGCAGGTGTGCGCTCAAGGTCTGCCAGCGCGACGGGAAACTGCACGGTCCCTGATCGCAGGTGCAAGACTAACTGCGGGTCCTGAACCGGCTGGTCCTGCGGGGCCTCGACGCTGTTGTCAAAGACCCGCAGTTCGCTCATGCACGGCATCAGCTCGATGAGGTTGAGCGGCGCTTGGATCCAGCGCTCGCGAATCTTGCCTTCCACGGTGTCGTGACCACCGGCAGCCACACGCATGGCCACGCGCTTGATGTGAAGTTCGGGTGATGACAAGCCGCAAAACCACATCAGCACATCGTGCGTGCTGGAAGCTGATGCGATCCTTTGCTTCATCGTGGCGCCACCCAAGCTGGTCTCAAGCGCGTGACTGTGGCCAGCTGCCACGGCCTGATCGAGCAAATCCACCCCATGCTGCCAAGCCAGCGCATCGGCCTGCGGCAATGCCAGCCCACCTTGCCTGAGCAAACGGGCGTAGGCATCCGGGTTGAACCAGGTCATGCCCGCCCGGCGCAGCATCACGTTGCCGCCGATGGAGCTCTTGCCCGCACCATTGACGCCCGCCAGTATCAGCAGCACGGGCCTAGACCCGGTCTTTGGCGGCTTGCTTGGCCGCTTTACAGCGGCGCTTGCATCTTGGACGGCCACAGGCTGGTCAGTAACTGCGACCCGCGATGACCTCGCCTTTCAAAGCGAGTGGCGCGTCAAAGGCCTGCCGCAGTCGGTCGGCAGCATCAGCTTGCCTGAGCACGGCCAACTCGTCATCAAAGGCCTGGCTCAATACCTCTAGCTTGTGCTGCTTGTCGCGCAGGGCGCTCTCGGCCAATTCGGTGAGCAACTCGAACTCCTGCAGCGACAAGATCACAGCCTCGGGCCGGTCGTGGTTGGTCATCAGCAGCTTGCCAGCAGCGCCAACGCACTTCATCACGCCGCGCCAGCCCTCGCGCTTGATGTCTGAAACAGGCTTGCGTTGCAGCAGGGGAAATCTGGTGTCGGCGGCGTGCAAAACGGCGGTCATGACGGACTCCCATCTGGTGCTGGACAGCGCGTCAATTATAGAAGGAATTAGGGAATTTGGCCTATTTTGGACTATTGGCCAAAATCTTGCAGAATTCGACCAAGGGCGTTGTGATCGGCAACATCACTCCACCGTGACGGAGTAGAGTCGTTTGTACCTTTCACCAAGCCGTTCTCAGGCATCTGTTTTTTTTTGTCGGTACGGACGCGACTTCAGCAGCGTTTCAAGGTGATGGGACCCCTCCTTCACGGTGTAGCCTGCCTTCTTCTTGCCAGGATCGTGGTAGACGACCTGGTCATCGACGATGGGAAGCTGGAAGTTGATGACCAGTCGATGGGTCCGGACGTCGACCATGTGGACATCGATGGACGTCACAAGCGCCATCAGGAAGTCACGCTTCTTCTCTTCCGTCAGATCCCTGTAGCCCTCGACCTTCTTCTTGAACTTGGTCAACCAGTCCAGCCAGCGTTTGCGCTGGCTGACCTCCTGAAGCTTCTCCTCCAAGGTCTCGATCTCCACCTCAACGACGATGCGTTCCTTGTTCACGTTGTCACGAACCAACGGGAACTGATCAGGACTCAGTCGCTCCAGGATCCGATCAGTCTCGAGGCGTGCGAGTGCTGCCTTCAGCTTTTCATCAGTTTTCTTCAGTTGACGAATCTTCCGACGGATCGATTCGACCTCCGCCTCACTAAGCTTCGTGTTCGCGCCCCCCTCGCCTAAGACCTCTGTCTTGACCTCCTGCTTGAGCATGACGCTCCTCGAAATCACATCGATAACTGTATTCCATATTAAGCTATCAGTTTCCGTGATTTTTAACGAACGGGTCATTGAGCAAACCCTACCACGCTTCCATTTTTCCTCTTCAGTAATAACCCTTTTTGACCATACCCGCTCTTTCTTAGTGCAATAGTAATGGTTCTTGGTCTGCGAAGCGGAAAGAACGCCTCCAAGCAGCGTACCGCAATGACCGCATCGCAGTAACCCACGCAACAGGTAGAAGTGTTTTACAGCAGCGGTTGCATGTCGTCGCTCAAGATGGAATCCTTTAGTCTCTTGAACGCGTTGCCATAGCTGGGTCGAGAGAATGCGAGGACAATCAACCCTTACAACCTCACCCGATGCCTTATCATTAAAAGTCCAGTGCCCAATATAATGCGTGTTACCAAACATTGCCTGTAATGAACCCATCGCCCAACCATCGCCACCTCGGCGTGGTTTTACACCATTAATATCAAGCATCACCTTTATATCCAAGGTTGAAATCTTGTCGGCATAGGATTGAAAGATCTTCTCAACCCACTTCGCCTCATCAGTATTAATCTCTAGCTTCTTATCTTGGATTCGGTACCCAAAGGGCGCCGGTCCACCCATCCAGTTTCCTTGGCGAATATGAGAAAGTTTTCCAAGTCGGGTTCGTTCGGTCCTCTGAGAATTATCTAACTGAGCAACTGCGTCAAGAATCTGCTTCAGAAACTGGTCCTGAGGATTGGAAAGGTCGTACTTTCCTTCCTTGTTATAAAGAGTAACGCCGTGCTTGTTACACTCATATCGAAAGACTGAAGATACATAATCATTTCGCGACAACCGGGACTGATCGTAGACGAATAAGTGCTTTATATTCCCTACCCGGATTCCATTGAGAACCTGGCTCAGGATGGGGCGCTTATCAATTTCTTCGTGATTGGACGACCGCCCGCCCTCGTTCCACACCTTGTGCAAAAACCCGAGTTGCTCTGCCCTTGTAATGCCGATATCTCGCTGAATATCCAACGACATACCCTCATCCGCCTGCGCGACCGTGGACACACGGGTGTAAATGTGCATGGTCTCAGACAAGATCGACGACCTTTCGTCTGGCGTCACTATCGCCATCAATGTATCTTTGCGTTGTTTGCAGACTACTATGTCCAGCCAACCACTGAACGTCTCTTAGTGACCCGCCAACCGTGGAAATCTTCCTGGCGGCGTTGGTGATAAAGGTTCTGCGTCCGCTATGGGAAGAACAACCCATGAGACCTGCTTTCCTGTACCACCCGTGAAACATGTTCACGATCGCTTGAGCGCTGGTTGAATCACCTCGCTGGGTCGTGACGATTCGATCGCCATGCAGATCGGCAAGGCTTCTCTTTGAGGAGACCTTTTTCAACTGACCGACCAACTCCGCCCTGAGTTGCTTGTTCAGCGGAATCTGCCGACCCGAGTTGCCCTTGGATGCAGCGTCGTCCAAAGAAATGTTTTCCGAAACACAACCATTGGCTTCCATCACCATCGACCACCTGAGGTCTGCGATCTCCTTTGCCCTGAGACCTGCCTTGATGGACAGCAAGAAGATCAACCTGTTCCGATCTTCATCCTGCGTCAGTGACAGGGAAGCGTACAGAAGGTCGCTTTGTTGCTTGGTCAGAACCTTCGCTTGCTTGGAGAGGGACATGTTCTGGAACTCATGATGTTTTGTTGTCTGTTATTTTAATATAATGAGTATTTTTTGAACACCGTTCAGCGCAACAATAAAACCTATCTAGATCAACCACTTAGATCAACTGATGATAGTTTGTATCTAGTATAACGAGTTTGGAGCAGCGAACCAGCCAGTCAATCACAGCCCGACTTGTCAGGTAAAGAACGAGTTCTTGGGTTCCAACGAAACTAGGTACATGCCCAACCCAGGACGGCGACTTAGATCTCAATGCCTTGCCTGCCTGAGCACGCTTCATGGGTTCCTCATCGATCCGGTGGTCGTTGCTATAGTAATAAGACCCACTGAATAAAACCCTTATATATCAATGGGTTAGAGACACCACAGACCATCACTTGCTGTACAGCCAGACCACCAGCCAGACCACCAGCCAGACCAACGGCTATATCACCAGCTAGACCACCAGCCAGACCACCAGCCAGACCACCAGCTAGACCACCAGCTAGACCACCAGCCAGACCACCAGCTAGACCACCAGCTAGATTCGACAGCCAGCCGACACTAGGTACCCATCACGAGTTCTATTCAAACCCATCATGGCATCGATCAGGATCGCCAGCTGCCCTATCTCTCCAGCACTCAAGGACAGAGGGTCCACGATACCGTCTTCGATGTGCTCCTTCCTGAGCAACTCGTTTCTATAGACGTTCTTCCTGACCCAGCTATCTTCATCCTCACCATCGAACCCAAACTTATAATTAAAGTATGCCTTACCAGTGTTCCAGTCGTTTCCACCCTTGGTGATGTACTGTGCAATATTATTCAAGCTGTTAGCGACAGGTTTTGATTTACCAGCAAACTCTTCTGATAGCTTCTTAATCTCGATCTGTCGAGCAGCTAGACACCATTGACCGACCGACCGGAAGTTGGCTCGCAGCGCCTCGAACTGACTCTCATCCTGCGCCGCCATCACACCATGAAAATGAATCAAGAACAAGCTATCGTTGTTCTCCTTGATACTCTTCTCGAGCACCTCGCACACGTCGAGCTTCCGGTACTCTGAGCTGGATCGCGGGTCGCGGTCACGGACTCCACGCATCTTTTCCATCGACACGACCTCGACCTCAAGAGCACCCAGGCACCAGATTCCCGGTGTTGCCTTCACGATGTCGGATATGCGCGTCTTCAGCGCCGACGCTATGCCGACAGCGACCGATGCGTCAACGATCGAGACACTATCGATGATCGTCACAAACCGAAGATGGGAACCCGCGACCTGGTGTTCCGAGGGCGCCTTGACTCCGCTTCGAAGCGCTCGCCCATCAGCTCTTGCCATCAACTTATTGAAGACCGCGACGTACCGCTTGCTCAGCCTCTCGGAGTGACTCCGGTGTACCTTGGCAGACAGCAGCGTCCGATCTACCAGATCACTGCGGTCGATGAGACTAAGCGAACTCGCCAATCGCTTGTCTGCCGGCGTGTTGATCAGGAACCTCTCCGCTTCAAACGCACGGGCTATATCAATAGCCGCCTTGACCGACTCTGCCTTCAGCCGACGGATCGCATCTCCAACGCTGTCGTTCACCTCGACGCCCCCATGGACTCCAACACACCGAACCTTGTCGAGTTCGACGTCCTGCCGTTCATGGGGTCGAGCGCCATGCCTAGCCCGCTATCACGATCACCACCGTCTTGCTATTGGGGCTCTGCGAGATGGGAACCATTTGCTGGCTTGATTTTCTGATCAGCTCGATCAGCTTGTCCTTTGTGATCGAGACTCCAACCTTCATGACCTGCTTCGCTACCGAATCGCTCATTGCTATTCCTTCCTGTTGTTTTATTGTTATCGTTAACCGCTAACCATTCCTTGAAACTAAGCATAGACTTAAACTCCTTATAGAAGAGCCTCTCACCCCAACCATCAAATGCTTGAAGCTTTCGAAGGCTTTCATCAAGCGCAGACACAAGATACCAACCGCGCCCATAATAATATATGGCTCCCGTTATTTATCCGTTCATTTCGAGCAAGTGCCTACATGCTCTAGGATGTCATCGCTGATCGGATGATACGCCCCTGTGCTGCGTCTGGGTTGTGATAACTACAAATCGCACGGAATGGGTTGTAACGAACGATATTGACCAATCTTCGACAGAAGATACACGAGAGATATGCGGAATCCGCTGGAAGATCGAGCAGTATCATCGCGAGGTCAAGCAGACGCTTGGGTTAGAGAAATGTCAATGCAGATCGGCGACGGCGCAACGAAACCATATTGGTTGCGTGATTCTGGCGTGGAACCGTATGACGGAGATCGCAAGAGAATTGAAAAGCAATATTTACAGCGTTAAAAAAGGGAT
>CAMCTC010000084.1 GCA_945878355.1 Bordetella parapertussis | reverse complement strand
AGCGAGCCGATGCCACGCTCACATGGCCGTCGAGTTCGAGCCGCCACGAGCATCTGGTCGGCTCTAGCTCGGGCACTGCCCGGACAACAGGTGGTTGCGGACCAGCACCGTCGCATCCAAGCTGCGCAGCAGGCTGGCGTCACGGGTCGATCGCCCGGCCAGCGTGATGTCAAAGCTGCGAACAGTGGTGGTCGGGCAGTTTGGCGTGCCCGCAGCGCAGGTCTTGGGACACAGCTTGCCCAGCGCCAGCGTGGTCAAGATCGGGCTGACAGCAAAAACCGTCACCGTCATGTTGCCGCCGTCGGTCAAGTCCTGCCACAAGCCGCTCTCGGTCTGCATCTGCAGCACGCCATTGCGCAGACGAAATCCATATTGCTCCTGGTCATCGAGGACGTTGTTCTCGACCGTGTCACGCGAAAAACCGTAGCCCAGACTGTCGGCGGTGCTGCTGACAGCGCCGTACGGGTTCTGGACTGCTGTTGCGCCGTTGGCCACAGCGATCGTGCCCTGGACGGCATTGCCCCAGAAGCCGGCACGTCGAAGGTCTCGGGCGACGACGTCGACGGCGGCGCGCAAGTCCTGGTTCAAGCGCGTCTCGGCCAGCAAGTGCCTAGATCCGGCCAGGTTGCGTGCCATCAGCGACAGCGCACCAGCCACGACCGCCAAGCCCACCGCAACGCCCACCATCAGCTCGACGACCGACAGGCCGCGGCGGCGCAAAGCACGAATCAGCATGTCGGATAACCCGAAAAGCTGCCGGACGTCGAGCACAGCAGCACACGCCCAACGGCGTTGACCTTGACCTGCAGTGTGGCTGGACTGCCGCCGATGCTGCCGCTGAAAGTGACGGCCTGCGCCAGGCCGCGCAGCGCGTCGAAGCTGACTGTCGTGTTCGATGTCAGCGCCACCCCGACGGGCAAGGAAACGGTCTTCAGGGTCGCGCCAGCGCTGGTGACGCTGTAGGTGCCACCGACTGCATCGGTCGTCAACATCACTGCCGCGCGCTCGCGTATCGATTGGCTGCGTGCGTACTGCAGGTCGACGCTGAGTTCGTTGATCACGCCTTCCAGCCGCATGCGCGACATCAGGTTGAAAAACGACGGCAGCGCGACGCCGAGCAGGATGCCGACCAGCACCACACCGAGCATCAGCTCGACCAAGGTGAAGCCGCGCCGGCGCATCAGCGGCTCCAGCAGGTAGAAGGGGCGTAAGAGGGGCTGCCGTTGCTCACGGTTACCGTCAACGCCGTACAGCCCGTGTCGCCGGCCTGCGCCGAGCCAGCGACTGCTGACAGGGTCAATACATAGCCCGCGCCGCTGGCCCCGGACAAGGCCAAGCTGTACTGGCCTGCGGCCGAGGTCGACGCCTCGCCAAGCGCGGCCAGCGTCGGTGCGTAGCTGAGGTTGTTGGCACGGTAGCGTTCCTGCGCCTGCAGTACCGCAACACTGGCGTCCACCGCGTCTGAGCGTCGACCCTTGCGCAGGATCGACAAGTACGAAGGCAGCGCAACGGCCGCCAACAACGCGGCGACGACCAGCACCACCAGCAATTCCATCAAGGTGACGCCGCGAGAGCGGACGATGGCGCCGAGGATCATGGGCGGGTCATCGACCCAAGGAACGAGAACCTGAGCCGCCAGATGTTGCCGATGGTGTCAGCGCCCAACGCTCAGGGCAGGATGTCGTCGCCCTCCAAGGCCTCCAAATGCCCCGCATCATCCCAGCCCACCAGCGTGAAACCCTGCGGCGTGTGCAGCAGCCGGTTGATCGCCGCGTTGCCCAGGGTCCAACTGCGCGGCGCATCCAGCGCGGTGCGGGTTGCCGCGCGGTACAGGCAGTCGAGCACGCCACCGTGGCTGACCAGCGCGATCGTTCGCCCGACGTGAGCCGCGACCAGGCGTTCGACCGCGGCGATCGTTCGGGCGTAGAAGACACGCAGGCTCTCGGCGCCCTCTGGCGCGAAATCGGGATCACGGCTGTGCCAGCGCCGCGCAAGTTCGGGCGATTGCTGGTCGATCTGCTGCCGGGTCTGGCCCTCGAGCACGCCGAAACAACGCTCGCGCAGGCCAGGGTCGGCGCTCAGCGGCAAGCCCAGCGGCGCGGCCAGCGCCTGCGCGGTCTGCCACGCGCGGCCCAGGTCGCTGGCAATCACCGCGCTCAGTCCTTCGTCGCGCAGCGCTTCTGCCAAGCTGGCAGCCTGGCGCTGGCCGACCCGGTCGAGCGGGATGTCGATCTGCCCTTGCAGCCTGAATTCGGCATTCCAGGCCGTCTGGCCGTGACGAATCGCGACGATGCGGGTGGCTTCAGACACGCAGTCGACGGTTCAGCGTGTAAGTGCCAGACAGCGTGGCCGCGTCCAGCACATGGTCGATCAGCGCGTCGCGCACCTGGGGGCCGGTGAAGCTACCCTCGACCGGCAGCCTAGCGATGTCGAGCGCGTAGAGCGTGAACACATAGTGATGCACCAGCGCATCGTTGAAAGGTGGAAACGGGCCGTCGTAGCCGAAGTACTGCCCGCGTTTGTCGGCGTCGCCATCAAACCAGCCGGTGTAGTCGTTCAGCCCCTGGCGCGCGCCATCGGCCTGCGGGCCGGGCTTGCCGCGCGGGGTGAAGCCGTCGCTCCACTGACCTGCTGCGAAACCACTGCGGCTCGGCGCCAGGTCGACCATCACCCAGTGGAAAAAATCGACCCTGGGCGCGTCGACCGACAACTCGCGATCGGTTTGGTTGACATCGTCCGCGACGCCCGGCACGTCGAAATCCTGGCACAGCAGCACCAGCGAGCGGGTGCCGGCTGGCAACTCGCTCCAGGCCAGCGGCGGGCTGAGGTTGTCGGCGAAATCGACTCCGACCTCGGTCAACCTGCCGGCAGCATAGCGCTCGGGAATCGCCTCGCCGTTGGCCCAGCCATCGCTCCATAACTTCATTCGATTTCTCCTGCACAAATGTCGGGCTGAGCCCGGACCGGACGGTAGGCGCGCTCAGCCACCCCAGACCACCGGCACCTCTTCGGCAGCAGAACGCTTGAGCAGGTCGACCATCGGCCACATCCGCTGGCGAATGCTGACCCCATCTCGGGGCGGCAGGGTTCGGCCCTGCGCTGCGGCTTCGGACTCGGCCTCGCGGCGTGCCGCCTCGTCGACCGCAACAGCCTGTTCGATGGCAGCGATCGCGGCGGCCATCGCGGGCGGCTCGATGATGCCTTTGGCTGCCGGGTCGCGACCGATCGCGCGCAGCAGCGCATCGCCGTTGGGGCCGAGCATCAGGATGTCACCGCCAGCCTTGGATTTGAACTTGTAGATCATCTGCGCTGCGCGCCCGGGTTGTAACGCCTCGATTGTGCACAGCCGCTAGCGCAGCGCCATGGCGCGCCAGGCTGTCGGCGTGTGCCCCGTCAGGCGTTGGAAGAACCGGGTGAAGTAGCCTGCATCGGCAAAGCCCAGCCCAAGACCGATCTGCTTGATGCTCTGTGTGGTGTAGGCCAGGTCACGCTGCGCCTCGAGCACCAATCGGCCGTGCAACACGCCCAGCGCCGAATGGCCCAGCACTTGGTGGCAGACCCGGTTGAGTTGGGTCGGCGTGATACCCATCGTCCTTGCCATGGTGGCCAGCGAAGGTTGTTGGCGGAACCCGGACTCGACCAGGTCACGAAATCGCCTCACATGGGCCAGCGCGCGCGAGTTGCCCGCCGGGGCCGGATCACCAGCCATCGCGCGGTCAGGCAGCAAGCGGCCGAGCATCACCGCCAGGTGCAGCAGCGCGGCGTCGAGCGCCAAGTCGCGCCAGGGCGCGGTTTGGGCGAATGCTTCGCGCAGGCGCGCCACCGCATCATGCAGGGCCTGGCCTTGCGGGTCGGCCGCAGGCCAGGCCAGCCATCGCGTTTGCACCAGCCGATCGGCCAAGGCCGGCGCGCGCTGCAGCAGTCGCAGCAGGTGCTGCTCGAGCAGCGTGACCACCGTGCCCTCGATGTCGGGCGCGAAAACGAAACCATGCGGCACCAACGCGGGCACCAGCAGCACGCAAGGCCCAAGCAGCGCCTGGTTGCCGGCTTCGAGCCAGGCCTGGGCGGCACCGCGCTCGATGTGCAGAATTTGAAACAGTGACGCATGCCGGTGCGGCCGAATCTCCCAGTCGTGGCGCTGGCTTCGTTCGGCGATGCGCTCGCAGTGCAGCCAGTCGATGGCCTTTGTCTGGCCATGTTCGCCATAGAGCGCATAGCTGGGCAGACTGGCCGGCGCCGCGCTCCGACCGAACGGCGCTGGACCGGGTTCAAGCTTGGCGGAGACGGCGTCGCGCATGTTCGAATTGTGCAATCACTTGCGGCATCCGTCCATTGAGCCGAGCGCCAGCGACCGCTACGATTTGACTCCCGTCAAGCCAGACCGGAGCCAAGCCCATGAAAACCCAGGTCGCCATCATCGGCGCCGGCCCCTCGGGCCTGCTGCTCGGCCAGTTGCTCAGCCGCAGCGGCATCGCCAACATCGTGATCGAGCAGCGCAGCGCCGACTACGTGCTGGGCCGCATTCGCGCCGGCGTGCTCGAGCAGACCACGGTCGAGTTGTTGCAGCAAGCCGGCGTGGCGGGCCGGATGCAGCAAGAGGGCCTGCCGCACGACGGCGTCGAGCTGTGTTTCGGCGGCCAGCGCCACCGCATTGACGTGCTGGGGCTGACCGGCAAGCGGGTGATGGTCTATGGCCAGACCGAGGTCACGCGCGACCTAATGGACGCCCGCAGTGCGTCCGGCGAGCCCATCGTGTACGACGCCGACGAGGTGACAGTCGAGGGTTTCGACAGCCAGCAGCCCAGCGTGAGCTACCTGAAAGACGGCGTTCGCCACCGGGTTGAGGCCGATTTCATCGCCGGCTGCGACGGCTTCCATGGCGTCTGTCGCGCGACAGTGCCGGCCGCCGCGATCACGCTGCACGAAAAGGTTTACCCCTTCGGCTGGCTGGGCGTGCTGGCCGACGTGCCGCCGGTCTCGCACGAACTGATCTATGTCCACCACGAGCGCGGTTTCGCACTGTGCAGCCAGCGCAGCAAGGTGCGCAGCCGCTACTACGTCCAGTGCTCGCTAGACGACCAGGCCGAACAATGGTCGGATGACGCTTTCTGGGCCGAGTTGAAGCGCAGACTGCCGGCGCAGACTGCGGCACAGTTGGTCACCGGACCCTCGATCGAGAAGAGCATCGCGCCGCTGCGCAGCTTCGTCGCCGAGCCGCTGCGCTTTGGGCAGCTGTTTCTGGTCGGCGACGCTGGCCACATCGTGCCGCCGACCGGTGCCAAGGGCCTGAACCTCGCCGCCAGCGACGTGGCCTACCTGTGGCAAGGCTTGCGCAGTTTCTACGCCGGCAGCACCACCGAGATCGACCACTACTCGGGCCGTGCGCTGGCGCGGATCTGGAAAGCCGAGCGATTCTCCTGGTGGATGACTTCGCTGATGCACAACTTTCCAGACAGCGGCAGCTTCGGCCAGAAGATGCAGCGGGCCGAGCTCGACTACCTGTTCAGTTCGACCGCGGCGATGACCTCGATGGCTGAGAACTACGTTGGGCTGCCGCTGGTGTGAGGCTGACGCTCCAGGCATTCGCGGGCGCGGTCCACAGCTTGGCATAAGCTGCATGACCCGGCCCGACTTGACACCGATGAACACCGCCGCCCCGCTGCTGCCACCCGACCACCCCGACCGCGCCCTGCTGGCGGCCGAGGTCCATGCCAGGCCGCCTGAGCCTCTGGCCGCACCGAGCCGCGCCAGCTATGTGGCAGTGCGCATTGAAGACACCGAGCGCGCGGCCGAACTGACGCACATCCGCGCACTTTGCGACCAGTTCGATCTGCAGCCACCGACCTTGGGGGCCAACCAGTGGGCTTCGACGCTGGGCGGGCTGCGCTTCAAGTGGGAGCGCCATGGCGAATTCTCCAGCTACACCTTCTTCAGCCCGTCGCTGAGCACAACACCGTTCAGCACGCCGGTGGTCGGGTCGCTGCCTGCCGGCTGGCTGGCCGGCGTGCCGGGCTTGACGGTGTTCGCTGCCCATGCCGAACTGGTGAGCGGCAGCGGCTTCGCCGAATCCGGCATGCCGTCGCCCGAACAGCTGGCGGCGCATTTCGGCGCCAACGTCGTGGTGGGTGCCGGCATCGGCGATGGCTCGGGCCAAGTTTTCACCGATTTTTTCATCCACGGCGACGGATTCGCCCGCTTCCTGCTGGTCGACCGGGAGATGAGCGCACGCCAGGCCGGCCGGATGCTGCAGCGGTTGTTCGAGATCGAGGCCTACCGGATGATGGCGCTGCTGGCACTGCCGATGGCGCGCGGCTTGTGGTCACGGCTGCTGGCGATCGAGTACCGGCTGGCCGGACTGACCGAGCGCATCGCGCGCAACAGCGGCGACGACGACGCGTTGCTGCAGCAACTGATGGCACTGGCGGCCGAGGTCGAGAGCGCGTTGGCCGCCAGCCAGACCCGCTTCGGCGCCAGCCGGGCCTACCACGCGCTGGTGGCGACCCGCATCCAGGAACTGCGCGAGCAGCGCATCAAGGGCTTGCAGACGATCGAAGAGTTCATGGCCAGACGCCTGAGCCCGGCGATGGCGACCTGTGCCACCGCCTCACAGCGCTTGCACGACCTGTCGGAGCGCGTCGCTCAGGCCAGCGGTCTGCTGTCGACCCGGGTCGACATCGCCCGCCAGCAGCAGAACCAGACCCTGCTCGTGGCGACCGCGCGCCGCGCCAAGCTGGCGCTGCGCTTGCAGCAGACCGTCGAAGGCCTGTCGGTGGCGGCGATCGTCTACTACCTGGCCGGCCTGGTCGGCTACGGCGCCAAGGCGCTCAAGGCCGCTGGCCTGGGCGTCTCGCCCGACCTCGTGACCGGCGCAGCGGTGCCGCTGCTCGCGGTCTGCGCCTGGTGGGTGCTGCGCCGCGTGCACCAACGCATCGAGCACGACGATCAGGCCGGCGCCAGCCATACTTTTCGGCCTTGACCGCTCCAGCACCGGGCCACCGGGCCACCGCGCCATCGCCTCGCAGGCCTCAACCATCGTCGATCAGTCCTTCGGTCAGCACGTAGAGCAGCGCATGCTTGCGATCTCGGCGGCCTGAGAACCGTCCACCGGCGCTTCGCTCGCACCGCACCGATCCAACCCAGGCGACCGACATGAAGACAGCCAACAAAGGCCGCGAATCGAACGACTTCATCGCCTTGAATCCACAGTGGCTGGCGCTGCGGACCGAAGCGGTGCTGGCGCCGGAACTGCCGATCGTCGACCCGCATCACCATCTGTGGGACCACGACGGCAACCGCTACCTGATGCCGGAACTGCTGCTCGACATCGGCGGCGGGCACAAGGTGTTGAGCACGGTGTTCGTCGAGTGCCGCGCGATGTACCGTGCGGATGGTCCGGAAGCGCTGAAATCGCTGGGCGAGACAGAGTTCGTCAACGGCATCGCCGCGATGAGCGCCTCCGGCGCCTATGGTCCGACGCGCGTTTGCGCCGGCATCGTCGGCAATGTCGATCTGCGTTTGGGTGCGCGTGCCGAAAACCCGCTGCATGCCCACATCGCTGCCGCCGGCGGGCGCCTGCGCGGCATCCGTCGTGGCTCGGCCTGGCACCCGGCCGGCCTCAAGGTCACCAGCGCCAATCCGCCACCGGGGCTGCTGATGCAGCCCGACTTCCGGGCCGGCTTTGCGCTGCTGGCGCGGCTGGGCCTGTCCTTCGACGCCTGGCTGGTGCACACCCAGATCGACGAAATCATCGACTTGGCGCGCGCTTTTCCAGAAACCACCATCGTGCTTGACCATGTCGGAGGACCGTTAGGCATCGGCCCGTACGCTGGCAAGCGCGACGAAGTGTTCGCCATCTGGCGCCAGTCGATATGCCAGCTCGCGGCATGCACCAACGTCTACGTGAAGATCGGCGGACTGGGCATGCACACCATGGGTTTCGATTTCCACAGCCGCGACCTGCCGCCGAGCTCAGAAGAATTGGCGCTGGCCTGGAAGCCCTATGTCGAGACCGCCATCGAGTGCTTCGGCGCAGACCGGGCGATGTTCGAGAGCAACGTCCCGGTCGACAAAGGCAGCTGCAGCTACACGACGCTTTGGAATGCCTTCAAGCGCCTGAGCGCTGGCTGCGGGGCCGCCGACAAGACCGCGCTGTTCAGCGGCACGGCGAGCAAGGTCTACCGGCTCGACGCTAGCGCATGAACGGCCAAAGGTAGCCAGACGCTGACGCAAGTGCCCTCCCCCGGCGCGCTCGTCACGACCAGGCTGCCGCCGTGCAGGTCGACGATCTCCTTGGCGATGCTCATGCCCAGCCCGGTACCCAGGATCGCACCCGACGGGTCGGCGCGGTAGAAGCGCTCGAAGATCCTGGCCACCTGGGCCGGCGTCATGCCGATGCCGACATCGGTCACCGAAAAACCGACCCGGCCCGTGGCACCGGGCGGGTGGTCGCGCAGCAGTTGCACCTGAACCGCGCCGCCAGACGGCGAGTACTTGTAAGCGTTGCCCAGCAGGTTGCCCAGCACCTGGGCGATCTTGCCGCGGTCGAACCATGCAGGCAGCGGTCCAAGCTCGGCCGGCGCGACCGGTGCATCGCGACCCGGCGTCGGCGCATGGTCGGCCAGGCTTTGGCGCAAGAACTCGCCGAGATCGCCGCGCTCGCGCAGGAAGTCCTTGCCGCGCTGAGCCTCCAGCCGTGACAGGTCGAGCAAATCGTTGACGATGCGGATCATCGCAGCGCTGTTGCGGTGGATGGTCTCGAGGATTTGCTGCCGTCGCTCGGACGGGTACTCGCGCATGCGCAGCAGCTCGGTGAAGCCGTGGATGCTGGCGATGGGCGTTCGCAACTCATGCGCTGCGGTCGAAACGAATTCACTCTTGAGCCGGTCGACCTCGGTCTCATGGGTCACGTCGCGCAGGTAGAGCAATCGGAGCACGCTGTGCGCACCGCCAGCCTGCCGACCCAGCACCGCCAGCACGCTAGTCCGCGGTGCGCTCAAGACCAGCAATCGGCCGCGGATCGGGTCGCCATCCTGCCCGTTGCCTGAGGGCTGCTCGAAATATGGCGCCAGCCCGGCCCAGAGCGACGGCTCAGCACACAGCGCGCCGAGCTGCGCCTCGAGCGCTGCTTGGTCGTGTCCGACCACGGCGGCAGGCGCCAGACCGGTCAGGCGAAAGAACGCTGGGTTGGCAAACCGGACCAAAGACTCGCCATCGAACAGCACCAGGCCATCGGGGCTGAGCTCAAAAATCGCACCGAGCTGGAGGTTGCTGTCCTGCAGCTCGAGCTGCTGCTGGCGCAGTTGGTCCAGCGTGGCGGCGATCGTCTCGCGCTGCTCGCTGAGCCGCGTCGCCGCCTGGTTGAGCGCATGGCCGAGATCGACGGTCTCCTGCGGCCCGTCTGCAGCCACCACCAGCTGGCGCCCATCGGCGCGCACTAGGTCGGCGGCAAACGCTCGGGCCTGGTCGAGCGCGCGCATCGGTGAGCGCAGCAGCCACAGCAGCAGCAAGCTGCTGCCGGCCACCGTCAGCGCCCCGGCAGCCAAGGTGCGCAACCAGACCTGCCGGTTCAGCGCATCGAGCGGGTCGAGCCGGGTTTCGACCCGCGCCCAACCCAGCAACTCACCCGCGGCCACCGGCTGCCAAGCCACCATCCGGCCGGGCGCTGCCAACTGACCCGCCAGCAACTCGGTCGAAGCCCGCGCCGGCAGCGTCAGCCGACTGCCTGGCGCCTCGAACACCAACCGGGCTGCGCCATCGGGGCCGACCTCGGCATGGCCCAGGATCGCGCCATGGGCATCGATCACTTGGGCAGACACCACGCCCGGAAAGACCATCTCGCGCAGCAAGGCCTGCTCGATCTGGTCGAGCTGGTCGGTGAGCATCGGGTTGACGCTCGACAGCGCCAGGCTGCGCGCCATCGCGCTGGCCTGGGCGCGCAAGCTCTCGAGCGCCAGTTCTGATTCGGTGGCCAGCGTGTGCGCACCCAGCGCGCCAATCGTCAGCAAGGTCACCAGCGAAACCAACCACATCAGCCGGCCATGCAGGCCGCGCGGGCGCATTCGGTGCAGCCAGGTGAGGGTTGCCATCGAGGCCATCCGGGTTGGCGTGGCTTCAGGCCTTGGCGCTCTCAAGCAAATGTGGCTTTGCCACTTTGCTTGATCCCCACGGTGGGCGGTCGGCTTCGGCCGGCCTTGGGGCGCTCATTACGACGTATTTGTCGAGCCGGTAGGCCTCTAGCGGCTGGTAGTCACGGGCCTGATCGGCAAGCACCGGGCTGGGCATCTCGATGGCTTGCAACAGCGCCCGCCCGGAAGCGTCGGCGGCCAGTTGCAGGAAGACCTCTGCCACGGCCTGCTGCAATCGGGGCTCGACCCGCGGATGCGCACTCAGAGGGTGCGGCGCCGCACCCGGCGTCTCGAGCAGCACGCGCAAGTCGCTTCGCAACTCGTCGCGCTCGTGCTCCAGCGTGTGGTTGACGCCGCCGCCGGCAGCGACCTTGCCGCGGATGACTTGTCGGTAGACATTGCTGTGGGTCTGCACATAGACCGGCGTGAAAGCGATCTTCTCGCGTTCGGCCAGCAAGGCACGCAGCCACAGCGAAGCACCGAAAGCATTGGGCGCCGGAAAAGCTATTTCACGACCTTCGAGCTGCTGCGGTGTTCGCACCGGGTCGTCCCGGCGCACCACCAGGATGCCGGTCAAGGGCTGGCGCTCGCGCACCAGCGGCACATAGCCCTGGGCCCGCCTGGCCATCAGCTGGTGGTAGGGGTTGAGGTAGACGAAGTCGGGGCCGCCCGTCAGAAAATCAGTCTCGAAGCGCGGGATGCTGGCGGCCAGGTGCAACCTGAAACTCACGCCGACCACCTGACCGACGCGTTCAAGCAAAGGTGTCCAACTGCGGTGAACCTCGGCGGCAGGAAACTGCGGCACCACCGCGACCGTGTAGTGCGCCTGAGCGCGCGTCGGCGAGCACAGGCCGACCAGCACGGCCGCACCGGCCGCCTGCAGCAACTGGCGGCGCTGTAGCGCGCCAGCTGGCAACTCGCAAAATTCTGGGGCTTTGGGCATGCTGGCTCGGCGTCGGAATGCACTGCGAGGTCCGGCGCGACGCCGGGGTCTCTTGCATTTCGGCCGTCGCCGGCTCAGCTTGAGCCTGGGCCGGCGCGCTGACGCAACCCGGGGGTCGTCAAGCCGGGCCGAACCTGCCCTCGAAACGCATCCTGAGATCGCGCTTGAGCAGCTTGCCACTCGGATTCTTGGGCAGCGCGTCGACGAAGACCACGCCCTTGGGCACCTTGAAATGCGCGAGCTGGCCCGCGCAGTGGGCGATCACCGCGGCCTCGTCGAGCAGCACGCCCGGCTTGAGCACGACCACTGCGGTGACGGCCTCGATCCAACGCGGGTGCGGCAGGCCGATCACGGCCACCTCGCTGACGCCGGCCAAGCGGTACAGCGCCTCTTCGACCTCGCGGCTGGCGACGTTCTCGCCGCCCGTCTTGATCATGTCCTTCTTGCGGTCGACCACGCTGAGGTAGCCCTCTTCGTCGATCACCCCCAGGTCGCCGCTGTGGAACCAGCCGCCCTCGAACGCCGCTGCCGTGCGCTCGGGGTCGTGGAAATAGCCCAGCAGCAGCTGTGACGAGCGATGGACGATCTCGCCGACCTCGCCGACGCGCACATCGTTCATCTGGTCGTCGACGACCCGGGTCTCGACATTGATCGCCGGCCGGCCCGCCGACCCCGGCTTGCGCAACTGGTCCTCGGGCTTGAGCACGGTGGCGAGCGGCGCGATTTCGGTCTGGCCGTAGAAGTTCCACAGCCGCATCTGCGGGATGCGTTCGATGAGCTCGCGCATCACTGCCACCGGCATGATCGATGCGCCGTAATAGCCTTTGCGCAGGCTAGACAGATCGTGCAGCTCGAACAGTGGCGATCGCAGCAGGCCGATCCAGACCGTGGGCGGCAGGAAGAACTGGTTGATGCGGTGCTGGGCGATCAAGGGCAACAGGTTCTCGGGCGTGGGCTTGGCGGTGATCACGCTGGTGCTGCCGAGGTAAACACTGGGGCCGAGAAAGACGTCGAGTTGCGCACAGTGGTAGAGCGGCAGCGCGTGCAGCACGGTATCGCCCTCGGCCATCTCGCCCTCGACGATGCAAGAGACATACTGGTCGATCACCGCGCCGTGCGTCAGCATCGCGCCCTTGGGCAGGCTCTCGGTGCCGCTGGTGTAGACGATCTGCAGCAGGTGATGGCTGTTGAAATCGGGCTCAGGGCAAGGCGATTGGACCAGGTCGGTGGCCGCCAGCAGGTTGAAATCCAGGCAGTCCGTCTGGCTGTCCTTGGGAAACTCGGAAACCTCCTCGCTGGGCAGCCACAGGAAACGACTGATCTGCGTGTCGCGCTTGGCCGCCCCGCGACCGAGCGCGGTCAGGCTCGAGTCCACCGCCAGCAGCTTGACGCCGGCATGGCGCAGGATGTAGCCCGCCTCGTCGGCGTTGAGCATGAAGTTCACCGGCACCATCACCGCACCCAAGCGAGCCAGCGCGAAGCGCAGTGCGGCAAAACCATGCGAGTTGCGCGCCAGCACGCCGACATGTTCGCCCTTGGCCAGGCCCTGGGCATGAAGGCCGGCAGCAAGCCGGCTGACGACAGCATCGAACTGCGCCCAAGTCCAGCAGGTGTCGCCGCACAGAATGCCGGGCTTGTTTGGAAAGCGCGCGGCGGTGCGGTGCAACAAGTCGGCCAGGGTCTGGCGGCGCAGGGCGGGGTGGTTTGACATGCAGATCTCCGAAACGAATTTGGACGCAACCCTAGCCGCTACGAGCGCAGCACGCCATCCGGGGCTTCACCTGTGCGGCCAGCGCGTCGCCCGCCAAGAGGACAGCGGGCGCCGGCGAATTTGGCGATGATGCGGTCCGGGGCACAAGCCTTGTTCATCGCTTAGGAGACCGACTTGTCCACATCCCGCTTCATCCGCAACTGCTGGTACGTCGTCGCCTGGGAGCACGAGATCGCAGCCGACGCCTTGTTCAGCCGTACCGTGATCGGCGAGCCGCTGCTGCTGTTCCGGACCTCAGACGGCGCTGTGGTCGCGCTGGAAGACCGCTGCTGCCACCGGCTGGCGCCGCTGTCCAAAGGCCGCAAAGAAGGCGACTGCGTGCGCTGCGGTTACCACGGGCTGAAGTTCGACGCCGGCGGCCAATGCGTCGAGGTGCCAGGGCTCGACAGCGTACCGCCCAAGGCCAGGGTGCGCAGCTACCCAGTCGCGCGGCGCAAGGGCTGGGTCTTCGTCTGGATGGGCGATGCGGATTTGGCCGACGAGGCGCTGCTGCCCGACAACTTCTCCTGCGAGCACCCGGACTGGCGCAACATCCCTGGCTACATGCACTACGACACGCCGTACCTGCTGATCGCCGACAACCTGCTCGACTTCTCGCACCTGTCGTATGTGCACGAGAAGACCCTGGGCGGCAGCCCCGAGATTGCCCGCGCGAAGCCCGAGATCGAGACCGTGCCGCGCGGCATCCGGGTCACGCGCCGGGTGCCCGATGTGCCGGCGCCGCCGTACTACCTGCGGATGCGGCCCGAGCTGGCGGGAACCCGGCTCGACCGCTGGTTCATCTACGACTTCCTGCTGCCCGGCACCTTGCTGATGCACTCGGGCGGCAAACCCACCGGCGGCGCGCCCGACGATCTGAGCCAGGCGATCACGCTGCACAGTTGCCAGACGCTGACGCCCGAGACCGAGAACACCACGCATTACTTCTTCCAGCAAAGCCACCCGACGGCGATGGGCGACGCGGCGTTGACCCAGACCTTGTTCGACTCGCTGATCGGCGCCTTCAACGAAGACCGCGACATGATCAGCGCGCAGGCCGCGATGGTCGCTCGCAGCCCCGGCTCGACGATGCTGCCGCTGGCGATGGACGCCGCGCTGATGCGCTTTCGCCGGCTGGTCGACGAGGCGCTGGCAGCGGAGATCGCAGCGGGCTGAGCGCCTGTGGACTGAAGCCAAAGTCCCGAGGCTGACAGCTCGCGGCGCGCTGGCCACCAAGGGCGCGGACAGCCTGCACGGCTGACGGCTTTCAGCCCCACGCCCCCAAGGGCAACGCATTCAGCTCGGCGCGTGCTTCGCGCCAGGTCGGGTAATGGGCATCCATCACCGCGACGAAGCTCCCTCGATGATTCGGCTCCAACAGGTGCGCCATCTCGTGGACGACCACGTACTCCAGCAAGTCTTTGGGCTTTTTCACCAACTCGGTGTTGAGGCGGATCAGGTCCAGCAGCCGCGCCTTGTTGCACAACTGCGCCAGCGGCCGGTCCAGCAGCGCGCCGGCGCTCATACCTGCCCCGGCAGGGTTCTCATCCTTCCACTCGACAAAGAACTGCTCGGGTGTGCCGGTGGTGCCGTAGCGCAGCCCTTGTGAATCGCTGCCGGCCAGCAGCAGTTGCACCGTGCTGAAGAAGCCCTTGTTGAAGATCTCTTCCTGGTTGGTGATGAGCTGGCGCACGCCGTCGGCCAGCTCGACCGAGCTGCGCTTGAGCTCGACCACCGCGATCGCCAGGCCGTTCAGGTACAGCACGATGTCGGGCCGTCGCTGGTGCGAGCCAAGCTCGCCGCCCTTGAGCGTCACCTCCTCGGCCAGCGCGAAGTCGTTCTTCTCCGGGTTCGTCCAGTCGACCAGGTGCACCGTCTCGTGCGACTGGCCCGCAGCGATCTGCACCGGCACGCCGTAGCGCAGCAACTGGTAGCTGCGCAGGTTGGCCTAATAGAGCGTGATGCCGGTGGAGTCGGCCGCGGTTTCCAGCTTCTGCAGCGCAGCGCCGATCTGGGCAGCCGAGTAACCCCGGGCGGCTAGGTTGTCGCGCAGCAGCGCTGTCTCGATGCCGCTGTTGTTTTCTCGCTGGCGCCACTCACCGAGGTAGCGGTAGCCCAGGCAGTCCGCCTGCGCCGGGTCGGTGAAGCGGGCGATCACCCGGTTCTGGGTCTTGCGCTCGGAGCGAGGTCGTTCGGTCACGGGGTACGGTCCTGGCCCGTGAGGGACACGGAAATAAAGCTCTCTTGAGCGAGCGCGTGAATCACCCCGCGCATGAGGTAGCTGTTGTCAAAACCCAGGGTGTACTGCCGCGCGTTGGGCGCGATGGGGTGCAGCATCTTGCGCTCCACCAGTTTCCTGATTTGGTAAGTGCGTTGCGCGGCGGTCATGCCCGGCATGGCTGAACTCAGATCTGCCGCCTTGGCAATGCCGGACCTCACCGATGCAAGCAACACCGCCTCTTCTTGGGCCGTGATCAAGGTCCGGCTGCGCGCAAAGGCCAGCGCAGGGACAAGAATCTTGCGTTTCAGGTACTCGTACTGGGTGAGCTGGTCCACCTTGTTCAGCTCCAGCAACACGCCCTGCAAAACATACAGGCACCACTGCTCCAGCCCGGTGGGGGTGCCTACATCGGCACAGGCCAGCATGGCGTAGTACCGGTCACGGTCGCTGCAAAACACCGCTGTGGGATTCAATACCCGGCCGCCGGCCTTGACGTTGAATCCGTACTTGATCATCAGCGCATAGGTCAGCAATCGCACCACCCGCCCGTTGCCGTTGCCAAAGGGGTGGATCCAGCCAAAGCGGTGGTGCGCCAGCGCGACCTTGATCAGGTCGTACTTGGGTGCGTCCGCCCGGTTGATGAAAGCCACCAACTCCTGCATGTAGCCGCCCACCAGCACACCCTCGGGCGGCAAATGCTCCGACTGGGCAATTTGCACCTGCCCCACACGGTATGCGCCGGGGGTTGCATCGCCCTCGCGCACCAGTTTGCGCACGGTTAGGGCGTGCAGTTCGCGAATGAAGTGCTCCGACACCTCGGCACCCGGTTGCACGGCCAACTCAACGTAGGCCATAGCCTGTTCAATGTTGGCAATTTCAGCCAGATGGTCGCCAGCCGTGGCGGTGCCTTCCAGCGAGCTCTCCACATAGTCGGCCAATGTGGTGTGGTTGCCCTCGATGCGGGCGGAGCCCAGGCTCTCCAGCATGTGGAAAACCCGCTTGAGCTGATAAAACACCGGCGCCGGTGTGGTGCCCGCCAGCTTGAGGCGGCGCAAGTGCTCCAGCTCGGTCAGCACGTCGACCAGCGGGGAGTCAAACGCGGGGTTGAGCAGCGCAAGGTCGAAGTGCTTAAATGCAGCCATGGGTCACGTCATCTTTACTGGAAGGCAAGAAACATGTTGACTTTATAGGAAAAAATCAATTAAAAACAAATACTTAGAGACGATCCATCAAAATAATATCTTGATTTCACGGGTGGCAACTTCTCTAAGAGCATGGCTCCTTAAGTCGAATCCTGCCAGTCAGCAACTCTTGCATCATGGCCTGCTTGAGGGCACAGGTCTTGTCGCGGCAGGCCGCAAATTCAGCCTCTTTGGCCTGGCTGCTCAATTCAACACCTCCCAGTGGCCACCATTTTGCGGACCCACATATTTCAACCGGCCTTCCTTGACCAGTTTGGCCGCGGCCAGTTCGACCGCACGCGAGGTCTTGCCAACCTCGGCAGCGACCTCGGCCAGCGTCATAGCCGGCGTGGCTGCCAACAGGCCCAGAATGGCTGCCGGCGTTTTCACCGAATTTTTCACCGAAGTTCCGTCGCCTTCGGTCAGCGCTGGGAACGGAAACTCGACCCAGAACCCTGTGCTGTCGCAGTCGAAGCGCGGTGCCGGGCCAGCAGCGGCCAGGCAGGCGTTGCGGATCAGGTCGATGCCGCGGCCCCAGGATTCGATCTTGCCGGCCAGGAACAAGGCCCTGGCAATGTCCGGGTTGGCCGGTTGCGATGGATGCTTGGCCATCATGCGCGCCAACGACCAGTCGGGTGGCAACTGGCCGGCATTCCTCCACTCGACGCTCTGTTGCGCGTTCATGTCAGCCTCGTCTTGCCGGTGAGCAGTTCTTGCGTCATGGCTTGGCCCGCAGGTGTCAGACGGTAGCGTTGCAGGCGGCTGTTGGGCTTGTCGGGCAGAGTCGGGGCGATCCACTGGCGTTCCAGCGCCGGACGCAGGTAGTTGGTACGGAAGGTGTGACGGTGCTTCAGGCCCAGGCCCGCCATCAGCGCTGATGGCGGCAGTGGTCCTGCGACCAGCAGCTGAAGCAGTTGATCGACTGGGTCGGTGACCTCCCGGGCAGGTACCCGGACTGGGTCGCCGACTGGGTCGCCTGGCGTGCGCCATTCCGCCGCAGGCCGCCGCGCCACCGCACTGAACTGGTTGCCTGCGGCGTCATCGAGCAGCTCGATCTGCGGCCATTCCCGCAACGCGCGTGGAATGCCGCTGCCCAGGCCGCGATACGGCAGGAGCTGGGCGGCATGTTCCGTCAGCGTTGGATTGCGGCGGTTGGTGCGGCCCTGCCGGATAGCTTCTACGCTCAGGCTGTCGGGCAGATGCCCTGGGCTGGCTATCTCCACACGATCGGCAAACACCATGATGCGGATCGAGGCGCTGGTGAAGTAGTCGCGGTGAATCAGCGCATTGACCAACAATTCCTTCACACCAGCCTCGTCTTGCCGGTCAGCAGTTCTTGCATCATTGCTTGCTTGAGGGCGCGGGTCTTGGCAAGGCGGGCTTCGAGGGCGGCCAGTTCGGCGTCCATGTCGGAGAGGACGGCGGCGATGGCAGTTTGTTCGGCCTTGTCAGCAGGTACGCGGACGCCATAACCGCGCAGTTGCGTCTTCCCGATTTCCAGGAAGGTACTTCCACCGCACAGGCTGATGAAACCCGCCTTCTGGGTCGTGAGCAGGTAATAGAGAAAATCGGCGTCAACGGACCCGAACGGCACGAAGTTCTTGAAGCCCTGATTCGTCGGCATCGGAATCGTATTGATCGCACACTCCCCAATCGTGGCGCGCGAAGTCATGACAACTGAACCGGCCGGGATCACCTCAGCAGAACTCTGCTTGAGGCCATGCGCTGTGATCTGCCGAGCCGTACTGGTCAGGTACTTACCACCAGCCAGCGCGGTGATGTCAGTGGGTGTGCACCAGGCGATGTCGCCATCCCAGGCCGCGGAATCATTCGTGCTGGGTGTGCCACCGCCTCTGATGTCAGCCAAGTCGGGCAACAGCCTCTTCTCCCACCCCCCCCTGAAATCCCGGAAGCCGGGTCTGGCCGGTGAGGAGTTGCTGCATGGCGGCCTGCTTGAGGTCGCGCTTCTTGGCAATCAGGCGGTCCAACCCGGCCAGCAGCGCGTCCATGTCGCCCAGCGCTGCAGCAATGGCGCGTTGCTCTTTCCCTGTTGGCCACGCAAGGCGAAGTCGCGCGAATCGCGAGCCACCGAGATGTGCGACCGACGTGGTTTGAAGTGCAATCCGAGCGAAGACGCCCGTTTGCTGACAGTACCGGAACAAGTAAGAGGCAAATCTATCGGAGGTGTCCGCACGAGCCCTGAAACGTAGGAGCGCGTTTTGTATCGCACATGGCTCCGGATACTCGTCCTGATAGATCGCACAACGGCCTACTAACTCCAAGCTCTGACCTTCATTGAGGAGCACGTCACCATTCCGAACTCGAAATTGCGCGAACTGCTCATCTGTCATTGGCATCATCAGTACGTCCTCAATGTCGATGCGGCCATCAAAGACGTTCTTGGTTCGGAGGTAAAGCCGCCGTGTCCCCGGTGCATTCACAGCCAGGGCCTTGCCCGTGATGACATCACCTTTCTGATGAACTGGGCATACGTCCCACTCTGCCGGAATGACCCCAACTTCGGTCTGTACATAGCCTGGCCTCACTTCCATGACGCCCCCATCTTCGCGAGGTGCTGTTCCACCCGGGCGGCCAACGCAGCCACCTCGTCGGCGTGCTGTGGCAGCGGCGTCGCGTATCGCTCGGCCAACTCGCGGGTGCGGCCGGTCAGCGTCTGTGAAACGCGGTCGAGTTCGCCCTGCACGCTGGCCGCCAGCCGCGCCATCCACTTGTCGTCGATCACCAGCGACTTGATCTCAGCCGCCGTCAGCTTGTACCCCGCCGCAAGCCCGCTCATGGCGCACCCTTGTCGCCGGGGGCTGCGCTCAAGGCCCGCAGCGAGTCAGCCGTCAAGGTGCGCACCTGACGAATGGCGATCTGGTTCAGGCGCTGCAAGCGCTCGCCCTGCGACAGGCTCATGTGGATGAACTCGGCGTTCATGGCCTCGATGTTGGCCAGCACCAGCAGCTGCTCAATGCTGGCGTCATCGCGCATATTGCCGTCCAGGCCGGGGTTGGCATCACGCCACTGCCGGGCGGTCTGACCGAACAGGGCGACATTGAGCAGGTCGGCCTCGCTGGCGTAGGTGAAGGCGGCTTGGGCGGGCGTCACCTGCGGCGGGATCAGGTGCTCGCGTATGGCATCGGTGTGGATGCGGTAGTTGAGCTTGGAAAGCGTGCGGTTGAGGTTCCAGGCCAGTGACAGGCGGCGGCTTTCGTCCTCTTTGAGGCGATCGAATTCTTTGATGAGGTAGAGCTTGAATTCCGGGCTGAGCCAGGAGCCAAACTCAAAAGCGATGTCTTTGTGGGCATAGGTGCCGCCGTAGCGGCCCGCGCTGGCAACCAGGCCTTGGGCACCGGTCAGCTCGATCCATTTTTTGGCGGAGAGGTAGAAGCTGTTGCGCCCGGCCTCGGCTTTAATTCCATCGAATTCGAGGGAGTTAAAACCGGGGTTGTGGATGCGCTCCCACACCCCGAGAAATAGAACCGTGTCTTTGTTCCTCAGCCACTGCTCGATCAAAGCGCTGCCACCGTCGAAGTTGCGCACCATGTCGGTGAGCGAAATGAAGTCGCCTTGTGCCTTGGACAGTATGGCGATGGCGACCCCTTGCACTTCGATGCTTGCCTTCTTTGGCTTGCTCATAGATCAGCCCCCGTTCTTCTCAAATGCTGCGCCACGCAAGCCGCCAGAGCCGCCACCTCACCGCCAAGTTGCACCAGCGACTGCCGCACCACCGCGTCAAAACGATCAACCGGCATGGTCGGCCCCTGCGCCAAAATCAGCTTGCAGCTCGGATTCGATTTCTTCCACGCTGGGCAGGCTGGACTTGAAGTCTTCGGGCAGGGTGCGCTGGATTTGTTGCGCCCAGTTGGCGACACCCATGGATTGCTGCGCCAGGGCAGTTGTGCAACGGTGCGTTGCACAACGATGCGGTCGGGCCAGGCACTGGCAAACAAGCGCATGTATTTCAGGTTGCGCGGAGAAAAGCCGCTCATCGCCGGGAAAGCCGTCTTCAGGTCATGCGAAAGCCGGTCAATGACGCGCGCGCCCCAGCCTTGCATCTGCTGCTTGGCCAGAATGGCTTGGCCGATGTCCCGGTACAGCAAGATCATGGTGGCGTTGGCAGACAAGACGGCCCGAACACGTTCTTGAGCGACACGCTGCTTGAGCTCGGGCACCGACCAGCGCTCGGCGATGGCCTGCATCTCGTAGAAGCCACGTTCCAGTTCGTCGTCCAGCTTGAGCAACTCGACGTAGTGCGACCAGCTCAATTGGTGAGAAGGCTTCTGACTCATTGGGTACCGCTGGTACAGCAGCCGCATGTAGACCAGATTGCTGCGGCTGAAGCCCCTG
>CAMCTC010000083.1 GCA_945878355.1 Bordetella parapertussis | reverse complement strand
CGGCAGAGTAGCCGACCTTAACGGCCTGGCTCGCGACGAGGATCCATTGTGTGTCTGACCCAGTTCGCAAACTGCAACGGGCCCTGTTCGATCGCCTTGCGCCTGTCGTCTGGAACCGAGGGCAAGCCCCCACCGGGCAACATTCCCAGCTGAGGCAACCCGGGCGCGAAGCCGTGCTCAACTGCCGTCAACCCGGGTGGCGGCAGTGAGTACGAGGTCAAGCCAGGAAACTGGCTTTCGATTCGTTGGTCCGGGCAAACACCCGGGAAGAGCCGGTATCGATAGCCGGCGCTGGCCACGGGCAGCTTCCGGACATCTTTCCTGACCATGCGCGCGCCGTCGGCGACTAGGAGCTGGCCACCCGAGTTTAGGCACCCGCAAGCAGGCACCCGCAGGTGGGCGCCCGACAGGGCGATTGCGAGGCCGTGCGCGGCTTGAGACCGTACGGGCTCACCATCTCGGGAGCGCATCGTGCAAGCCATCGGCCGGCCCAGCGGGCGCCCGATGGCGCGCCTGTTCACTACGGCGCCACCGCCCGGAACAGACCACGCTGTACCGCCTAGTGCAGCAGCACGTCGCGACCTTCATCGCCGAGGCACAGGCGGCTACCCATCCCACTGCGTCTATTGCTCGCAGCACAGCCAAAGCTGGTGACGCCCGTGCTGCAGGTGGTGCACCGCGTCATCACGCGCCACCTGCTCGGTCAGGCCGGGCGAAATGTCGAAGGGGCCGACGAGGCTGACAGCGACATGGCCGATAACGACGGTTATTCGGAAGAGGCCCGCACGCTCAGGCCGCTGCAGGCCGCGGCGTGCACTTACCGCATCGCATTCGGTCTGCGTGTTGGCCAGAAGGTGCTGACGGTTCAGGGCGCCATGCCCAGGGAGAAGGGCTTCAAGCAGATGCTCTGCGCTGACATCGACAGGTTCAGCCTGCACGCAGCCGTGCGCTGCGCGGCCGACGATCGGCAGGCGCTGGAGCAACTCTGCCGGTACATCACCCGCCTGGCGCTTGCCAACGAGCGCGTACAAACCAACGCCGCGGGCCAAGTGGTACTCAAGCTGAAGACGCCCTGGCCCGACGGCACGACGCACCTGGTGATGTCGCCGCTGGAGTTCATGCAGCGGCTGGCTGCGCTGGTGCCCAGGCCAGGTTGCACCTCATTCGGTTCCATGATGTTCTGGCACCGAATGCCAAGTTGCGCGCGCTGGTGGTGTTGCAAGAGGTGCCGCAAGAGGCTGAGGCGCCCGCCCAGGCCGCGCCACCCGCCGAGTGCGAGGCGAGTGCGAGGCGGGCTGTACGCACCACCGCCCGTGCGGCTGAGCTGGGCCAAGCTGCTCGAGCTGCGTCACCGACTGAGTGCGCACGGGGTCTGCTCCTAGGCTATCAACGGAATCGCCAATGTCTTCGCCGGTGCTCATCTGAATGTGCGCGAGGCCATCGTCCGCGTCGACGATGCCGAGCTGGTCCGTCTGCCCTGGAGGGCAGGGAAAGACCGAACCAGACCGCGCACGAAAGTACAGAGTAATGGTCGGCGCGTACTAGGGCGAGACCCCCGTCGACCCTAGACTGTCACTTGAGCTTTGACCATGCAACACGTCGCGACAGGAGTATCACTATGGCAAGAGATTTGAAGCGGACCTTCGCCGCGCGATGGACCACAGTGGCTCTGCTGGGCGTGGCGCTGCTGCCGATTGCCCAGGCCCAGAGCTTCGACTGGAAGCGCGCCAACGGGCAGACCATCAATGTGCTGCTGAACAACCACCCCTGGTCCCAGGCCATGCGTGAGTTGACCAAGGATTTCACCGCCAAGACCGGTGTGAACGTGCGGCTGGAGATCCTGGCTGAAGAGCCCTTCCGCACTCGCCAGCAGACCCTGCTGCAGGCGCGTTCGAAAGACGTTGACGTGTTCATGACTTTGACCATGCGCGAAGGTCGGCTCTTTGACCGCGCAGGCTGGTACGAGAACCTCGGCACCCTGGTGAGCAACCCGTCGAAGACGGCACCCGACTTCGACCTGCCAGATTTCGGCAAGGGCTTGATCACTGGCCATAGCGTGGATGGTAAGTTGATCGGGCTGCCCATCAACACCGAAGGCCCGCTGTTCTATTGGCGAAAAGACATCTTCGCCAAGTGCAACATTCCCGAGCCGCAGTTCCTGGAAGATATTCCTGCAGCAGCCAAGGCTTTGAAGGCCTGCGACGCCAACCAGGGCGTTTGGGCGGCGCGAGGCCTGCGGATCACCATTCCATACGCAATGGGTGCATTTGTGCGCAACCTGGGCGGCGAGTGGAAGACGGCCGATGGCAAGCCCAATCTGTGCACCGACAAGGTCATCGCAGGCATGGAGATGTATGCCAACCTGCTGAAGGATTACGGGCCACTGGGTGCCACCAATCATTCATTCCCCCAGGTAGTGGAACTGCTCGGCCAAGGTCGCATTGCCATGACGCATGAATCGTCGAACGAGTTTCCGAACATCATGAAGTTCCCCGGGCGCGACAAGGACCTGGGCGTGAAGGTACTGCCCAAAGGCAAGGCCGCGGGGGTCTCGGTGCCGGTCAATTTCGGCTGGGGTATTGCCTTGTCGGCTGCGTCGGAGAAGAAGGACGCCGGCTGGTACTTCATCCAATGGGCGACTTCGAAAGAAGTGCAGACCAAGCTGGTGGCCACTGGCGTGGCGCCGCCGCGCTCCTCGGTGTTCGCCGGGCCGGAGATGAAGAAGTGGTCGGCCGAAATACCGATTCGCGGCGACTGGGCCAATGCTGTGAACGAGATCAGCCGTACGGGAACCGAGGTCTATCAGCCGCCCACCGAGCGCATTGCCGAAGCGCGTGAACGCATGGGCCGTGCCGTGCAGGAAATCGTGCTGGGGCAGAAGACGCCGCGCGAGGCGGCTTGCGAAGCCAACGCCGACGTCGCCAAGCTGCAATAGAGGCAGGCAGGCATGTGGGCAGCGGCTCTGGCCATATGAGCATCGACGCGACCACACCCTCAGGCAAGGCCAGCGCCGGGGGCCAAGCCGCGCTGTCCATGCGCTGGATGATCTGGCCGGCCGTGCTCTTCGTGGCCGCGCTCATCATCTTCCCGTTCCTATACGCCATCTGGCTGTCGCTTCAGGATGTGTCGCTCGGCACGACGGGCCGCTTTGCGGGCCTGGACAACTTTCGCGCGCTGTTCGCGGAATCGGAGTTCCGCAATGCCTTCAAGCTCACCTTCGTGCTGTACGGCGTGGCCATCGTCATGCAACTCGTCGTGGGCACCTGGCTGGCGCTGGTGCTGAACCGCGTCGAGCGCTTCAAGAACCTGGTGCGCACCATTGCCATCACACCCTTCCTGCTGCCACCGGTGGTGGTGGGCATGGTCGCTGTAGTGATTCTTGATCCGGCCTTGGGCGTGGCCAACTGGGTGCTGGCGCAGATGGGCATCCCGCCTAGCCTGTGGCTGGCGCACCCCACTTGGGTGCTGGTGACCGTGGCGCTGCTGGACACCTGGCAGGCAGCGCCGTTCGTGGCGCTCATCGTGCTGGGCGGGCTTCTGTCGCTGCCTGCCAAGGTGTTCGAGGCGGCCGAGGTGGATGGCGCCGTGGGCTGGCGACGCTTCGTCTACATCACCTTGCCCTTGTTGGCGCCGACATTGCTCACAGCGGCCATCCTGCGGTCAGTGGATCTGCTTCGCTTCTTCGACATCATCTACATCACCACCCGCGGCGGGCCGGGCAATGCGTCGACCACATTGAACATCTACGCTTACCAGCAGGCGTTCGAGTTCACGCGCTTCGGCTACGCCTCGGCCGCCATGGTGACGCTGGCCAGCGTGGTCTTCGGCACCGTGCTGGTGTTTGCGAAGCTTCGCAAGCACGTGGCCTGGTGAACGCGACCATGAGCCTGCGTACGCCTATGACGTCGCCCCGCTGGCTGGGCGCGCTGCAGATCCTTCAGGTTGCGGTGCTCATCATCGTGGTTGTGGCGCCGATCTTCTGGATGGGTCTCTCGTCCTTCAAGGGCCCCGCCGACATCACGCGCCTGCCGCCCACCCTTTGGTTTGAACCGACACTGGCCAACTACCGCGGGCTGTTCCAGCAATCTGACTTTCTGCTGTACACCTGGAACAGCATCGTGGTTTCGGTGGGTTCCACGGCGCTTGGCCTGGCGCTGGCCATTCCCGCTGCGTTCGCCATTTCCTGGCACCGCATGACCTGGCCGGCCACCATCACCCTGTTCGCCCGTATGGCGCCGGGCACGCTGTTCCTGCTGCCGTGGTTCGTGCTCTTCACGCAGATGGGCTTGATCGGTACGCACTTCCTGCTCGTCGTGACGCATGCCGTCATCACCGTGCCGGTCGCCTTGTGGACACCGCTGCCGCACTTCGACGGCATGCCGCGCGAACTAGTGGAATCGGCGCAGATCGACGGCTGCCGGCCGGCTTCCATCCTGCTGCGCGTGGCCATTCCCGTGGTGATGCCCGGCATCATCGTCGCAGCCATCCTGTGCTTCGTCTTCTCCTGGAACTACTTCCTCTTCGCACTGGCGCTGTCGGGCCTGGAGACCAAGACCGCCATCGTGGCCTCGTTCAACTTCATCGGCGAAGGCGTGACGAACTGGGGCGGCCTGATGGCTGCGGCCACCGTGATTGCCTTGCCCCCTTTGGTGCTGGCCCTGTTGATCCAGCGCCGCCTGGTGGCCGGCCTGGCGGCCGGTGCCGTGAAAGGCTAGCGGTACATGTCAGCGGTTTCCATTCGAAACGTGGTCAAGCGCTACGGCGATGTCGAGGTGATCCACGGGCTGTCACTGGCCATCGAGCGCGGTGAGTTCATCGTCTTCGTCGGGCCGTCGGGCTGCGGCAAGTCCACCTTGCTGCGCATGATTGCCGGGCTCGAATCCTTCCAGTCCGGCGACATCGCGATCGGCGAGCGCCTGGTGAACACCTTGCCGGCACGCGACCGCGACATCGCCATGGTGTTCCAGGAATATGCCCTGTACCCACACATGTCGGTCGAGGGGAACATGGGCTTCGGCCTGAAGATGCGCGACGTGCCCAAGGCCGAGATCGCCCAGCGGGTACGCGCGGCAGCGGCCACGCTGCAGATCGGACACCTGCTGAGCCGCCGCCCGCGCGAGCTGTCGGGCGGGCAGCGCCAGCGTGTGGCCATGGGCCGCGCCATCGTGCGCGCGCCGCAGGTGTTCTTGTTCGACGAGCCGCTGTCCAACCTCGATGCCAAGCTGCGTGCGGACATGCGCATCGAGATCAAGCGGCTGCACCAGCACCTTCGCGCCACGATGGTGTATGTCACCCACGATCAGGTCGAGGCCATGACCATGGCCGACCGCATCGTCGTGCTGAACAGTGGCCACATCGAACAGGTGGGCACACCCAAGGAGTTGTACCGCAACCCGCAGACACGCTTCGTGGCCAGTTTCATCGGCTCACCCACCATGAACTTCCTGCGTGTGAGTGCCGGCCCGCAGTTCGTCACGCTGGAGTCGGGTGCGTTGACGCCGGTCCGGTCCGCGGGTTTGCCAGACACTCCCCTGGTGCTAGGCATCCGCCCCGAGCACCTGCGCGTGCAGGCCGTCGGGCTGGCCGCGGCGGTGGAAGTGGTGGAGCCGCTGGGTGCCGACACCCTCGTGACTTGCCGCATCGGCAGCGAACTCTTGGTGGCGCGCATGCCAGGCGACACTGAGGTGGCACCTGGCGACGCCATCGCCTTGGGCTTCGATGCGGCCGACGCCGTGTTGTTCGATGCCGAAGGTGGTCAAAGGCAGCATCCTGCCTCTTGAAAGGCATGTCAGCCCTGGCATTGCACTTTCAGCCCCCTGCATAAACCCGCGCATGAACACCTCTGAAGAGCCCTTGGATCGAGCCGTCATCCTGCACTTGGGCCTGGGTTCGTTTCATCGCGCGCACCAGGCGGTGTATCTGGACAGCTTGCGCGAGCAGGCTGGTCCGTACTGGGACCTGGTGGGCGGCAACCTTCGGAACGACATGCCGGACGTGATGGCGGCACTGGCCCGGCAAGGTGGCCAGTACACGCTTGAAACCGTGTCGCCGCAGGGGCAGCGCCAATACCGGCGTGTGCGCTCGATTCGCGAGGTGGTACCGTTCGATGCAAGCTTGAAGCGCATCGTGCATGTGGGGGCGGACAGCCGCACGCGCATCATCTCCTTCACGGTCACCGAGGCCGGTTACCACCTTGACGCCCACGGCGGCCTTGATGCGAAGCAGCGGGACCTGCGGGCGGATCTCGACACCGGATCGCACAGCACGATCTATGGCGCGCTGGCGCTCATCCTGGGCGAACGCCTGCAGTGTGGCGGCGGCCCCGTCACCTTGCTGTCCTGCGACAACTTGCGCAGCAACGGCGTGCGCTTTCGCGCTGGTTTGCTGGACTTCCTCGCGCGTCGCGGGTTGACCGAACTGCGCGCCTGGGTCGAGCACAACACCCGTTGCCCGAGTTCGATGGTTGACCGCATCACGCCACGGCCGCTGGCGGCGGTGGCCGATCGGGTCCATCGCGTCACGGGTTGGCACGACGAGGCCGCCTTGATGAGCGAAAACTTCACGCAATGGGTGATCGAAGACGACTTCATCGCCGGGCGGCCGCCCTGGGAGGCGGTGGGCGTGGAGTTCGTGTCCTCCGTGCACGACCATGAAGAGGCCAAAATTCGGCTGCTCAATGCCACACACAGCTGTCTGGCCTGGGCGGGCACCTTGCGCGGCTGCCACTACATCCATGAATCAGTCGCGGTGCCGGCGATCCGGCAGCTGGCGTTCGACTATGTCACGCTGGATGCGATTCCTTGCCTCGATCGCCCGGCCCGGCCGTCGCCCATCGACCTGGTCGCATACCGTGACGTGGTGCTGGACAGGTTCAGCAACATCGACCTTCCCGATACAAATCAGCGCGTGGCGATGGACAGCTACGCCAAGATGCCGGGCTTCATCACCCCGACGATCCAGGACTGCGTCGATGTTGGGCGTGCATTCGACAGCACCGCGATGCTGCCGGCGCTGTTGTTCCTGTTCCTGGGGCGTTGGCACCGCGGCGAATTGCCCTGGGTGTACGAGGACAGCGCCATGGATGCCGACAGGGTGCATGCGCTGTTCACCGCGCCGGACCCGTTGCGCGCCTTCTGCCAGGATGCGCAGCTGTGGGGGGAACTGGCTGGCAACGAATCGGCCTTGAACACGATGCGATCGGCCCACCTTCGAGCCCATGCTTTCGAGTCGCAGGCCACCTCGTGCGCTGAGTCGACAGACACTGGCTGAGCCGCACGTTGCGCGCAGGTTCCTGCCGCCGCAGCGCGGGCGCAAAATGTCGCGAATTCGACTCTCGAGCCATCACCTCCTTGTCATGACCGGCAGAAATCGACTTGCTCAAGCCCGGCGCGCACTGTCGCCGGAGCTTGAACTTGAGCATGCGAGGCCCACGTCGCTGGGCTACGAAACAACGGAAGACATCGGCCTGATTCGTTGTCTTTCCCACGGCTTTCCAACGCCTCTGGCGCGCTGGCACTTCCACGAAGAATACGAGTTGCACTTGATCACCACCACGTCGGGCAAGGCCTTCGTGGGGGACTGGATCGGCCCCTTCCAGCCCGGGCACCTGGTGCTGTGTGGTCCGCGCCTGCCGCACAACTGGATCTCGATGGACGTGCCCGATGGCGGTGTGCCCGAGCGCGACCTGGTGATCCAGTTCCGCCATGAACCGATTGCACAGGCGGCCGCGGTGATACCGGAACTGGTCGAGGTGCTGGCCATGTTGGAACGGTCGCGGCACGGCATTGAATTCTTCGGACTGTCCGAGCGCGCGCATGCCCACTGGATTGCGGTCAAGCACAGCCGGGGTGTGCGGCGCTTCGCGGCGTTCAGCAACTTCCTGGCTGATCTGGCGCGCTGTACGGACTATCGCCTGTTGTCGAACGTCCAGGTGCAGGGCAACTGCGACGATCGCGAACTGGAGCTGATCAACAGGGTTGTCGATCGCATCACCGCCGACCTTGCCCAACCGCTGAGCGCGGGAGAAATGGCCGCCAGCCTGGGCATGAGCTGCAGCCGCTTCTCGCGGTTCTTCCAGCGCGCCACGGGCAATGACTTCACCAGTTTCGTCAACCACTTGCGGATCAACCGGGCCTGCCAGTTGCTGATGGAGACCGACCGCCAGGTGACGCAAGTTTGCTTCGAAGCCGGCTTCAACAATGTGGCCAACTTCAATCGTCGGTTTCGCGACGTGAAGGGGATGACGCCCAGTGCCTACAGGAACCAGGCCAATGTCCGATTTGGCCGAGGAGGCTGAGCAGGACCAGTGTTCACAACTCCCTAAGCGATGTCTGTTTGCCGCCAAATGTTGCGCCCGCACCAGCAACGTGCGTCACACCTGTAAAGGCGCTGCGCATGTCTGCCGCTTCGGCGGCGCGCATCATCTCGCCCTACGGCGCCGGCGGCTCCAACGGCATCTCGGGCCAGATGTTCGCAGAGCGCTTCGCCGAGCGCATGGGGCAACAGTTCGTCGTCGAGGACACGCACGGCGCTGGCACGCGGATGGCCTGCGAGTTAGTCGCTGACGCGCCTGCCGATGGCAACACGCTGCTATACGCGGCTCTGCTTTTCGCAGTCGCCGAAGGCTTGTATAGCAAGGTCGGCGCGACCCTGGGCGTGACTACCGGCCCGTGACGTTGGCTGTGGTGCCGCCCATGTTCCGATCGTCAACGGCTACTCGCCGGTGAAGGCCGTTGCCGACTGCATCAAGTACTCCGGATCGAGCCTAACGGCATCAACATCGCCTCGCTTGGCGCTGGCTCGGGTCCGCACTTGTACGGCGAGGTGAGCCAACTCTGCCTGGTGGGCGTTGGTGCCCGCAGGGCGCTGTGGGCTGCAGCTGATCTCGTCGACATTGGGCCTGTCGCCGATCACCATTGAGAGCGGTGATTCCGGCGCAGCACTGGGGCCAGCGCGCTTAGCTCGGCCGGCCGCCGATGGTGACCTCGGGTCGGTCTGCTGCGTCGGCCCGCTAGCCGGTGTAACGTGGGGCTTTGCTGGGTCTGCGCTACGAACGGTTCGGGCACCTGTATCCCGCACTTTGCCCGCACTTCGGGACCGGAGGCTGAGCGAACTGGCCATCAATTGCTATTTGAGAAGACCGCTCCTGAAAAGGTGACCTTGATGTTCATTGTTTGCGGCGAAGCCTTGTTCGACGTGTTCGCCACCTGCGATACGGCCACTGGCATGGTGCTCGACGGCCGAATTGGCGGTTCGCCTTTCAATGTCGCGCTGGGTCTGGCCCGGCTTCGTCAGCCGGTGGGATTCTTCGGCGGCATTGGCACCGGCTTCGCCGGTGAACGCCTGATGCGGGCGCTGGCCGACGAAGGAGTAGCGTCCAATGCGGTGGCACGCATCGACGCGCCGACGACGCTGAGCCTGATCGGACTGGACGCTCAGGGTGTTCCCTCCTACGCCTTCTATGGCCACGGCGCAGCCGACCGCCTGGTGCGGCCCGACCATCTGGCAGCCATTCCGGCGCGGGCAAATGCCTTCCACTTCGGAAGTTATTCTATGGTGGTGCAGCCCGTGGGCGCGACCCAGCGTGCGCTCGTCGAGCGTGAACATCGGCGCAGCGTGATCAGCTACGACCCCAACATCCGGACCAATGTCGAGCCCGACCTAGACATCTGGCGCGCCACGCTGCTTTGGATGCAGCCGCGAACCCACCTGCTGAAGATCAGCGACGAGGATCTGGAGTTGCTTTACCCCGGTCGAACGATCGAGGACTTTGCAGAATCAGCGCTGACGGCTGGCACCACGTTGGTCATCGTCACGCGCGGTAGCAAAGGCGCAGTCGCCTTCCATGCCGCCGGCTGCGCTGCGGCCGAACCGGTTGCGGTGGTCGTCATCGACACAGTCGGCGCCGGCGACACCTTCCAGGCCGCGCTGCTGACCTGGCTGGCCGAGCATGGCGCATTGACCGCCGCCGGCATCGCCGCCCTCGATTTGTCCTCGATCGCCGATGCTTTGCGCTTCGCGGCCCGCGCCGCGGCGATCACCTGCGGCCGGCGCGGGGCCGACCTGCCGCGCCGCTTCGAGCTCGCCTGAAGGATGCACGCCAGAACAGGTGGCCCTGCCAAGTCATGGGTGACGCCATCGCTGAGAGCAGGGGCCACTTGCAGATGCTCTGCGCTGACGTCGACGGGTTCAGCCTGCACGCCGCCGTGCGCTGCGCGGCCGACGATCGGCAGGCGCTGGAGCAACTCTGCCGGTACATCACCCGCCAGGCGCTTGCCAGCGAGCGCGTACAAACCAACGCCGCGGGCCAAGTGGTGCTCAAGCTGAAGATGCCCTGGCGCGACGGCACGACGCACCTGGTGATGTCGCCGCTGGAGTTCATGCAGCGGCTGGCTGCGCTGGTGCCCAGGCCGAGGTTGCACCTCACGGCACGCCGCCGCCGCTGGCTTGCCTTGGTTGTTCGCATCAGGCGGCGCTACCGGCTGGCCGAGACACCCGACGGCCAGCGGCGATGCCCGCAGGGCATGAAGGAGGCTTGGGGCGCCCAGTCGTTTCAAGGACTCCCAGCACCCGACCGCAGGCAAAGCCGGCGGGGATGCCGAAAGATAGGACTTGACTAAATATACCTGTCTTGATATATATCGGACAGGGTCCGAATTCCGTACAGCACCTCGCGAGAAAAGCCACTGCACTGGGTTGGCTCGTCCAAGAAGGACTACCAGGCGTTTCCCACCGAGGTGCAGGACGACATGGGCTATGCGCTCGGCCTGGCACAACTAGGCGGCAAGCATCCGCACGCCGCCGCCCTGGAAAGGGGAGGGCGGCGGCGTATTCGAGATCCTTGAGGACCATCGCGGCGATACCTTCCGCGCCGTCTACACGGTGCGCTTTGCCGACGTGGTCTATGTGCTGCACGCCTTCCAAAAGAAGTCGAAGACGGGCATCAAGACACCGCAGGAAGATGTCAGCCTCGTTGCCGAACGGCTCAAGCGAGCCCAGCAAGACTATGAAAGGACACGATCAACATGACCACGATCACCCACGGCTCCACCAACGTCTTCCGCGACCTTGGCTACAGCGACGCCTCTGAGCGGCAAATCAAGACCCGCCTGGCACTGGTCGTCAACGATTTACTCAAGGGCCGCAAGCTCAAGCAGCGGGAAATCGCACCGCTGCTGAGCATTCCGCAGCCAAAGGTCTCGGCCCTCAAGAACTACCGGCTCGACCAGTTCTCGGTCGAAAAGCTGATGGAGTTCCTAACCGTGCTGAATCAGGATGTCGAGATCATGATCAGACCGCATGTGGTCGCTCACGAGGCCGGACATATCTCAGTGCTGGCCGTGCAATGAGCACGGCTGTCGGCATCAGAGGGCAGCATCGTCGGCGAGTTCTATTTCAAGCAAGGGGCGACGACGACGGTCAAGCCTGAATTGGTCGACAGCGCCGCGCAGGTCGAGCAGCAAGGCTGGGCGGCGGCGCAGAGCGGCAACACGGTTGCGGGCTATACGGCCCTGGGGCAACCCCTACGCCATCGCCTACGGGCTGATCGGCAGCGTACTGGCTCGGTCGGCAACTCACGGTGCCGGCCACTACCGGTCGGTCGCCGCGTGCGCCCAGTCGTGGCCTCGGCGAGCAGCTGAACGGCAGGTTTCCGGCGACGAGACTGGGCCTGTCTTCGGCTTGACCCGGCCATCAGCAGCCAGTGGCGACAGTCAGCTGTCAGGCATCTCGTCACGCCGACCGTGCCTCCGAAGCAAGCGCGTAGTGGTCACCGGTGGGGTGGGCCGCAAGAGCCCGCGCTGCACGTGGGCTACTCAGCCCACCGAGTGCGAGGCAAACTGCATTCCCGAGTTCGATCGACCTTTGACCGAAAAATGCCTGGCAAATTTGAACCAAGGGGTCGACAGATGCCACATCGTTGCAGGCATCAACCGCGCGCAACTGGCGCCGGGCTCGCTTCGTCGTCATCGGCCAAGCATTCCGTCAGCACCGCCATCGCCTTGTCGATGATTGCCGTCGGATGGCCCTTGCCGATCAGCTGCTTGCGTCGGTTGTTCGACAGCACGCCATTGTTCTGCAGGACGTTGCGGATCATGAGCACCAGATCGTCATTGTTCATGTCCACCGCATCGTTCACCGCGCGGTAGGCCTGATCGAATCTCTGTAGGAAGACGCTCTCGTTCTGGAGATCGCGATCTAGCGCCTCCTGTGCCATGCGCAGGCCGAACTCGACGCACTCGGTCCCGTCCCAGTAGCGATAGATCTCTGGCGCGCCGGTGAATTCGGCCTTGACCAATTCGTCGATCATGTTCACCTTCCAAAAACGGCGGGTCTTCTTGGAGAAGGATTCCAGGGCCTTCAGGTAGTCACCCTCGTTGCGCTTCATGGCGACGGACACGGGCAGCACCAGACCGTTGGCCAGCCGCGGATCCTGACAGGCTGCCTTGTGGAACAGGAAGCGCGACAGCCGGCCGTTGCCATCCATGAACGGGTGTGCGAAAACGAAGGCGAAGCTCGTTACAGCGCCACGCACCAGGGCATCCACGCCGGTGCCCGGGTTGTTCGCGAAGCTCATGATCTCGTCCATGATCTCCAGATTCAGATCGGGCGGTGGCGGCACGTAAGTCACGCCCAGCGCGCCCGGCAGATCCTTGCGAAGCCAGTTCTGCTTCGACCTGAACTCGAACGCCTTGTCCAGCGGACTGGTGATCGTCAGGTTCTGCAGTGCAACGAGGTAGTCTTCCGTGAACTGCTCGGCCTCGTGGGCGCGCGCCAGCAGTGAGGCGAAGGCCTCGCGCTTGTCGTTGGTCGCACTCTCCCGCTCGATCGCGTAGGAGTTGTCGGTCTCGCTCAGGTACGCCCAGCGCACGGCCCGGTCGAGTAGCGCCGGATCGATCCCGTCCACGAACGCCTTCACCTGGTCGAGGATGCTTCTTCTGACCAGGGTGTCGATCGCCGGCGTGCGCCGCACGGTGATGCAGTACCGAGGGGACCCGATGCCGTTGAAGTCGACGCGCCACCGGCTCGATCGGGTGCTTGCTGCCGTCAGGAACTTGTCCGGTGAGAACAACACGCCGTAGGGCCCGCGGGCGGCCGGTAGACCGGTCAAAGTTGCGCCGTTGGCCAGCTCCCTCAGGTAGCAGGCCTGCCTGGCGTACCAGCTCGTGGGCTTGGCGATGAACTCCCGCGCCACCGCCGCAGCGGGAATCTTCTGGAGCGCCAGGATGGCAATCTGCAGGTTCAACTGCTCGTGCTTCAGCGCGAACAGGAGGTGCTACAGCGGGTCGTCGGACGCGGGGGCCACATGGACAGAGACGGCCAGGATGCTGTCACCAAAGGTGTTCTTTCGGGTGACCCCTCCAGCACGGGCCGTCACATCCGGAGCAAACGCCGAGAGGCTCAGGGAGTCCCGCAGAAATTCATACCCAACGATCCGGTACGCCATATTTTTCTTCCGGTGACCACAGAAAATATTACGATATGAGATTTTCTAACAATTTTTCTTTCGATGGTGGCATCTGCGGCGCTCCAGGCGGAGCAGATCACATCCTGCATCTAGGGCATTCGTTTGTGTGCGGACCACAGCGCAGGAGCTACCCAGTCGTCAGATTCGAACACGTCGACGACGAGGCCTAAAGCCCCGGTCAGCCTTATAACGTCAACTACAAGGCGTCTGCTTTCGGAAGGCCTGCAAGGATGATCGGCTGGCGGCTGAGGGTTGCCAGCCGCCGACCAGCCGCCGCGTCAGGTTGCCCTGAAGAGGTCGCTGGCGCCTGTGGCGCACCCGCGCGCTGAGCGGTAACCAGGTTCAACCAGCGGTCGATCGGTTACGCCGCACCGCCAAGGCATGGTCAATGGACACCGCACCCGGCCCGCGCACCATCAGCCACAGCAACCGGAACACCGCCGCCCACACACCATGCGTCGGATAGGCGGCGGGGTAGACGAGCGGCTGGATCACCGCCTGCGCATTCGATCGTGACGCCCACGAAAGCTTCTCTCGCGCTCGCGAGAAGATCAAGGCGCTGGCTGGTCGAAGCAAGAAGCCTTTGCCGATCCAGGAGATCATCTCAATCCCTTGCTTCGAGTTGTGGGTGCTGCTGCACTTCGAGCGCAGCGATGCCGCCCATGCGAATTGCGCGGCCGTCATCGAACGAATCCGAAATTCGTACCCTTCTGATGCTGCGTTTGAAGATGTTGGCGAGTGAAGCCGTTGCGTAGGTGGTACGGTGCGGTGGTGGACGCGACTGATCCCAGCTAGCTTCACGCGGGCCCTCTACCCCGACTTCGGCCTTCAGCCCGGCGACGCGCAGGCAGGTCTGGCGTATGCCGTAGCTGTGCTCCCCGGCGAAGTGGCCGCCTCTGTGCCGAAGCCCCAGACGCTGGCGCTGCTGGCGTTGGGCGCTACGGTGGTGGCGCGCAGAAGGCGGTCGCGTTGAGGCGACGCAGTCCTTGAGCTCACGGCGCCAAGACCTGGAGCGTCGGGAAGTAGGTTCTGAAGCGGCTGGCGTCGCGGGTGAGCAAGGGCCAACCCTCGACAACCGCATGAGCGCCAATGAAGAAGTCGGGCAGCACCTGCGCCTTGCCGCCGCCGCGCCGGCGGTACTGGACAAACGCCTTCGCGGCCAGGAACAGGGCCGGCCGGGGTATCTCGCGCAGTTCCAGGGCCATCGTCAGCACCACGCCGTCGAGGGCTTCGAGGGTCGAGAACGACAGCGACATCTCGGCGTAGATGACCGGGTTGATGGCCAAGGCATGCAGCTTGGCCTGCGCTCGCATCTGGGCGATGGACCAATCGGCCCACTGCGGGTCGTTCTGCAGCACGTCCACCAGGACATTGGTATCGACAAGGATCATCAATCGTCGGCGCGCAGCAGCTTCATCAGTTCATCCGTCCGCCAGTGCACGTCAGCCCGGCCGCGCACGGCGTCGAAACGGTCGCGAACCGGCGCGCGCGTGCCCTTTGCAGCCTTGGGCGGATGAAGAACCACCTCGCCGGCTGCGTTCACCGAGAACTCCACCGCCGCGCCGGGCAACAGACGCATGGCGTCACGAATGCGTTTCGGGATCGTGACCTGCCCCTTGCTCGTCAGCGTTGTTGCCATGCAGCTCTCCTCGAGTGTTACCGAATGAATGAATGGTAATACATCCGCGCCTGCATCGACTTCCTGCGTTAAAGTGGCTTTTGTTTGCTGGCGTTTACCCTGGCGCCAGCCAGTCCATCAAATCACGGTGTAACGGTCCACAAAATCCTGGCGGATGGTGATGCCCAGGCCCGGGCGGTCTGGAATCTCGATCATGCCGTCCTGCACGCTGAACTGTTCTTCGGCCAGTTCCTGCAGCAGTGGGTTGGCGCCGACTGAATATTCCAGCAGCCAGCCGGCCGGGGAGGCGGCCGCCACATGCATGCCCGCGGCAAAGGCCAGTGCGCCGGTCCACAGGTGCGGCGCCAGCTTGAGGTTCCAGGCTGCAGCGATGGCGCCTATGCGCATCGCTTCCGAGATGCCGCCGCAGATGGCCAGGTCAGGCTGGAAGATATCGGCAGCGCGCAGTTCCGCCAGGTCGCGGAAGTCGAAGCGGTTGAATTCGCTTTCGCCGGCCGCAATCGGGATGGCCGTTGCTGCGCGAACCTCTGCCATGCCGCGTTTGTCGTCGGCCGTTACCGGCTCTTCAAACCACAGCAGATTGCAGTCCTCCACCAGGCGGCAAAAACGTTTGGCTTCGGCCACGGTGTAGGTGCCGTGCGCGTCGCAAGCCAGACCCATGTCGGGCCCCAGCGCCTCGCGCGCGGCCTTCACGCGGCGTGCCGAGTTGATGGGGTCGCCGTCAATCACGCCGACCCGCATCTTCACGGCCTTGAAGCCGCCGCGTGCGACGTAGCCCAGCAACTGCTCGCCAATATGTTCGGCATCGGCCCAGCCGCCAGAAGCGTAGGCCGCCATGCGCTGGGACTTGCGCCCGCCCAGCAGGCGCCAGACAGGGGCGTTCAGGTGTTTGCCCAATAGGTCCCACAGGGCCATGTCAATGCCGCTGATGGCCGCCACCGAGACGCCTCGCCGGCCCATGATGGGAAATACATGGCCGTGCGCCAGCGCATAGTGCCCGCGGCAGCCGCTGTACATCAGCTCCCAGATGCGGTTGATGTCCCGCGGGTCTTCGCCGACGAGGCCGGGGCCGAACTTCTGGTTGATGATGGCGACCAGGCCCCAGCTGTTGCCTTCGCTGCCAACTTCTTCCTTGGCTTCGCCCCAGCCGACCAGGCCGCATTCGGTTTCGATGCGTACCAGCACCGAATCAAAAGAGGCCACGCGGCCGAAGTCCGAGACATGCTGTTTCTCAAGCGGAATCGGCACATGCAGCCAGCGGGCGAGGATGCTTTTGATTTTCATGGTTGGGTCCAGTTCTAAAAAGTCATCTAAAAGGTCATTGAACATCAAGATCAAAGGGGTCCTCGGATCAAGCCAGGTCGATCACACCAACAAGCGCATCGGCGAGGCGGCTGCGTTGGGCGAGCTCGATGCCTTGACCGCCATCGTCATGCCGGGACCGGCCAGCGCGAACCTCACGACTGGCAGGTGCTGGCCTGCGCCCTGCTGCTGAACTGCCCCATCTGGACCGAGGGATTTCTTCGGCACCGCAGCACCCGCTGCAGATCTCGCGTCGAACTCTGGCACAAGGTCATCGACACCAATTTGACCGCGGTTTTCGTGTTGAGCAATGCCGCTCATCACGAGCTGAAGAAGAGGGGCGGGGGAGCATCATCAACATCGGCTCGATGGCATCTCATCTCGGCCATGGCAGTATGGCCGTACATGGCGCGACCAAGGCCGGTATCCTGGGTTTGACCAAGGCTTGCGCCTCCTGTTCTGCTGCGGGAGAGCGTTACTTCCTCATCACGCTGTTCAACCACTGAGCCGCTGGGCCCCACCCCCGAGCACTACCGGTCGAACGGGCTGCGACGTCGGCGTGCTCGCGCCGGCTTTGCGTAGTCGTCTGGATTGAACGTGCGGCGCTGGCTCAGCAGCGGGCCGCCGTTGATGCGCTCAGCGAGGCTCTCGAGGTCAGCATGGGTGACCTGGCAGGCCGCAAAGTGGTCCCGCCACCTGTCGACGACCTCGATGACCCGCACGACCTCGGCCGCTGCTTGCGCTGGCGTGTACCCGAAAAGTTCGCACTGCGACATGGCGTTGGCCAGCGTTGAATCGCGCTGCGCGGTGCCGACGATGAACTCCTGGTAGCCCTGGCCTGAGTTGGTGGGCAGCACGTCATAGGCCGGTGCCAGCTTGTACTTGCCCTGGCGAGTTGGGGCCACCACCATCAACGCATGGTTCTTCTCATGGTCGTCGGTGTTGTCGATGAGGATGTTGAACACCATGCGGCGGAACAGCTCCTGCATGTCGCGCAGGTTCTGGTCATCGTCGGCCAGGCCAGCGCGGCGCAGCAACTGCGCCAGGGCAGGGTAGCCCAGCTCCGGCTCCTGGCCTGCGACGGTCTGCGCGCGAAGCGCGGTACCCGCTGAAATGCAGTGGATGCGCCGCACGCCGTCGCGGTCATAGCGGCGCACCGCCAGTGCGTTCTCACCCACCAGCGGCACGACGCGGGTCTGCGCCACCTCGATGCCGGCCAGCTTGGCCAGCGTCATCGACGCATGCTCGATGAGCGGCACATCGATGGGCTCGTTGTTGAAGAACTTGATGACCCACTGTTCACCGGCGATGTCGATGAGCGCCTTGGGCTTGGCACCCCCGAAGCTTCCGCCGGCGCTCAGCATGCGCCGCTCGATGTCGCTGACGGGCTCGCGCTCGCTGACCTTGTGCACCACCTCGCTGAGCTGCTGCGCCTGCTCCAGTCGGGGCAGCGGGCTCTGGCTGCGCGGCCGGTAGGCATCGGCCGAGGTCGACACCCCGAGCGCTCCGAAGCGGTCGTCGCCGGCGTAGTACAGGTACTCCATCAGCGACAGCCGGGCCGGCTTGTCGAGGTACTGGATGACGCGCTCACCCCACCGGTCAGGCCGGGCATCGTCAACGGCGCCGACAGCCAGGCCCCTCCAGCGCGGCAGCTGCTCGATGTCGACGAGCGGCAGGTCTTCGCTGAGTGGGAAGCCGCTGCTCAGCCAGTCCACGCCGTATTGCAGCGACACACCCTTGCCGGCATCGACCAGGCGGAGCTGCCCGACATGGCGCGGCGCGGCCGAGTCCGCCAGGTACCAGAGGTACAGCTCGTCCTGTCTCAAGATTGAGGTGCTGTCTTGGCAGCGTTGGATTGGGGTGATGTGTCGTCGGAGGCTTCATCGCGGCGGGCCTGACGCGATGCCCGAGCAAGCTTGGCTTGCGCCGTGGCACGCACCCTCTCCTTGCCGAGCGTCTCTGCAGCCCGCACGTCGAGTTCTAGCGCACCGCGGTCCTCCTTGGGCGAGGCCAGGGTCGCCAGGGCGCCGTCGCGGCCGACGAGCCAGAGCGCCGTGGCGAGCACACCCAGGCTGACGCCGGGCTCGCCCGCTTCCAGACGCAGCAGGGTCGGCACGCTCACCCCGAGGCGTTTGGCCCAAGTCTTCAGCGATTCCTTGCGGCGCAGCCGGGACACGGCGAGGTCTGCGCCGAGCTGCTCAAGCGCGGCAACCGTCGAAGGCGGCATCTGACTCAGCGCAGGGGAAGCTTTACTCATAACATATAGTTTATCGAAGTTGGATATTTCAGTCAAGTTTATATGTACTTATAGCCGTTGGCAGCCTGAGTCAGCACCACAGGCTCCGCGACGCTTGGGTGCGTTTTTCGCAGCCGCTTGAAGCGGCTCCCAGGGTCCCTGTGCCGGAAGTCAAGCTCGGCGACGGCTCCTGCAGGCACCTTGACGCCTTGCCGCCTTGGCGGCTCGGCGCACGGCCTCGCTGGCCGCCCGTTTCATGACCTGGACGAGTGGGTGCCTGCGGGCGCGACCCGGTCGATGCCCTGGGCAAGCAGTCGCTCCCACCCCTCACAGCTGCCGACTGGCTGGGCCTTCGGGTCACGTCGAGCTTCCCGGTATCCGGACCAGTAGGTGCGAAGCTCCAGTTCCGCGGTCCTGACCACCGGCTCAGCCAGGAACGCGACGCACGCCGCGCGCAGCCAGGGCACGATGCAGTAGCAGGGCCATGCAAACTCTGTAAACGTCTCCATGTCCGGTTGGACCGACCGATCCCCGACTCACCCGCTGGCAGGGCCTTGGGGCTGTTGAGCAGCAAGGCGCGCAGCACGGGCAGGGTGAACAGCGCTGTCGCCAGCTCACGTCGGAAGGTTGCCCGCTCGTCTTTCGCGAAGGCGATGAACGCCCGTGCAACGGCGGCGGTCAGGCCGATCTCGTCGGCCAGAGCCCTCAGGGAGCGCTTTGCTGCCGCCAACTCGGCCTTCTCCAGCAGCACAAAGGGCAGCAGGTAGCGCACGCCCAGGTTGTCGCCGGGGTTGAGTCGCAACAGCTTGCGGGCCACTTTGGCGGCCGCATCGCTGCGGCCATGCTCGTGGTTCAGGGCCATTTGCTGCCACAGCAGTCTTTGGCTGAGCCTCGTGCCTCAACGGCACACCCTTCGACTCGGTCGCAGCGCTGTTGAATATTCGATCAAAAGGCGATATTTGCTGAACAGCGAACATTCGATGCTCGGTCCTGAACGTCGGTGATGGGCGGCATTGCGATGTCTCCTTCGCGCTAAATGTACGTTGAATCAACGTACATCATCATCAATGAAGACGACAAACTTTTTGTCACGGGTTGGCGCAGCCTTGTGTCAGTGTGTCTGAGCAGTCCGCGAGGCCGACAGAAGGCGGCCCGTTCAGAGTAAATTCCTGGATGCGAACAATGCCAAATAATTCCGGTTGTAACGGAATATTTTACGGCGAATTTCTGCTCCGCTTTTGGTTGGCTAAGTTGTTTTGTTTATTGACTTTTCGAGTGCCGCCCCGCGCACCAGACTGTGAAAAGAGGACTCTAAACGAGTCCTCTTTTTTTGGGTTGAACGCCCAGCATGAGCGCGCACCTGCGGGTGCAAGTCCCGCCGTGAGTTGATCACCACGCACGAAGTGAAGCGCAACCCTGCACCAGGCCGAGAAGGCCAGCGCATCGGCCCCAGGTTCCGTACCATAGTCACCTACATCCACTGCAGAGCCGAGATGACCGCCGAGCCCACCGAACCCAGTCTTGTGACAGCCGCCGTGCTGATCATCGGCAACGAAATCCTGTCCGGGCGCACCCAGGACACCAACCTGGCCTACCTGGCCAAGAAGCTCAACGAATACGGCATCCAGATCCGTCAGGCGCGGGTCGTGCCCGATGTCGAGCACGACATCGTCGAAGCCGTGAACGCGCTGCGCGAACGCCACGACTATGTCTTCACCACCGGCGGCATCGGCCCGACCCACGACGACATCACCGCCGACTGCATTGCGGCGGCCTTCGGTGTCGATCTGGTGGTGTCGCCCGAGATCGCGGCCATCCTGGAGCGGCGGCCGGCGCCGCCCGAGATCATGGCCGCGCGCATGCGCATGGCGCGCATCCCCCGAGGTGGCGGCCTGATCGACAACCCGCTCGGGCCGCCGGGTTTTTTCATCGGCAATGTCTACGTGATGGCCGGCATTCCCCGGGTCATGCAACAGATGGTCGATTCTCT